>QZJD01000089.1 GCA_003604995.1 Desulfobulbus sp. | reverse complement strand
GCGGGCCCGGTCGATGGCCAGGGATTCGACCTCATCGGCATAATCGCAACCGCCGTAATATCGACGGTTCGGATAGCCTTCCGCATACTTGTTGGTGAAAATCGAGCCCTGGGCCTCAAGCACGGCCAGGGAAGCGATGTTTTCCGAGGCGATCAGTTCCAGCTGATTGGTCTGGCGGTCGAGTTCAAGCTGAATCAGCCGGTGAATTGCCGGATCTGTCTGTTCCAACGCTGTCATGGTCCTTTTTCCTTAACCCTACGAAATCATATTTTTTTTGATCGACCGCAAAGGCGCAGACAACAAAAAAACCGGTTCCTTCAGTTATACAAGGGCACCGGTTTGAGTGCAAGCGCCGCGTCGCGGCCTGTTCAACAAATTCAGCTCAGCATGTCAAGGCGGCGCTGGTGGCGGCCTCCGGCAAATTCGCTGACCATCCACTGGCCGACGATATCCAGGGCAAGCTCCGGTCCCGTCACCCTCGCGCCCAGGCAGAGGACATTGGCATTATTGTGCTCCCGGCTCATGCGGGCGCTGAACCCCTCATGGCAGAGGGCGGCCCGAATCTCCCGGTGACGATTGGCGGCGATGGACATGCCGATGCCGGTGCCGCAGATCAGGATACCCCGCTCGCATGAGCCACTTAGGACCTGTTCACAGACATCCCTCGCAAAATCCGGATAGTCGCACGACGTCGGCGAATGGCAGCCGACATCAACCACTTCGTGTCCCGAATCCCGAAGAAACGCCACAACCAGTTCTTTCAGGTCAAAACCGCCATGATCGCTGCCCACGCTTACTTTCACAATATCCTCCCGCCAGGTGCCCTTAGTCCTTGAACCGCTTCATGATGATCACCCCATTGGTGCCGCCGAAACCAAACGAGTTGGACATGGCCGTGTCAACCTTCATCTCGCGGGCGGTGTTCGGCACATAATCGAGATCACAGTCCGGATCAGGGTTTTCCAGATTGATCGTGGGCGGAATAATCCCGTGATGGAGAATCAGGGCAGTAAACGCCGCCTCGATACCGCCGGCGCCTCCCAGCATGTGGCCGGTCATCGATTTGGTGGAACTGATCGCCAGCCGGTAGGCATGCTCGCCGAACACCGTCTTGATCGCCGCGGTCTCACAGCGGTCGTTAAGCGGGGTGGATGTGCCATGGGCATTGATATAATCGATATCTTCCGGCTTCATGCCCGCATCCCGCAGGGCGCGCTGCATGCAGCGCGCACCGCCCTCACCGTTTTCCGGGGGCGCGGCCACATGATAGGCATCGCTGGATTGGCCGTAGCCGACTATTTCCGCGTAAATCACGGCCCCGCGCCGCCGGGCATGTTCCAACTCCTCCAGGACGATCATCCCGGATCCCTCGGCGATGACAAAGCCGTCGCGGTCGCGATCAAAGGGGCGGGAAGCCCCGGGGGGATCATCGTTTCTGGTGGAGAGTGCCTTCATTGAAGCGAATCCGCCGACGGCCAGAGGGCAGATCACCGACTCGGTGCCGCCGGTAATCGCCATATCGCAATCGCCATAGGCGATACTGCGGAAGGCCTCCCCCACCGCGTGCGTGCCGGCGGCACAGGCGGTGGTCAGGGCGAGATTCGGACCCTTCGCGTGAAAACGCATCGACACATGCCCTGCCGGCATGTTGGGAATGATCCGCGGAATCAGAAACGGCGTGATCCGACGGGGCCCTTTTTCCAGGCACACCTGATGGGTCTGTTCGATGGTCGGCAGTCCCCCCATCCCGCAACCGACAATGGATCCCAGCCGGTCCTGTTCGGACTCGGCTATCTCGAGTCCGCTGCCGAAAAAGGCCTCCTCGGCGGCGGCAATGGCGTACTGAACGAACAGATCAAGATTCTTGACCTGCTTCGCCTCGAAATATTTTTCCGGCTCAAAACCTTTTACCTCGGCGGCAATCTGCGAGGCATAGGCCGTAACGTCAAAGCGGGTAATCCGGTCAATACCTGTCCGGCCATTGACCAAACTGTCCCAGGTTGACTTGACGTCGTTGCCCAGCGGGGTGACCAGACCGATGCCGGTAACTACAACCCGTCGTTTCACAACGCCCCCACAAATCAGCTTTGCAGCTTGTTGACGAAATTGATCGCGTCCTGAACGGTGGTGATCTTCTCGGCCTCTTCGTCCGGGATCTCCACGTCAAATTCCTCTTCCATGGCCATGATCAGCTCCACCAGATCCAGGGAATCCGCGCCCAGGTCATCCACGAATGAAGCGCCGGGCACTACCTTGTCCCGATCTACGCTGAGCTGCTCCACGATGATGTCGATCATTTTGCTTTCAACCGCCATTGTCTCCTCTCCTCTTGAATTGTCTTGTCGTTGCGAGTAATGCTTGGATAAAAATGAGGCTTCAGGCCCCGCAAAAAAAACGATTAATTGCCCATATACATGCCGCCGTTGACATGCAGGGTCTGGCCGGTGATATAGCCGCTCTCCGGCGAGGCCAGGAAGGCCACCGCCGCGGCCACGTCCTGGGGCTGGCCCAGGGTGCCCAGGGGAATCTGTTTCTTGATCGCCTCCTGGATTTCCGGCGACAGCTCACTGGTCATGTCGGTCACGATATAACCCGGGGCCACACAATTGACGGTGATGCCGCGGCTGGCCAGCTCCCTGGCCATGGACTTGGTCAGGCCGACAAGGCCCGCCTTGGCCGAGGCATAGTTGACCTGCCCGGCATTGCCGAGGAAGCCGATGACCGAAGTCATATTGATGATCCGGCCCCAGCGTTTTTTCATCATCCCCTTCATCGCCGCCTTGCTGCAAGTATAGGCGCCCTTGAGGTTGGTGTCCAGCACCAGGTCCCAGTCGGCGTCCTTCATGCGGGCCATGAGTCCGTCCCGGGTGATCCCGGCGTTGTTGACCAGAATATCCACCCCGTCATGGCTGTCGGCGATTTCCTTGATCCGGTCCTGCACCGCCTCGGAATCGGCGACATCAAAGGGGGCGAGAAAACCCTTTCCTCCGGCCTGCTCGATGAGCGAAAGCGTTGTTTTTGCCGCGTTCTCGTTGCTCATGTAGTTGACGCCGACCAGGGCGCCCATGGCGGCCAGGCGCAGGCAGACCTGCTGGCCGATGCCACGGCTGCCGCCGGTGACCAGCGCTACTTTTCCCTGCAAGCTCATCGGCCGCGGTTCTCCTTGATTTTGTTGGTGAGCAGCGGGACGATCTCAAAAAGGTCGCCCACCAGGCTATAGGTGGCAAGATCAAAAATCGGGGCGTTCGGATCGCGGTTGATGGCCACGATGGTCTCGGCGGACTGCATGCCCACCGCGTGCTGAATCGCGCCGGAAATGCCGCAGGCTATATAGAGCTTCGGGCAGACGGTCTTGCCGGTCTGGCCCACCTGATGAGGATACGGAATCCAGCCCGAATCAACAGCGGCGCGGGAGGCTGCCACGGCGCCGCCCAATTCATCGGCCAGTTCCCGGAGCAACTCAAATCCTTTTTCATTTTCCAGGCCGCGCCCGCCTGCCACCAGAATCTCCATCTCCTGGATATTCACCTTGTCCTGCTTGCTCAGGACCGACTCCAGGACCTCGACCCGGGACCGGAGCAGCCCTTCGGGCACCTCAACCCGGATCACCTCACCCTGGCGGGAGGGATCGGGAGGCATCGGCGCCATGACCTTGGGCCGGACCGTGGCCATCTGCGGCCGGGAATGAGGACACTCGATGGTGGCCATGATATTGCCGCCAAAGGCGGGACGCGTCTGCAGGAGCATGCCGTCTTCCGGCCGGATGGCCAGGTGGGTACAGTCGGCGGTCAGCCCCGCGTTCAGGGCATTGGCCACCTGAGGGATGAAGGACCTGCCGATGGCCGTCGCACCGGCAAGCACAACCTCGGGCCGCTGGTCGCGGATCAGACTCTCCATGATCCGGCCGTATACGTCTTCCCGGTACTGAGCCAACTCAGGATCATCCACCACATAGACCTGATCGGCGCCGTAGGCGATCAGCTCCGCCGCGGCAGCCTCGACACCGTCGCCGAACACCACGGCGGCGAGCGATACGCCGCGCGCATCGGCGAGTTTTCTGCCCGCGCCCAGCAGTTCAAAGGCGACCGGGGCAATCACCCCGTGCCGGAACTCGGCAAAGACCCAGATCCCGGACCATTCGTCCAGGTTCACCTTGTTGCTTTTTTCCGCACCCTCGATGCGCAGGGCCTGCGGTTCGCAATTCTCGACGCAGGCGCCGCAGAGGGTGCAGCGGTCATTGACCACGGCGCAGCCGTCCTCGACGGTGATGGCTCCGAAGGCGCAATTCGCCTCGCATACGCCGCAACCTATACATTTTTCCTTATCAACGATGAGCATAGTCTGTCCGAACCTTGTTTCTGAGAATCAACCCTCGAGCCGCTCCAGAACGCGCCGTGCTGCTACAGGATATCCCTGAGCTGGGCGAAAAGCTGTTCCACCTGTTCCGCGGGGGTTCCGGAGAATACCGTGCGGTTGCCCCTGGGTTTAGGGGTGAAGACCGAAACAACCTTGGTCGGCGACCCGGCCAGGCCGATGCATTGTTCTTCAGCCCCGATATCGGCGGCGTGGAGGATTCTGATCTCCGCCTTCTTGGCCCGCATCTTGCCCTTGAGCGAAGGGACCCGCGGCTCGTTGATGTCCTTGACCACGGTAAGCAGCGCCGGCAACGGCAACCTGACCACGTCATAGCCGTCGTCCATCATCCGTTCCACCACCAGGCCGGTTTCATCCATTGTCCGCAGCTTTTGCACGCAGGTCACATAGGGCAGTTTGAGCTGACTGGCCATCCCCGGTCCCACCTGGGCCGTATCGCCGTCGATCGCCTGTTTGCCGCAGAGGATCAGATCAAAATTCCCCAGGGTCACCACCGCCCGGGCCAGGGTATAGGAGGTGGCCCAGGTATCGGCGCCGGCAAAGGCGCGGTCCGAGACCAGCACCCCCTCGTCCGCGCCGCAGGAAATGGCCTCGCGCAGCACCGCCTCGGCCTGGGGCGGCCCCATGGACAGGGCGATAACCGTGCCGCCCAGCTCCTCCTTGATCCGCACCGCCTCTTCCAGGGCATGCCGGTCAAAGGGATTCATGATCGACTCCACTCCTTCCCGGGCCAGGGTATTGGTTTCCGGATCGAGGCGGACATCCTTGGTGTCAGGGACCTGCTTGATGCAAACGATGATATCCATGGCGAGTAGTTATGCGGCGTATTCCTTGTTCAGCTCCTGGCCAATCACATTGCGCTGGATCTGGTTGGTACCTTCGTATATTTGCAGAATCTTGGCGTCGCGCATCATCTTCTCCACCGGGTACTCCCTCATATAGCCGTAGCCGCCGAGGACCTGCACCGCGTCGGTGGTCACCTTCATGGCCATGTCCGAGGCAAAAACCTTGCACATGGAGGAGACTTTGCTCACCTCCTTGGCATTGCCGTCGATATGGCGGGCGGTTGCATAGACCAGGGCCCGGGCCGCTTCCAGTTGGATGGCCATGTCCGCCAGCATGTGCTGGACGGCCTGGAAGGAGATGATCGGCTTGCCGAACTGGACCCGCTGCTTGGCGTAAACCACCGCCTCATCCAGGGCGGCCTGACCGAGGCCGACGCCCAGGGAGGCAATGCCCGGCCGGGAAATATCAAGGGTCTTCATCACGGTGATGAAGCCGGTGCCCTTCCGGCCCACCAGCCGGTCCTTGGGAATACGGCAGTCCTTCATGATCAGCTCCCGGGTGGCGGAGGCCCGGATCCCCATCTTGTCTTCCTTTTTACCGTAGGAAAAGCCGGGGTCGCCGTCCTCAACAATGAAAATGGAGGCGCCGCGCGGCCCCTTGCTGGGATCGGTCATGGCCACGATGGAATAGATCTGCGCTTCGCCGCCGTTGGTGATCCACTGTTTGGTCCCGTTCAGTACCCATTCGTCGCCGTCGAGCACCGCCGTGGTCCTGACCCCGGAGGCATCGCTGCCGGCGCTGGCCTCGGTCAGGCCGAAGGCGGCCCATCTCCTGCCGGAAGCGATATCCGGCAGATAGTGCTCCTTCTGCTCCTGGCTGCCGGCGATCATCACCGGAAAGATGCCCAGGGCATTGGCGGCAAAACTGGTCGCCACCCCGACGCAACCGCGGGCCAACTCCTCGAGAACCAGGACGATTTCAAAGCAGCCGCCACCCAGGCCGCCGAACTCCTCGGGGACAAAAACCCCGAACAGATCGGCCTTGGCCATGTCCTTGAGAATGGAGGTGGGAAACTCGTTTCTCTCATCAAGCTCCGCCCTGACGGGGATAATCTTTTCTCTCGCGATCTCCCGGGCGGTGTCGACGATCATCTGTTGTTCTTCGGTCAGAAAATAGTCCAAAATAAACTCCTTTTACCAGTGCATGAGCATTGAGCCCCAGGTAAAGCCGCCGCCGAAGGAACAGAACAGCAGCAGGTCGCCGCGCCGGATCATCCCTTGGCGGTGCGCCTCGTCCAGTGCGATGGGGATACTTGCCGCAGATGTATTACCATATTTATCCACGTTAACATAGACCTTTTCCTCGGCCACGCCAAGACGCTCCATGAGCTTGTGCAGGATGCGGATATTGGCTTGGTGCGGGATCATGAGGGCTATGTCATGAATGGTCAATCCGTTTCGACGCAGCAGTTCCTGCACCGACCCTTCCATGGCCTTGACCGCGTGCTTGAACACATCGCGGCCGGTCATCTGAATATAACAGCAATCGTGGCAGTTCTGCTCAAGGTCGGGATTGCGGCTTGCCGGACTGTGCATGTAGAGAAGGTTCCACAAGCGGCCGTCGGAACGAAGATCCGCATCCACCACCCCGCTCCCCTTTCCACCTCCGCTGAGGACGGAGGCTCCCGCGCCGTCACCGAACAGGATGCAGGTATTGCGGTCCTGCCAGTTCACGCGGGCGGACAAGGTTTCCGAGCCGATGAGCAGAATTTTCATTTCCGGCCTGCTGACGATGTATTTGTCAACCAGATCAAGGCCGTAGAGAAAGCCGGAGCAGGCGGCGTTGAGATCATAGGCAAAGGCTTGGGAGGCCCCGATCTCCGCCTGCACGAAGCAGGCGCAGGAGGGCATGATCATGTGCGGGGTCATGGTCGCCACCACGATCATATCGAGGTCACGGGGTTTGACTTCAGCATTCCGCAGAGCCCTGCGGGCGGCGCTGGCGGCCAGCAGGTAATTTTCCTCGCCGGGTCCGGAGATCCTCCGGGTATGAATGCCGGTCCTGGTGGTGATCCACTCGTCCGAGGTCTCCACCATTTTTTCCAGATCGAAATTGGTCAACTTCCGTGCCGGCAGGCAGGAGCCGGTGCCAAGGATAAACGCCCGCTTCATCTCAGACTTCCGCCTCGGCCGACTCGGTCTGGCCCCATTTGGCCAAAGACTCCACGATCGACTGGTTGACCTTTTTTTCCACCATATTGGCCGCCACCACCACGGCATTCTTGATGGCTGTGGCATTGGATTTTCCATGGCTGACGATACCGACGCCGTTGATACCCAACAGTGGAGCGCCTCCATACTCCGCATAATCAACGCGCTTACGGAAATTCTTAAACGCGCCGCGGATCAGCAGGTAGCCGATCTTGGCCCGCAGCGACTTGAGAATTTCGGTCCTGAGCATCTGCATGGCGGCATCGGCCAGGCCTTCGCTCACCTTCAGGGAGATATTGCCGACAAACCCGTCGCAGACAATGACATCAACGTTGCCCTGATAGACGTCGCGACCTTCGACATTGCCGATGAAATTGAGACTGCTGGCCGCCAGGAGTTCATGAGCTTCCTTGACCAGTGCGTTGCCCTTGCCGGCTTCCTCGCCGATGCTGAGCAGCCCGACCCTTGGGTTTGCCAGTTGCAGAATCTTGCTGATACAGGACGAGGCCATGATGGCGAACTGCAACAGGTGCTGGGGCCGGCAATCCACATTGGCCCCCAGGTCCATGATCATGACCGGCTGCTTCAAGGTGGGAAACAGGCTGGCGATACCGGGGCGGGAAATTCCTTTCAAGCGACCCAGTTTTTTTACCGCGGAAGCGAGGGTGGCCCCTGAATGACCGGCGGACACCACCGCATCGGCCCGACCGGATCGCACCAGCTCAAACCCGACCATGATGGTCGAATTTTTCTTGCGCCGCACCGCCTCCACCGGCGTCTCATGCATGGTGATAATTTCCGGGGCGTGCTCAACATGCAGTCGTCCGGCAAGAGAGCCGCTCACGCCCAGAGTGGCCAGGTGCTGTTGCAACAACTCTTCCGGCCCAAGGAGAATAATCTCGTATGACCGGTTCTCCCGCAACGCGGCCAGAGCCCCGTCGATTATCGGATCAGGGCCGCTGTCACCGCCCATGGCGTCAAGGGCGATTCGCACAATCCGGCCTAGGCAATTTCTTCGTCAAGCCGGACAACAGACCTGTTTTTGTACGTCCCGCAACCACCGCACAAACGATGGGGCAGTTTAGCTTCGCCGCACTCCGGGCATGCAACCGTATTGGGCGCGGTCAAAAAATCGTGCGCTCTCCGTTTTCTTGTCCGCGAGTGGGAATGACGTCGTTTTGGTAAGGCCATCTTTGTTCCTCCATTGTCTCACCTGAGAAAAATCTCAGTCTGGGTATTGCATCAGTTCGGTTGAACCCTGCTTTGCTCTGAAATCCGGCTTCCGGCCGGTTATTTTTTTTTGTTATGCTCCCTGTACCCTGCCAGCACGGCGAAGGGAGAATTCGCCGCCTGATCTTTGTGACAGCCGCACGGCCCGTCATTCAGGTTGTGGCCGCAATGGATGCACAACCCCAGGCAGTTTTTCCCGCAGAGCTGTTTCGCCGGCAGAGCAAGATAGACCTGCTGACAAAGAATATCGGCCAGATCGATCACCGGTTCGGATACCTGCAGGGTGTCCAGCTCGTCACCGCTTCCCTCCATGTCCTGAATCCGCCAGTGACGATCACCGTCCGGCGATTCCACAATGAGCTGCAAAGACGTGGCCAGGGGAAACACATACTCCGCCAGACAACGGTCGCATATAAGCCTTAACTCAACCTGCAACGCGCCTTGAATTTCGATGCGCTCCTCACTTTTTTTGGTGAGTTGCACTTCGGCTGACGCAGACTCCGCCTTTTCACCGAGGTCGTCAGACAACCAGGAGCGGTCACTGATGACAATGCGTACGCCATGCTCGGGGATTTCTGAGAACGGAATATGTAAACGCATGGAACCCGACCGTCAAGGGTCAATTAAAAAAAATAAAATTATTAATATACACAATTATGCCGCACAAGGCTACGAGAAAATTCCCTATGCCGGAAAACGAAATTTCGCTTTCAGTCAGCGGCCGGCCTGCTCAACGGCCGGCGTTTAGAGTCGGCAATCCGCTCTCTCAGGGCGAGAAAGCGTGATTACGACTGTTTATCATCAACCAGAATATCGGTTGTCGCGGGCTTGCCCATATTCGTCTCCAGTTCATGGACCTTGTCCTCGATCTGTTTGACCAGGGAAGGATAGCCGTTCTTGCGGATGATTTCGCGGAACTGCTCCATGTAGTTTCGGATCAGACTCACCCCTTCCACCACGATATCATAGGCCATCCACTGATCGCTTTTGAGGATCATGATATAGGAAACCGGCAGAACAAGCTGCTTGTCCACCAGTTCGGTTTCCACCTGGGCGCGATCATCTTTGATCCGCTGACCCTTGAACACCACTTTTTGCCGCGAATAATCTTCAATCTTTCCGATATAGGCATGTTCCAGCAGTTTGGTGAACAGGTCGACGAACCGTTTGCGCTCCTCGCCGGAAAGTTGTCGCCATTGACTCCCCAGGACGCGCTTGGACATCTCTTCGAAATCAAACCGCTCGTGCGCCACCTCCATCACCTTTGCCCTTCGCGTCCCGCTCATCTGCTCGCTCTGGAGGGATTCATCAGTAAGAATGCCGACAATCTTGTCCACAAATGGGCGCAACTGTTCGGTGGGATCAGGAGTGGCCCAGGCCGCGGGAGACATGACTAAATGGAGCCAAAAGGAGAACAGGAGGATACTACAAGGAGTAAACAGGGCACGACGATTCATTGTCTACCTCATTCCG
>QZJD01000093.1 GCA_003604995.1 Desulfobulbus sp. | reverse complement strand
GCAGATCGTATTTGGTCGCGTATTCGGCGACCATCCGGTGGGTGTTGAAGATGGGGACGTTTAAGCGCAGATTGTTGATCGCCATCTCCAGGTAGCGTTCGGGTTCCAGGTAAAAGGTCCGCAGGATTTCCGGAAATACCTGGTAAAAGGACTGGGCGTCTTCTTCATAGAGCAGGGCGTCCGGGGCCTCGCTCATGTCGGCCTCGGCAATAGGCCCTTCGTAGCCGAATTTCCAGCCGGTCAGCCCGTCGTGATAGCCTTCCACCCACCAGCCGTCCATCACGCTGATGTTGGGTACGCCGTTCATCGCCGCTTTCATCCCGCTGGTGCCGCTGGCCTCCAGGGGGCGCTTGGGGCTGTTCAGCCAGGCGTGAACGCCGGCGACCATCATCTTGGCGATGGCCATGTCGTAGCCGGGGATAAAGACCAGGCGGGCCAGGCCCTTGCTTCGCCGGTACAGTTCTTCCTGGTTGTCCAGGATCATTTTGAGAACGGATTTCCCGGGTTCGTCCTGGGGATGGGCCTTGCCGGCGAAGATGAAGTTGACCGGCCACTGGTGTTCCAGGAGGATGGCGGACAGGGCGGCGATATCGTCAAAGATCAGGTCGGCCCGCTTGTAGGTGGAGAAACGGCGGGCAAAGCCGATGGTGAAGACCCCGGGCTTGAGGGAGCCGTCGTCGATATTCGACAGGTAGTTGGGCGGCTCGATCCAGGTCTCGGCCATCTGAACCCGGTGCAGGTTCAGCATGGCGTTGATATAATCAATGAGGCTTTTGTTGTCGCTGTGCCATGCCGCCTGGAGCTGGCGCCGAAATGCGCTGTCGCCGGGCAGATCGGCACGGGTGAAGCAGCCGGGATCGTTGCGCCAGCCGTCCAGCCGGGCGCAGGAATCGAAAAGGGTGGAGCGGTCGGCGCTGGCCCAGGTCGGCAGGTGGACACCGTTGGTGATCGCGCTGATCCGGTCGGCCACCGCGGGGAATTGTCGCCGGGTGACGTCCCGGTGCAAACGGCTTACGCTGTTGACCGCCCGGTTGACCCGCATGGCAAAGGCGGTGAAATTGTACTGGCTGGGCGATTCCTCGTCCCAGGCCATCTGGTTCAGGATGCGGCGGAACGTCTTGCTGGTGATCTGGGCGTAGAGTGAGCGGTCAAAGCGGTCATGGCCGGCCTTCACCGGGGTATGAATGGTATAGACCAGGCGATGGGCAACCCGGTCGGCAATGTCGGTGATCTGGGCATCGGTCAGTTCCGTCGCATCCCGGTGGCCCAGGAGGCGTTCAATTTCCCGGAGCATGAGATGCAGGGTCACGGTCACCCCGTGCTGTTCATTGAGGTGAAGCGTCCCCGCCGTCAGACCCAGGGTGTCCATGAGCGGGAGAATGCTGGCACCGAGCATGCGACGCTGGTTGGCTTTCATCAGGGTCGATTTGGCGCTGTACAGCTGGCGTGCCGCATCGTTGACCCAGTCCGGGGCGCCGGGCAGGCTGTAGTCAATGAGGAATTCCGGGACAAAATAATCCAGTGCGCCGCTGACCTCCATCTTCATCCATACATGGGCGCTGACCTCGGTGAGCCGGTCATCGCCGTCGTAAAAGGGAACCTGAATGGTCAGGGGGCGGTCGGGTCGATCAGGTTCGTGGAGTCGAAAAAGGGTGGGTGTCTGTTCCGGATGCCAGCGGGTTGCCTGGTCGATCTGGCCGACCTTGAAATCGACCCATTGGGAAAAATACCCCTCATGATACAGAAGGCTGACCGCGCAAGCCGGGATATGGATGTCGGCGATACTTTTCAGGGTGTCGCCGGCCAGGACGCCCAGTCCGCCGCTGTAATTGGGAATTTTACGCGGACCGTGCAAATATTTGTCCAGGAGGGCATCGGGAAGGGCCGGGTCCGACTTTGCGCTGAATCTGGGTGAGGTCAGCAGGTCCCGCAGGGGGTGGTAGACGTCGGGGTCGGCGCCGATTTCCATGGAAATGTAGAGCACGGAGTTCGCGTCAGGACCGGTCAGGCGTTCCCAGACGGCGTCAAGGGTCTGCTGGCGCACCCCGAAAAAGGTGCCGAAACGGTTCCGGCAGACAAGATCCTGCGGGACAAGCCCGGTATAACTATCTGGATTCACAATATATTAAAAAAAAATTGAGATGGGCGAAGGGAGCAATCAAAGAAAAACTTTAGATTTCCAGGGCGCGTTTTGCAAGAGAATTTATGAAAACATGAAAATCATATTGAATTACTCAGTGCATTTGAGTAATGTTGCAGCTAACTTTTTTTTGATCAAAAGTCTTTTTTTCGGAGGGACGAAGCAATGAAGGGCGGTAAATTGATTATGGCAACGGTTCTCGCACTTTCTTTAGGTGTGATGATGAGCGGTTGCGCGAAGAAGGCTGTGGAGACTCCGGCGGTTGGCGATAAGGGCGCCATGGGACCGGCTGAATCCCTGGATACCCCGGCAAGCGATATCCTGGAGGGAAGGACCTCCGGACCGATGCTGCCGGTGTACTTTGATTTTGACAAATCGGATATCCGTGCCGATCAGGTTGAGCGCGTTGAAAACAATGCCTCCTTCCTGAAGAAGAACACGCTCCGGATCAGGATCGAAGGCAACTGCGACGAGCGGGGTACCAACGAGTACAACCTGGCGCTGGGTGAGCGACGTGCGCTGAGCGCCAAAAAGTATCTGGTCAACCTGGGCGTGGATGAAGCCCGACTGGATACCGTCAGCTGGGGCGAGGAGAAGGCTCTTCTTTTCGGGCATGACGAAATTTCCTGGGCGCAGAATCGTCGCGATGATTTTGTAATCATCAAGTAATTCGCCTGGTAAAGCATTTCTTCCGGGAGAGGGACCCCATTCCCTCTCCCGTTCTTGTTTGTTCCTATCCCGGAGAGGAGACTCTCTGTCCAATCCGTTTGAAAAGGAGATCATTGTGAGGCTGAAACAAGGTGTTGTTGCTGGTGTCGTGGCTTCAGTATTTCTGAGCTGTCTGCTGTCGGCCTCTGCGTTTGCCCAGACCGCTGGCACGTCCGTAGCCGTCCTCAATCTGCGCAAGGTATTCGCCTCTTCCGAGGCCGGGAAAAAGGCGCAGAGCGAGATGGAAAAGAAGGTGCAGGAACTGCAGTCGAAGTTCAAGAAGGATGAAGACGCCCTGGTGGCCCTGCAGGACGAAATTGAAAAGAAGAGTTCGGTCTGGAGCGACGAGACCAAGCAGGAAAAGGGGATCGAGTTCCAGAAGATGCGGCGTGACCTCCGGGTCAAACAGGAAGATGCCCAGATGGAGCTGAAAAAGCTTGAGGAGCAGCAACTGGGACCCATCCGGAAAGACCTGGAGCAGGTTATCGAAAAGCTGGCCAAAGAGAAAGGCTACAGTATCATCCTGCCCGCCGAGGTGGTGATGTACTCCTCGGATGCCGTTGATATCACCGACGAAGTGACCAAGGCGTTTAACGCCGCCGCCAAGAAATAATGTTTCCGGCCTTTCCGGCGCGCTTCCCGGGAGGGGCGGGAGCTGAAGCGTGCGGAGAGGCCGGTGTCGGCCCGTCATTTTCGTGAACCCTCTCGATTTCCTCCGCGTCACTCCCCGGACCAACTGCGGAAGCTGCGGCCACCCGACCTGCCTGGCCTTTGCGGTGGCGGTGACCAAAGGTGGTGCGGATCCGGCCCTCTGCCCGCATCTTCCCCCTGATGCCCTGGCGGCGACCGGTAACCTTGTGCCCGGCGCCGGACTCGCCCGGGTCGAGCGGGGCCAGGAAGAGCGGGACATGGCCCTGGTCGCTCATCTGAAATCCAAGGTCAACGTCCTGGATTATCCCGCCATTGCCCCCAGGCTCGGTGCGGCATGCATCCCCGGTCCTCCGGCAGCCCTCCGCTTTCGCTATCTCAACCGCCAGGTTCAGATCAGCGGCGAGGAAGGGCGTCTGGAGGGGGGAGAGCTGATCGATCCCCGCGATCAGATTCTGCTCTACAATTATGTAGCTTCCGGCGGAGGAGAGGCACCCCGAAACGAGTGGGTGGGCATGGAAAGCCTGCCCAATTCCATGGCCAAGGTCAGGACCCTGGCCGCGTACTGTGAACAGCCCCTGGCCCGGCGTTTTGCCGGACGACGCGAGGCCCTGGCGCGGGCCTGCCGCCTGCTCGGGGCATTGCCCGGCCCGGAAGGTCAGAGCGCTGACCTGGGGTTGATCCTGCCGGTGCTGCCTTTTGTCCCGCTCTATCTTCTCTTCTGGGACGCGGAGCCCGCGGAGGGGTTCGCCTGCCGGATCAAGATGCTTTTCGACCGGCGGGTTCTCGATTTCCTGGATATCGAATCGCTGATATTTGCCACGGAGCGGATGGCCGAACGATTAATGGAGCTTGATGGGTGAACCGAATCGAAATTTTGCAAAAGGCGGTCCGTCGCTTCACCGATGCCCGCATCCTGGTGGTCGGCGATGTTATTGTCGATCAGTTCATCTGGGGGACGGTGACCCGCATCTCTCCTGAGGCCCCGGTGCCCGTAGTGGATGTGACCAGAGAGGAGCTGCTGCTCGGCGGCAGCGCCAATGTGCTGAAGAACATCTACTCCCTCGGGGGGCGCGGCGCGATCTGCGGGGTCATCGGGGCCGATGCCATGGGCGACCGGCTGGTGGAGCTGGTCGAAAAGCTGCCGGCACCCGTGGCCGGCCTGGTCCGGGGCGAGAGGACCACGACGGTGAAGAGCCGGGTGGTGGCGCACGGCCAGCAGGTGGTGCGCTTTGACCGGGAGGAGCGGGGCGTCCCCTCCAAAAAGACCCTGGACGCCATGATCGGCTATCTGGAGGCCCATCTTCATGAATTTAATGCGGTGATCGTTTCCGACTACTCCAAGGGGGTGGTCAACGAGCCGTTAATGATTCGACTTCACCAGCTGCGGCGTGGTATAGTAGAGGAAACAGGGCGCAGCCTGCCGCTGATCGTCGATCCCAAGCCGGTGAATCTCCACCGCTTCATCGGGGCGACGGTCATTACCCCGAACAACCACGAGGCGAGTGTGATGAGCGGCATGGAAATCCGCAACGAGCAGCAGCTTCTGGCGGCCTCGCGCTCCATCAGGGACGAAATCGACTGCGAGGCGGTGCTGGTCACCAGGGGTGAAGCGGGCATGGCTCTGCTGCAGGCGGATGATCGCCTGCTGACCATCCCGACCCGGGCCAAGGAGGTCTATGATGTCACCGGCGCCGGCGATACCGTGGTGGCGACCCTGGCGCTCGGGCTGGCCACCGGCTGTTCCGTGCTGGACGCGGCCGAGCTGGCGAACCATGCCGCCGGTATCGTGGTCGGAAAGATCGGCACCGCTTCGGTGCATGCCGATGAACTGTGCGGCGCCCTGCAGTCTGAACCAACAGGAGGACAATAGATGCGGCCAAGAAGCATGACCGGTTTCGGACGCGGGGAGGTAACCGTTGACGATCGGGTGTGGGTGGCGGAGATCCGGACCGTGAACCACCGGTATCTGGACCAGCGGGTGATCATGCCGAGGGTGTTCAGCGGCCTGGAGGACCGGGTGCGCAAGATCATCGCCTCCAACCATGACCGCGGCCGGGTGGACGTGGTGCTCCAGTTGCAGGGAGAATCCGACTTCGGTCCGAGGCTCTCGGTGAACACCGATCTTGCCCGCCAGTACCATTCCTGTCTGCAGCGCCTGAAATCCGAATTGAATATCAACACCCCGGTGGAACTGAGCGACGTCCTGACCATGAAGGATATCATCAGCCAGGCGGAGCAGAGCCCGGACTTTGATCGCGAGTGGAAGGTGATCTGCGGCGCACTGGATATCGCCATCAATGAGTGCTGCCTGATGCGGGAGCAGGAGGGCAGGGCCCTGAAGGAAGAACTGCTGGACCGTCTGGAGAGCTTTTCTTACTGCCTTGATACCTTGCAGGAGCGCGTGCCGGGACTGGTGGAGGCGCGGCATGGCGACATTAAGGAGCGTCTTGTCCGTCTGCTGGAGGGTGTGGAAATGGACCCGATGCGGCTGGCCCAGGAAGTGGCGCTCATGGCCGACAAATCCGATGTGACCGAGGAGCTGGTCCGGCTGCGCAGCCATATCGGCCAGTTTATCGGCTTTCTCGATCTCGGCGAACCGGTGGGGCGGCGCCTGGATTTCCTCCTGCAGGAGTTCCTTCGCGAAGTGAACACCATCGCCTCGAAGATCGCCAACGCGGAAGTCGCCCACATGATCGTCGAGTTGAAAAACGAGATCGAAAAGCTTCGGGAACAGGTTCAGAACATCGAGTAACCCGGGAAGTCAGGAAAGAGGAAAGGCGCAGATGCACAGCAGGCTCGTCAATATCGGTTTCGGCAACGCGGTCAAGGTCAACCGCATTCTGGCGGTGGTCAACCCTAATTCCTCGCCGATCAGGAAACTGAAGGATGAGGCGCGCAAGGAGAAAAAAATCATCGACGTCACCGAAGGGCGGCGGACCAGGGCGATTCTCATCCTGGATACCGGCCACCTGGTGCTCTCCTCCGTGCAGCCCGAGACCATCGGCCAGCGCCTGACCCAGATTGCCGAGGAGCAGACCAACCCGGTTCGGATACTCACCCAGGAGGAAAGGAGAGAGCCCGGTGAGTGACGCCATCCTCTTTGTCCTGTCCGCGCCGTCCGGCTGCGGCAAGACGACCATTCTCCGGAAGGTGATGGCCGGACTGCCCGGCCTGGTCTTTTCCGTGTCGCACACCACGAGACAGCCCCGGCCGGGCGAAGAGAACGGCCGCGATTATCATTTTGTCGGCCGGGAGGAGTTCCTGAGCATGCGGGAAGCGACCCCGTCCGGTTTTCTCGAGTGGGCCGAGGTCCACAACAACCTGTACGGGACCGGCCGGGCGGAAGTGGAGCGCCAGCTGCGGGCAGGCCGGGACATCATCCTGGATATCGACGTGCAGGGCGCGTTGCAGGTGCAGGAGGCCGCCGCCCCGGTGATGATCTTCATCGCCCCGCCCTCGCTGGCCGAACTGGAGACAAGACTGCGCCGCCGGGGCACCGAGGGCGAAGAGACGATCAGGCTCCGCCTGGACAACGCCCGGCAGGAACTGCGGTTCACCGACCGCTACGATTACCTGATCATCAACGACCGTTTGGAAGAGGCGGTGGACGGGCTGCGCTCGATCATCATCGCCGAGCGCTGCCGCCGCCGCCGTTCTCCGGCCGGCCTCCCGGTCAGCGCCGCCTTTTGAGCCATGGTTCGGCCGGCCCCGTGATGCCCGCGACAAAGAGCCCATGAACCGGCCGCCGCGGAAGCAGAGACCCGCGCCGCCGCCGGCCCGCGCAGAGGATACCCGTCCGGAGACCGATGATCTGCTCTGGGGAATGCATGCCGTCCTGGAGGCCATGCAGCACCATCCCCGCCGCGTAAGCGAGATCCTGATGCAACGCGGCCGGGCCGGCGCAAAATATCAGGAGATCATCGACCTGGCCCGCGCCCATCAGGTCCGGCTCCGTTTTGTCGATGCCGGCCGGCTCGGGGTGCCCGGCAGTTTGCCGCATCAGGGGATTGTCGCCCGGCAGGCGGCCATGGAGCTGTTGCCCCTGCCGGACCTGCTCACGAGAGCCCAGGCGGAGGCAAAGGCGAAAAATCTTCCGCCGCGCCTCCTGGTCCTGGATTCCCTGCAGGACCCCCGCAACCTGGGGGCAATTCTCCGCTCTGCCCTGGCCGCGGGTTTCACCTCGGTGCTCCTGACCAGGGAGCGCAGCGCCCCGCTTTCGGGTACCGTAGCCCGCACCTCGGCCGGGGCCATCCACCAGCTGCACATCGGCCAGGTGGTTAATCTCAGCGAGGCCCTGAAAGAGATCCGCGACCAGGGATTCTGGATCTTCGGCGCGGTCCTCGACCCTGCCGCTGTCTCCATCTATACGGCGGATCTGCGGGTGCCGCTCTGCCTGGTCATCGGCAGCGAGGGCAAAGGCATCCGGCCGCTGGTGCAGAAGCAGTGCGACCAGCTGATCACCATCCCCATGCAGACCGATTTCGATTCCCTCAACGTCTCGGTGGCCGCGGCAATCATCATGTTCGAGGCCGTCCGCCAGCAGACGGCGCCAGATTCAAGCCGGGGATAACCTCCCGCCCGTCCTTCGCCGGCACCTTCCAGCAATAAAGATTCTCCGCGGCGAGTCGCTTCCCTGGTCAGCGTCAGCAACCATTCTGCGATGATGCGGCTTTCACAGGCTTACCGCCTCTTTGCTCCGGGCTGATTCCGTCGGTGTCGGGCTCGGTATCAAATGGACTTTCTTTCAACCCCTGCCCCGATATTGGCGCGCCATAGATACCGTTGCCGGTACCGGCACGGTATGCCGCAACGCGGAAAGATCGTGCAATGATTGACAATCCCAAAAGCTTTCGCTATAAGTTGGAAAGAAATTACGTTCAGCAATAGTGATAGAACCGGGCGGCGACGGAGTTCAGCCGGACCTCTGACCCGCCAGCCCCTTGAATTGCCGGGGCATTCCGGCCATCAGAAATCAAGCGGGCTTTTCGCTTCCTTGACCGTCCGGCTGGGGACGCAATGGGTATAGATCATCGTGGTCCTGACATCGCTGTGGCCGAGCATCTGCTGGATGGTCCGAATGTCGTAATTGGCCTGCAGCAGATGGGTGGCAAAGCTGTGCCGGAAGGTGTGCGCCGACACCCGCTTGGTGAGACGGGCCCTGGTCACCGCCTGCTTGATCGCCTTCTGGACATGGGTCTCGTGCAGGTGATATCTTCGCTTTCTTTTCTCTTCCGGGACAAAGGTCAGCGTTCGCGCCGGAAAAAACCATTGCCAGACCAGCTCCCGTGGCGCGTTTTTATATTTCACCTCCAGGCGGTGGTCAAGAAATGTGCCCGCCCAATCTCTCTCCGCCAGATCCTGCTGGTGGACATCCCTTACCTGTTCAAGTTGGGCCTGCAATTCCTTAGTTATCGACCGGGGCAAGGGCACGGTCCGATCCTTTTTCCCTTTCCCGTCGTGCACGGTCAAGATCCCGGCATCGAAATTGAAATTGGCAACCCGCAGCTTCACGCACTCGAACAGACGCAGACCGCAGCCATACAGCAGCTTCACCACCAGGTCATAGGGGGGTGACAGGTGCTTGAGGACCGCGTCGATCTCTTCCTTGGACATGACCACCGGAATGTATTTGGTTCTCTTGGCCCTGACCGTATCGCTATGATCGCCGAAATCCCGCTTGAGCACATGCCGGAAAAAGAAGAGCAAGGCATTGAAGGCCTGGTTCTGCGAGGAGGCGGAGACTTTCTGCCGGACGGCAAGGAATTTCATGTACTCCTTGACATCGGTAGACGAGATATCCCGGATCTCCTTGTTGCGGGTAAAGAACTGAAACTTCCGTACCCACACGGAATAGCTCCTGAGGGTCTTTGGCGAATAATGCCGGACCTTGATTTCGTCCGTCAGATCGGCAATAGCCTGGTGCCACTGGGCGTTGGCCGGTAGAACCGGGGCAGATGCGGACAACGCCAGAGGTTCGCGGGTAACATTTTCCTGCAGCACCTGATGCTCAGTGAGAGGAGATTGGCTCCGGCCTTCCCTCCTGAACATAGGAGGCTGCCGCGCACCGCTGCCCTCATCCGGAGTCGGCAATAAAGGAGGTGCTGTTGCCGGAGCCCTGACCGGCGCTTGACCTGCGGTTGGCGTGGCTTGAGGCCGGGCGCGAGTTGGGGCGACCTTGCCTTGCTCCCGCAGCAACTCATGATAGAGGGCAACGCTGTGGTGGGCCTGTCGCTGGAATGCGAGAGACTGTTTTTTGTCCGCGAGTTTATTGATGAAGTGTGGGGTGCTGGTTGGATCCGCGGAAGGAAAGTCATACTTATGACAGAAATCAATAAAATACCGCAGCCACTTCCGGTAGAAGTTACGAGAGGCATCCGGGACCTTTTCCCTGGAGAGTTTTCTCTCAAAAGTCTCAACAAGATCCGCCGGCAAATCGTTCATTTAAAGTTATCCGATTTGTGTTCAAGGATTCATTTTGTAGTGTTATCCAGTTAGCAAAACGCGTATTGTTTTGTCAAACAATCTTTTTACGCGACTTGCCGCCGGAGATAAATGGAAACTAGTTAATAACTTGTT
>QZJD01000088.1 GCA_003604995.1 Desulfobulbus sp. | reverse complement strand
TCCATGAGCTGCAGGGTATAGCCGTGGCCGTTGAGTTCCCGGGTGGCCAACAGCGACGGGGCCTCGTAGAAACACCTGGGCAGGGATTCGTTGTCCAGCGGATCCCAGGGGGACATGTCGTAGGAGGTGATGTCCTCGAAGTCCGGAACGTTGTTGTCCGGGATGCCGTCCGTGTCGTTATTGTAGGGCGGCGCCGCGCCATGCCAGCTGGTGTCCGGCGTCGCGGCGTTATCCAGGATGACCAGGCCGGCAAAGTGGTCGGTCAGGTACACTTGGTTGCCGTTTATTTCCACGCCGGTCACCCCGGACTCTTTCAGCATGCCGGCGCCCTCATAAGGGAGAAGGCTTGCCGGCATGGACTCGGTGGCATAGGGGCCGTTTACCGGCACCGCCGGGAAGTAGCCGAGAAAGGGAGCGGTCAGGAAATTTGACGCCGTAGCGCCCTCATAGCCGGTCACATCCACCGCGATGACTCCGCCCAGGGAATAGGCGATAAAGGCGATGGCCCTGCCGTCCAGGACCTCCACATCCACATCCAGGGCCTCGTAGTACCATTTGCCGGTCCGCTCCAGGTCGGCCCACGGGGTCGGGGCGTCGGGAGCCGTTCCTTTCATGATCTCGGTGATCTCGTAGTTGACCTGCCGATAATCAGGCATGCCGGTGAAATCATCCAGAAAGAGATCGCCGGTGAGCGGATCGCTGCCCACGGCTTGGGTGATGGCCATGGCGCCGAAGAAATCCTCGGTCCGGGCCTCGTCGGTATAAAGATTGTAGCGGGCGACCTGCTCCAGGCTCAGTGGGTCAAAGACCCCCAACCCCAGCACACCCATGGCGGCAAACAATTTCTCGTTGACAAGCTTGAGGGTGATCGGCCCGCCCCAGGCCTGTTCGCCGGCATACTGCACCGTGCAGACCTCGCTGTCGATGAACAGGGTGCCGTCGGCCTCCAGAGCCTGGTTGAACAGGTTGGCCAGGGAGGTCTTGTGGATGCCGAACTTATTGTCGGCGATGAACAGATTCGTCCCGTCGCTGGCGATGTCGGCAACCGGCGCGGCGCTGCTGCTCATGATATTGCCGGGCAGGATGGAGCCGCCGGTTTCGGTAAAGGTCACATTCTCCAGGTAATAATTGACCGGAGTGCTACTGACCACGCTCATCAGGGTCGGGTCGGTGATATCCACCACGGTGATGCCTGAAACCCCATTGGCGACCAGGGCGTACACCCCGCCGTTGTAGCTGACGATCTCGATGCCGAAGGCGAACTCCGGCAAGATCACCTTGTAGACCGGGCCTTTGACCATGCCCACCGGCGTGGCATTGAGTTCCGTACCAATGTTGAACAGGCACCATTCAGCGCCGCTGAACTGGAACCTGGCCACTGCCGTGCTGGAACCGCCGATCTGGACATTGGGCCCGAGAACCGGCGTCATGTTCAGGGGTTGAACGGAAACAACGACCTCGCCGGCCATGCTCCCGTCGAGTTCGAGCCGGAACACCAGGTCCGCTTCCGCGGCCACCTCAAGCAGGCTCACATCGACGACCGCCGAAGTTGAGGAGATGGCGGTCAGCGGCACCTTCGGACCGGACACCTGCGACCAGGAGAAGGAGAAAGGCGTCCCGGTGATCACCGCATCAAGACTGACCGTGCCTTCCCCCTCACTGACCAGCTCCGGAGAGGCGGTCAGTGAAATGATCCCGACTGCGGGGGCCTGGGCGGCAAGCGTAAAATCAACGGTGGTGACGGCTCCAGTCTGGACCGTTACCGGCAATGCCAGAGAATCATACCCTTCTGCGGAAGCGGTCAGGGTGTACGAGCCGGCGGTCACCTCGTTGATGAGATACCCCCCGGCGCTGTCGGTCACGGCCGTGTACCCTCCGGTGGCCGTGCTGAGCTGGGCGCCGGCAATAGCTGCCCCGGTAACGCCGTCGGTCACCGTGCCGCTGATCGTACCGGTGGTCGCGACAGTCGTGTTCAGGGCAAAATTGAGTACGGACGTTGTTCCCGCCATAATGGTTGCAGGCAGGTTCGCCGCGGTATAGCCGGGCGCGGATGCCGTGACGTTGTAGCCGCCCGCGGGCAAACTCATCGCATACGTCCCCCTGGAACCGGTCGTCACCGTAAAAACCCCGGCGGCGCCGGATGCCGAAACCGTTGCCCCGGCAATCGCCGTATTGGTGCCGTTGACGGTCACTTTCCCTTTCAACGTTCCTGTCGTCGGCAGGGGCTTCGCAGCAAAGACCCCTCCGGACCAGACCAGAAGAAACAAGCCGCAGAGCAACGCTAATGCGACCTTTCCCATGACATACCTTGTGTTCATTATACCCTCCCTCATTGTTCAATTGCCAATAACCGCGGGAACAGCAGGCCCCTCAACCTTTCTGTCCCTCGCGCCACCCAGTTTTTTTCCCGGCTGCCTCGCTTGCCTGGAAAAAAAAATTATCTATTTTTTGCCAATATAAATTTTCTATTTACATAGCAATTTCCGTTCCGTTTTCTGATCGAATTTGCCGTTATTCAAACCATGCTGATTCATTGGAAATATGGTGTTTGCCGGAATCTTCCGGGTTCCTGCCGGTCGCCAGTTCCTGGTGACCGGCTCGCCAGTTTCTGACCTTTCGCGGGCATGACGAGTTATTGCATGTCCATCAGAGCCCTTTACAATGACGAAGAGTATCGCCAAAAGGCAAAAAAACCGCGCATCCAGGGAGAAAAAAATACCGGGTCGGAATCCTTTGATTCCGACCCGCGCACGATTTGCTTCAGGCCCCGGCAAAACCGAGGCATTCACTGAAGCAGATCAGTCCTGGTAATAATCGTCCGCACCGACAGAGCTGGTATGACCCGGCAGCCCGGAATTTTTCCAGCCGTTCAGGGTCCGGTAGCCGAGCTCTTCGTCTTTGTTCACATCACCTTCAAATCCGTTGAGCATGTTGGCCACATTGCTGAACCCTGCCGTCTCCAGGGCCAGGGCTGCGTCCACGCTCCTTTGTCCGGAACGGCACATGGTGATGATATGGGCATCCCTGGCGTTTTCGAAAATTTCTTCGGCGTCGGAAAGAAAGGACGGATTGACGATCAGTTCACCGCCTCGCTCTATCTTCCAGGGCAGATTGACCACGTTGTCCACATTGGGATGCCCGACCCAGATAAATTCGGCTTCGGTGCGGACATCCAGGATATAGGCTTCGCCGTACACCACGGCATCATGGGCCTCGACGGGCGTCAAATCATCGTATGCGAATACGTTTGCGGCGGTCAGCAGTATTGCCGAACCGATAACCAGTGCACTCAACTTCTTCATGTTTCTCTCTCATTCTGATAATTGGGTTGGAGTTGCTTTCATTCGTGCCGGCTGAAAATTTCTCAATGGGTGGTTCCGTGCTGCGCCTCGCCACCGGCCATGGCCTGCGTCTGGCGGTGGGGATCAGACTCCACCTTGGCGAGGATCGTGGTGACCTTGTCCTCGGGCAGCCAGTTGACCGCGCCGGTGCTCACGTCATAGATGGCGCCCACCACCTTGGCCTTGCCGCTCTTGACCATCTCACGGCTGGCCGGACTCCGCATGAACAGGTCCTCAATGCCCTGCCAGACGTTTTCCTCGATGCCGTAGGGAACCACGTCCTTGCCTTTGGCCTCGGGATGCGCGGCAATGGCGCGCTCCACCGCGGGCTGGATATTGTCGACCAGCGGCGGAATGTTGATCTCCAGCGGATGGCCATGGCCCTGCACCGCATCGGTCACCGCGGTCACCGCCCCGCACTGGGTATGGCCGAGTACCACGAGCACCGGCGTGTTGACATGGGCCAGGCCGTATTCGATGGAGCCCGCCTCATCGGTATCGACCACGTTGCCGGCGACGCGGATGACGAAGATATCCATGACCCCCGCATCAAAGATCCGCTCCACCGGCACCCGGGAATCGGAGCAGGTAATAACCGTGGCATAGGCGTGGTTGCCCTGGTTTTCCTTGCCCGCCTGAATGAGCCGCGCACTGTCCGCATGCGGATGGATGGACTTGCCGTTGACAAAACGCTGGTTGCCCTCCTGGAGCATCTTAATGACCTCGGCCGGAGCGGGCTTGTGAGCGGTCGTTTCGCTGGCGTTGACCTGAAAGGCGGCCAAGACAAGCAGGCAACACCCCAGGGTCAGTGTTTTGACGATTTTTTTCATTTTTTCCTCCATTTCATTGCTTGCATTGATATGAATCCGCAGGAAGATGAACCACTGCCTTGCGATTCTTCCACATGCGGCGACTTGCACCAGATTGCAACTGAGGACTGAATCAGTATTCATATTCTGATCCGGACTCCGCGTCAAGGAAATATCAGGATTAAATGATGTAAAAATAGCATCTTACTTAGTGTAATCCATCTTGCCGAGACAGCGTACTATTTTGACAAAACAGGAACAAATCCCAAATCCTGGCCGGCCGGGACATACAACAAATATCATCTTGCTTTCCATCGAAAAACCGTATAGTTATAAACTGTTTAATAACACTTCCCGCATCCTTGCACTTTCCGGCTGACTCATAAATAGTATGGAACAGACCCTGCCCTTTCTTCTCCTGCTCGCCGTCGGGCAGATCATGCGCCGATTGCCCGGCTTCCCCGCCGATACCGACCGGGCCCTCAATCTGTACGTCATTTTCGTCGCCCTGCCGGCCCTGGTGCTGGTGCAGGTTCCCCGGCTCGTTCTCTCCCGGGAACTCCTGATCCCGGTCCTCATGCCCTGGGCGGTGGTCGCTTTTTCCGGGCTGCTGGTCTGGAGCATCTGCCGGCTTGCCCGCTGGCCGCGGGAGATCACCGGCGCGCTTCTGCTGCTGGTCCCGCTCGGCAACACCTCCTTTCTCGGCATCCCCATGGTGGAGCAGTTCTTCGGGGAGAGCGGCATTCCCTACGCCATCCTCTACGATCAGTTCGGCTCTTTTCTGGCGCTGTCGACCTACGGCACCATCATCCTCGCCCTCTACAGCGGCGCGGAGAGGCCTCGGCCCCGGGAGGTGATCAAGAGGATCGTCCTCTTTCCGCCCTTTCTCGCCCTGGCCGCAGCTCTGGCCCTGCACGGAACGGTCTTTCCGGCCTGGCTGCTCGGCGTGCTGGAGATGACCGCCCGTTCCCTGGTGCCGGTGGTGCTGGTGGCGATCGGCTTCCAGGTCCGGCTGCGCATGCCCGCCGCCGAGGTGCTGCCCTTTGCCGCCGGCCTGACCGTCCGTCTGCTGGTGACGCCCCTGGTGTTTATCGGGCTGTGCGCCCTTGCCGGACTCAGCGGCCCGGCGGTCCAGGTCGCCCTTTTCGAAACCGCCATGCCGCCGATGGTCACCGCGGGCGCCCTGGCCTCCATCGCCGGGCTCAAGCCCCGGCTCAGCTCGGCCCTGGTCGGCTTCGGGATCATTGCCTCGTTCCTGACCCTGCCCCTGATCCACCATCTGATCAAATAACAGGCCGTCTCCGGTCCAGGACTGATTCCCTTGGCCGGAACGGGCCGGTCGGGTATAATCGAACCCATGGAGGTCATCACCACCCATCTCAATGCGGATTTCGACGCCCTGGCCTCGACGGTGGCCGCCAAGAAGCTCTACCCCCGGGCGGAGATCGTCTTTGCCGGTTCGCAGGAAAAGGTTCTCCGCGACTACCTGGGCCAGGAATTCAGCAATATTTATTCCTTCAAGCGGCTGAAAAACATCAACCTGGCCACGGTGAGCCGCCTGATCGTGGTGGACACCCGCCAGCCCAACCGGATCGGCAAGCTCCAGGAATGCCTGGATAATCCAGGCATCGAGCTGCATATCTACGACCACCACCCAGCCACCGCCGGCGACATGACCGGCGACCTGGAGGTCATCGAGATGGTGGGCGCCACCTCCACCATCTTCGTCCGCCTGTTCCAGGAACGGCAGATCAGTCTGACCAGCGAGGAGGCCACCCTGCTCGCCCTGGGCATCTACGAGGACACCGGCAGTTTCCTGCACGCCAACACCACCGGCGCCGACCTGCGCGCCGCCTCCTGGCTCCTGGAACACGGCGCCAACCTGGACATCGTCAGCCAGTTCGTCGCCCAGGACCTGTCCACCAGGCAGGTGGGCCTGCTCGGCAACCTGCTCAAGAACGCCACCACCTACACCATTCAGTCCATCGAGATCGTGGTCACCAAGCTGACCCTCCCGGAATACGTGGACAGCTTCGCGGTGATCCTCCACCGGCTCATGGTCATGGAGAACCTGGACGTGCTCTTCGGCCTGATCTGCATGGGCGAGCGCATCTATCTCATTGCCCGCAGCCGCATCCCCGAGGTCAACGCCGGGATCATCGCCCGCGATTTCGGCGGCGGCGGCCATGCCTCCGCCGCCGCCGCCACCATCCGGGACATGACCCTTTTCGAGGCCGAGGAAAAGCTGATCCACCTACTGCACCGCTATGTGCGACCCCGGGCCATTGCCGGCGAGATCATGTCCGCGCCGGTGATCACCGTCACCCCGGAGGTCACCATCAACCAGGCCAACGAACTGCTGACCCGCTACAACATCACCGTGCTGCCGGTGGTGGCGCCGGAACGGGAAGAGGGCGGCGCCGAACAGCCTCCCGGCATTCTGGGCATGATCTCCCGGCGGGTGGTGGAAAAGGCGATCTTTCACAAGCTGGGTGATCTGCCGGTGAGCGACTACATGACCACCGAGATCGCCACCCTGCCGCCCACCGCGACCCTGGCCGACATCCAGGAACTGATCATCGGCCACCGCCAGCGGCTGATCCCGGTGGTGGAGCACGACCGGATCACCGGGGTCATCACCCGCACCGATCTGCTCAACCTGCTGGTCAACGACCCTTCGCACCTGCCCCGCCACCTTCTGCCGGAGGATGAACTGCCGTCTACCACCCGCACCCGCAACCTGACCACCCTGATCGCCAATCAACTGGATCGGTCGGTGATCGTCCTGCTCCGGCAGGTCGGCGAGGTGGCCGAACAACTGCACTTCAACGCCTTTGTCGTGGGCGGCTTTGTCCGGGACCTGCTCCTGCACATCAGAAACATGGATCTGGACATCGTCATCGAGGGCAACGGGATTCAGTTCGCCAAGGAACTGGCCGGGGTGCTCAGAGCCACGGTCCGCACCCACCGCAAGTTCGGCACGGCCACGATCATCCTGCCGGACGGCCTGCGCGTCGATGTCGCCACCGCCCGCCTGGAGTACTACGAGTACCCGGCGGCTATCCCGACGGTGGAGCTCTCCTCCATCAAACTCGACCTCTACCGCCGCGACTTCACGGTGAACGCCATGGCCATCCACCTCAACCCGGAGAAATTCGGGACCCTGGTGGACTTCTTCAACAGCCAGAACGACCTGAAGCGGGAGCGGATCAGCGTCCTGCACAACCTGAGCTTCGTCGAGGACCCCACCCGCATCTTCCGGGCGATCCGCTTTGAGCAGCGCCTGGATTTCCGGATCACCAAGCATACCGAAAAGCTCCTCAAAAACGCGGTGCAGATGAAGCTCTTTGACCGTTTCTCGCCGCCCCGCTTCTTCCATGAACTGCGGCTGATCCTCTCCGAGGACAACCCCATGCCGGCCCTGAAGCGGATGGCCGAGTACGACCTGTTCCAGTTCCTCTGGCCGGACCTGAAGCCCAATCTCAAAATCGACCGCCGCTTCGTCCACGTGCTCACCCAGGCCAACCGGGCGGTCTCCTGGTTCAAGCTGCTCTACCTGGACGAGTCCTTTGAGCAGTGGATGGTCTACCTGCTCGGGATCATGGGCCGTTCCGGGGTCCGGGAGCTGATCAGCTTCTGCAAGCGCTTCGAACTGCCGGACAAGATCGAGAAGAAGCTGGTCCGCCAGAAGGTCGAGGCGGACCGGATCGCCCAGGACATGCTGCACCGGCCCTACATGAAGCCCAGCGAAATCTACTGGCTCCTCCGGGACCTGGACAACGAGGGCCTGCTCTACCTCATGGCCATTGCCCGCAAGAAGCAGATCCAGAAGGCGGTCTCCCAGTACGTGACCAGGCTGGACAGCGAGCGGCCGCTCCTCAAGGGCAGCGACCTGCAAAAGCTCGGCTATACGCCCGGGCCGATTTTCCGCACCATCCTCAATCACGTGATCGAGGCCCAGCTCAACAACGAGATCAGAAGCCGCAAGGAAGCCATTCAGCTGGTCCAGGCCCATTACCCCCTGGCCGCGGCAGGTAAAGGGCAATCCTGATGGGATGGCCCTGTCTCCTCCTCATCCTGCCGATTCTTCTGCTTCTCCACCCGCAGGTCCGGGCAGGAGAGCCGGTCATCGCCGAGGAATTCGCCGATCTTGCGAGCTGGACGCCGGTCACCTTTCCGAAGATCAGCCGCCATTCCACCTATGCGACCCGAAACACGGAAGAGGGCAATTTTCTGGTGGCGCAAAGCAGCGGTTCCGCTTCGGCCATCCGCCATCTCCGGGAATTCGACGTCCGCCGCTATCCGTTGGTCCGCTGGCGCTGGAAGGTGGCGACGGTATACACCAAGGGCGACCTCCGGAACAAGGCGGGGGATGACTACCCCCTGCGGGTCTACGTCATGTTCAAATACGAGCCCGACCTCGCGTCATTCGGGGAGGGCATACAATACGGCCTTGCCAAAATGGTATACGGTGCCTATCCTCCCCACAGTACCCTCAACTACATCTGGGCCAACCGGCAGGAAGAGCAGGGTATCCACCCAAGCCCCTACACCGACCGGGCCCGGCTGCTGGTCATGCGCGCCGGACCGGCCGAGGTCGGCCGGTGGGTGGAGGAACAGGTCAACATCCTTGACGACTATCGCCGGGCCTTCGGCGGGGAGCCGCCGGAGACAGCCAGCATCGCGATCATGAACGACTCAGACAACACCGGCGAGACCGCCACCTCGTATATGGACTATATCCTGGTCCAGGAAGAGCACTAACCATGGACATCAATCATATTCTTCAGCAGATCATCATCCTGGCGCCGCCCTTTCTCTTCGCCCTTACCTTTCATGAGCTGGCGCACGGCTACGTTGCCTGGCGACTCGGCGACCCCACCGCCAAAAACGCCGGCCGGCTGACCATGAACCCCCTGAAGCACCTGGACCCGCTGGGAGTGCTGGCCTTCATCATCATGAAGATCGGCTGGGCCAAGCCGGTGCCGGTGAATCCCGTTTATTTCCGCGATCCCCGCCAGGGAATGCTCCTGGTCGCCCTGGCCGGACCGGGGGCCAACATGCTCCTGGCCGTGGCCAGCGCCATTCTGGTCAAGTTGCTCCTGACCCTCCATCCCTTCATCCCCCTGTTCCTGCTCAACCCCCTGGCCCAGATGCTGGCGGCCAGCGTCTGGATCAATGTCATGCTCGCGGTCTTCAACCTTGTGCCCATCCCGCCCCTGGACGGTTCCAAGATCCTCGCCGGCGTCCTGCCGCCGGAGATGGCCAGAGGCTATGAGAAGCTGGAACCCTACGGCTTCATCCTGCTTCTGATCCTCTTTTATCTCGGTCTCATCTCCCAGGTAATCATGCCGATTATCCGCTTTGCCAACAATCTGCTCCTCGGCTGAGGAAATGGTCCTTGCGCAATGGCGCTCTTTTCTCTAAAATAGATCATCTCTTCAACCCGCGCCCGTAGCTCAGCCGGATAGAGCACCAGGCTTCGAACCTGGGTGTCGGGGGTTCGAATCCCTCCGGGCGCGCCACCTTCTTCCCTGACGACATTCTCTTGTATCCGCAAGTGCCGGCGCCTTCCGGTATCCGGCGCACGCCCTCCCGAGGGGGTATACGCAAAATCAGGAAAAATCAGAGGGCGAGGTGTTACTTTTTATAAAAACGTAGCAATATGCCTTGACAGCCAAACAGAACGCGGGTATTAGTGTGACGATTTCCATTCCCGTAGCACCGGAAGCTGGAAAAAAACCGCATCACCTGGCAGGTGAAGGTTCGGACCGATTGTCAATCGCAGGCTCTCCGACAATCACGGATCAGCAAAGGCAGGCCCGAACCGCGCCTGACCGCGAACTTCCACCGATGGCGGACACATCGCCATGGAGAAAATCATGCACATTCCCGACGGATACCTCGGCCCGGCAACGTACGGCTCTCTCTGGGCCGTCATGCTGCCGATCTGGGGGCTGGCTTCGCGCAAGGTCAAGCAGACGGTCAAGAGCGCCGAGGTCCCCTATCTGGCCATGGGAACGGTCTTCAGCCTGATGGCCATGATGTTCGTGCTGCCGATCCCGGGCGGCACCACCGGCCATATCTCCGGAACCACCCTGGTG
>QZJD01000045.1 GCA_003604995.1 Desulfobulbus sp. | reverse complement strand
GGGTCGAGCCGCCGGTGGGGGTGATCATGGGATCGCTGACCGTGACGTTGGTCAAGGTCGTCGTGCCGGTGTTTGTTGCGGTGATCGTGTAGGTGAGCAGATCGCCCAGGGTGACCGTGCCGCTTCCGTCGTTATCACCGTTGACCGGCGCAGGTTTATTGACGGCAAGGCTGGCGCTCTGGAGCATCAAAATCATACTGTCGAGGTTCGAGTCGGTGCCGTCGGCAGTAGCTATGGCGGTATTGGTCACGCTGCCGGCTATGACGTCACCGGCCGTGACGGTATAAGTCGCTGTGCAGGTAACCGATTCCCCGGGATCGAGGAAGGCATCTCCATCGCCCACGGTGCTGACCGCAGGGCATGACTCGTCACTTGACTTGTCATCATCGATAGTCACCGGACCTGCGAGGGGTGCAAAACCGCTGTTGCTTACCAGGAAGTTGTAGTGTAACACGTCTCCCTCTGCCACAAAATGCGTTTCGGTCGAGCTTTTATCGAGGGTCAACCCGGTGGTGGCATAGTAGGCTGTGGATGCATCGCTATAGGGTGTGCCACCGTATGAGCCCGATGCCGTCGCGGTGTTCGGATTCAATCCCGAGGCGGCCGAAACCGGCCCGGTCACGCAGGTGGCGTAATGCTGATTGTCTGCGTCCGCAACCGGCAGAGTGAAGGGCGCGCTGAGGGAAGCACCCTCGCCGTCCTCCCATGAACAGCCGGCGGTACTCACCAGCGGGTCGATAACGTCCACCAGGCTGAGCGGGACATCGCCATCGTTCTGGACCGTGAACTGGTAGAAGACGTCATTCCCCGTCGGGACAGCAATAAACGAGAACCATGGTCCGGCGGGGGCAACGGCGCTTTGCTTCAAGGTGGAGATGGCCGGAGCAGGGGGGCTGACCGTCAGGGTATCGGCAGCGCTGTTCCCCGTGCCGCCATTGGTAGAGGAAACAGGGCCGCTGGTGTTGGCATAATCGCCGACCGTCGGGGCCGTCACCTCGACGGTGACCGTGCACGTGCTGCCGCCAACGACCATTCCGCCGGTCAAGCTGATTCCGGCATCCCCGGCGGCAAGGGCGCCTCCGGTCTCGTCCCAGAGCGTCCCGCCGCAGGTGTTCGTTGTCGTCAAGGGGTCGGCGACCGTCATCGCGCCCGGAGCGTTGGGGAACGTATCGGTTAAGGCAAGGCCGCTCAAGGTGTCGTTCTGGTTGGGATTGATGATGGTGAAGGTCAGGGTTGACGTGCCGCCCGCAAGGATGGGATTGGGGGCGAACATCTTGTCTATGCTCGGCGGCTTGACCACGGTGAGGGAGGCGGAAGCGCTGCCGGTCGCGCCCGTATTCGTCCCGCCGTTGGTCGAGGAAATGAAGCCGCTGACATTCTGATAGGCGCCGGCGGCGGTCGCGGTCACGTCGACGCTGACCGTACAGGAACCGCTGAGCGGAATAGTTGCGCCGTTAGGCGCGCCGAAGGTGAAAGTAGTGTCGTCGGCAGCGGGTGCCCAGGTAGGTGTACCGCCGCAGGTTGTAGTGGCGTTGGGGGTAGCCGCGACCTTAAGGCCGTCAGGCAAGGTGTCGGTAAAGGTGACCCCGTCCAGTGCATTGGATTCGTTGGGATTGGTCAGGGTAAAGGTCAGGGTCGAAACACCGTTGACCGCTATGGGATTGGGGGAAAATTCCTTGGAGATAGCCGGAGGCGTGAGAACCGGACAGCCCATGAAAATGATATTGTCAAGATAGAGGGTAGAGGACGCCTTGCTGCCGCTATCCACGCCGATCCGGAAGATCGTTGTCATGGTGCCGGTGGGGACGGCATTGATGGGCACTGTCGTCCAGGCATTTTTCGGCACGGTGGGAGCAGGGGTGTATGGGGTGAATGGACCGCCGTCGGCACTGGTATTGATATACACATTGCTGTTGGGATTTCCCCAGTCCCCGGCATTATGCGGACGAATATCAATGCTTGCAAAGACCCCGCCATACTTCGATGTGTCCAGGGTGAATTGGAAATAATTGTTCATGGAATTTGCCGTTTCGGCCCATCCCCCTCCACCCGTGGGCGCAGTGCCGCCCCAGGCATTCACCGGATTGCCTATTGTCGCGCTGATTAAATCCGTGCCCGATACGGTAGTGTAGCTGGCGTCGGCGGTCGCAACGTCCGCGGCCTTCGTGGTATACGGCGGTGGCGGTCCGCCGGAACCCTGACCGGCGGCCGGCATCGTCCAGGTGGCCAGGGTTGAAGGGACGGCACAGGTGGACGGTGGTGGCGGGGGCGGCGGCGTGGTGTTGACGTCCAGCGTTGCGGTGGCGAATTTTCCGGTGTCCAACGTGTTAATGAATAGATGATCCGTGGTGTTGGTGAACGATCCGGTGGCTGTGGGAGTGACATTGACCTTGACTGTACAACTGCTGTTTGCCGCAAGGGTGCCATCGGCAAAGGAGATGGAGGATGCACCTGCGACCGCTGTCAAAATCGGTGTGCCGCAACTGGTGGTCGTTGCGTTCGGCGGATCGGCCACCACGACATCAGCCGGCAGGGGGTCGGCGAAGTTGTAGCCGCTGATCGGGCCCGGATTGGGGTTCGTTAAATTGATGGTCAGGGACGAGATGCCGTTCACATTAGTGGGATTCGGACTGAAGTTCTTTGTGATGGTCACGTTGGTCGGGTCAACGATATTCGCGATCCGCGCCCCGACCCCGTAGTCGGCATTGTAGTGGTAGCTGCTTCCCGAAAAATCGTAGAGAAGGCTGTTCAGGGTCTCGCTGGAGCCACCCCCGCTGAGGATCCTCACCCTGTAGCTGGTCGTGACGCTGCCGCCGGCCTTGAAGTCCCCGCCCACGCAGGAACGGTAGTTGGGGCTGTTGGGATCGTTCTCCCAGAGGCAGGCGTCGGCGTAGAGTTTGTCGTTGGGGTTACCGACATAGGGTGAATTGTTCGCCGAATAGGTGGTGCTCACCGCCAGGATCTGGAAGATCGTATTCGGGAAGTTGACGAAGGCCTCGAACTGGTTGTAGCCTTGGGTGGCTGTGCTCCCCACGAGATCGATGGTATAGGTGTTGCCGACCATCAAGGTCATGGCGCCGCCGGCCGGGATGGACACCCCGTCCAGTTTGATGTCGTTGATCGAGTTGCGGCTCTGGGAAATCAGGTATTCGACGTAGAGCTCGCGCGGCGTGGGCGTCATCCCGGTGACTCCGGAAACCGAATCGATTGCGGTAATATGGTAGCGTCGGGTTTTGTCGAAAGAGCCAGCAACCCTCGTCACCTCGGTCTCGTAATAGACGTCCGTGCAGGCACCGGCCGCGATGGACCCTATTGCCACGGAAGAGAGCGATCCGGCCCGCAGATTGATGTACGGGTCAGCACCAACATCACCGACAAACACCCCGTGACCGTCATCCCAAATATAATCAGCGGTTACATTACCGGCATCCGTTGAACCGGTATTGCATATCCGCGCTCCGACAGGAAACCGGTACGGCCCGGTAGCCGGATCGTTGCTGTCGAGGCCGACAATATTCCATGCCAGGGGGGTGACCGTCAGTTCTGTGGCGGCGTCTGCGGGGGCTACGCCAAACAGCGATGAAAAAGAGACGGCCACCAGCACAAGCAGCAAAAACGCGGATATCTTTCGCGGTGCCGGTTTTATTCTGCCCTTATCTGGCCTGAAAATGCCCTTCATAATAAAATTTCCTGGGGTTGTATTGGATAAATGTATGTTCGATTAATCTTTATTTTTACGTTAAATTCGATTGGCGCGGCTGCCGGTTTGCGTGTGCAGGATGGTCATGCAATTACCACGCAGGGTATACGCTGTGGATGGCGGGTCAGGGGTGACCACCGAATACGAAATTGTAGAGCACCGGTAGGCGGCGCGAATGATGTCAAGGGGGCGAAAGGCGAGGCCGGAAAAAATATGACAAGAAAATATAGTAATTTCGAATGGTTCATAAGTTGATCCGGGAAAAACGAAATAATTTTTTTTTCGAACGGTCTTCCGTAAGGTCTCTCGTCAAATCCGTAATGGTAATTATTTTCATCTTACAATTGAATTATTGACCTTGTCAATCGATGTATAATTTTTTTGACGGTCGCATTGGCCCGTAGCCCATAGTATCATGTAACAGGTGGGAAGGTGTCAAGCTTGGGAGGCCGGGCAAGCAAAAAATTGCAAAAAGGTGAGCGCGCCCCGCTTCTTGAGTGTTACCCTCTGAGTATAAAAAAACTTGTTACGGTTGATGACAGGGTTTATTGTCAGGTCAACATCTTGCACCATGCTACACGGATGGCTGGCTGGTGTGGAAACCATTTGCCAGGCAGCCAGTCCAAAACCGAGAAGAGAGTTATCCCGAGAGTAATGGGCGCGTATACAAACAAAACAAAAGGCATGCTGGAGGCGGAGATAAGCGAAGCCGTCATCAAGTTTGAAAAGGAATACATGGGACGCGGCCCGCTGGAAACCAAGACCTATATCATCGGCGATATGGTGTTGGTACGGCTCAAAAGGGTACTTACTCAGGCGGAGCATCAGCTTGCCACCCCGGGAGAGGCGAACAGCGGCCGGGACCTCATCAAGCAGGTCCGTATAAAGTTGTTGGAAAAGGGCCGGCCGCTGCTGGAAGCGGTTGTTGAGTCGATAACCGGTTGCAAGGTGATCAGTCTGCATACCGATATCAGCACCATCACCGGTGAGCGGATCATCCTTTTCAGCCTGGAAAGGGAAACCGGATTTGAATAGGTTTGAGTGTGTAAGAAATTTCTTGAAGAGGTATAAAAATTATCGACTTTTCTGTTCGTTTAGGCTATTAATTCTCCTTCAGAAACAGGCAGGGATCTAGAGGGCATCCGCAGGGTGCCAGCAAGATGTGCCCGCCCCGACAAGACATTCCGGTCGGCGGCATGGTTTTCCCGGTCTGCACATAATAGGCAGCATGTCCCGACGGGCTTGACCAACAAGCGCGGATAGGAATAACAAAGCCGAAGATAACTGAGAAATCAGTTGTCTTCGGCTTTTTTTTTGCCATACGCAACCCGCCGTAGGCAATGTCGGGGGCACGTCGGGCGTTTTGATCAGATTTCGAAAGCTTCGGAGATGAAGCCGGAAAGTTTACTAAATAGCATCAACAAGGAGTTTATCATGGCACACAAGGCGAAGGTAGGCATTCTCATGGGGAGCGATTCTGATCTGCCGGTCATGAAAAAAGCTGCGGCAGTGCTTGACGAAATGGGAGTGGTGTTTGAGATGGATATCAGCTCCGCCCACCGGCTTCCGGACAAGACCGCGGAATACGCGCGGACAGCCCGGCAGCGAGGGCTTGAGGTGATCATTGCCGGAGCGGGCATGGCGGCCCATCTGGCAGGCGTCGTCGCCGCCCATACCACCCTGCCGGTGATCGGCGTGCCACTTGCCTCCGGTCCATTGAACGGCGCCGACGCCCTGCATTCCACCGTCCAGATGCCGCCGGGTATTCCGGTCGCCACCGTGGCTATCGATGGGGCCAAAAACGCCGCTTATCTGGCCTGTGAAATCCTTTCCATCAAATATCCGGAACTGGCTGGCAGGCTGGAGGTATTCCGTGAAGAAACCCGCCGTGCCTTGAACGAGAAATCGGCAAAGCTGCAGGAGGAACTGCGGGGTTGATCGACCACGGCAAAGCAGGGTATTTTTTTTTGCATCAACAAAAGAGGTAATGATTTTGCTTGGTTCGTTGTTTCCGTTCCTGGGTTGGCTCCGCGATTACAATCGTGACACGCTGCGGGCGGATCTCCTTGCCGGCATCACTGTAGCCCTGGTGCTTATTCCCCAGTCCATGGCCTATGCGCAGCTGGCCGGTCTCCCTTCCTACTATGGGCTTTATGCGGCCTTTCTCCCCCCCATGGTGGCGGCTCTTTTCGGATCGAGCAGGCTTCTTGCCACCGGTCCGGTGGCGGTGGTTTCGCTGATGACCGCAGCATCGCTGGAGCATCTTGCCACTGCAGGATCCGCGTCGTTTATCGCCTATGCCGTGGTTCTTGCTCTCCTGGTCGGCGTCTTTCAGTTCATGCTCGGTGTGCTGCGGTTGGGGCTGGTGGTCAATTTTCTTTCCCACCCGGTGGTCAACGGTTTCACCAGCGCCGCGGCGATCATCATCGCCACCTCGCAGCTTGCCAAGGTATTCGGGGTGGAGGTGGACAAGGCCGCGCACCATTATCAGACCGTGTTCATGGTGCTGGAAGCGGCCTGGCGCTCCACCCACTGGCCGACCTTTGCCATGGCGACACTGGCCATCGCCATCATGCTCGCTGCTAAACGGCTGCATCCGAGACTGCCTGGTGTGCTGCTGGCCGTGGCAGTCACCACTCTGCTTTCCTGGGCCATGGGATTCGAACGCAGCAAGCGGATTGGAATTGATGAAATCGCCTCTCAGGAAGTACGGGTCATGATCGAAGTATTCAACGGCAGCGCGTTGGAAGTACAAAAACTTGCGAGGAATCGCTTTGCGATAAACGATAAGATCGCCGGCTCCGGTACGCCGCAAAGCCTTGCCGACAAGGCCTCACTTCTTGAGCTGAACCACGAGCTGGCGCTTGTCACCCTGCAGCTTGAAGAGAAAAAAGAGGAGAATAAGCTGCAGCGGGCGGCGCTGCGGGATATTGCAATGGTGGCGGTGGAAAAAAAAGAAGGGAGGGGCAGTTTTGTTCTTCCGGATGAGGTCTCTTCTTCCACGGCAAGCGAAGGATCAAAATGGCGGCTTGATGTCGGCGGCAGCGCCCTGGACCTGGACAGCCTGCCCATAGTGGGCGGCGGTGCGGTGGTTGGCGCTATCCCCAAAGGGCTGCCGAGCATGAGCCTGCCACGGCTCGACATGCAGATTGTTTTTCAGCTCTTTCCCTATGCGGTGATCATATCGCTGCTCGGTTTCATGGAGGCGGTTTCCATTGCCAAGGCCATGGCCGCCCGCACCGGTCAGAAGCTTGACGCCAACCAGGAACTCATCGGCCAGGGGCTGGCTAACATTATCGGGGCACTTGGCAGCAGCTATCCGGTTTCCGGTTCCTTTTCACGAACAGCGGTCAACATGCAGGCCGGCGGGGTTACCGGCATGTCCAATATTTTCAGTGCCCTGCTCGTCCTGCTGGCCCTGCTTTTTTTCACCCCGCTTCTCTATCATCTGCCCCAGGCAGTGCTGGCCGCGGTCATCATGATGGCGGTGATCGGCCTGGTCAATATCCAAGGTTTTGTCCATGCCTGGAAAACCCAGAAATACGAGGGAGTCATCGCTGTCATCACCTTTGTCGCCACTCTTTATTTCGCTCCCCATCTCGACAAGGGTATTCTGATTGGTGTCGGGCTCTCCGGCGCGGTCTTTCTCCATCGCCGCATGCGGCCCAAGGTGACGACCCTTGCCATGGGCAAAGACGGTGTGCTGCAGTGCGCTACTGACAAGCGTTTGCAGCTCTGCCGCCATATTGCCGTGGTCCGTTTCGATGGCACCCTGTTTTTCGCCAACGCCAGTTACCTGGACGAGCAGATATTCAGGATCCGTTCGGCCAACCCCGCTCTTGCCCATATTCTGCTGGTCGCCGACGGCATCAATGACATGGACTCGTCCGGCGAGGAGGCGCTTACCCTCCTCAAGGAACGGCTTACGGCGGCAGGTATCGGCTTTTCCCTCTGCCGGGTCAAGGAAGATGTGCTGGCCCTGATGCGCCGCTCCGGTCTGCTGGAAAAAATTGGGAGGAATAATATCTATTCCGCTGAGGAGGCGGCTCTGGAAGCGATCATTGCTCGGATTCATGCCGAAAAAACCGGCCCCGCTTGCCGTGTCTGCCCTCTTCTGAAGCATGTTCCGGCGGAACAGGACCGCGCCGTGCCGGCAGCCGCTTATGGCGCTATCGCACGGCAGATACCTGACAACAGGAGGACCCCATCGCTCAAGGGCATGCTGGACAAGGTGGTCACCGCCTTGGCCGCCAGCGCCTGATCTCGTCCCGGTTTTTTCTGGCGATTGTTTTCTTGTCATGTAATTATTCGAAATAATAGAATAAAATTAAAAGAAGGAGAAGCTCATGTCCCGAAAAATGGTTACCATCGACGGCAATCAGGCCTGCACCCATGTGGCGTATGCCACCAGTGAAATCATCACCATCTACCCCATCACCCCCTCCTCGCCCATGGCGGCGGAGGCGGATGCCAAGGCCAATGCCGGGCAGAAGAATATCTGGGGCTCGGTCCCGGCCGTCACCCAGATGCAGTCCGAGGGCGGCGTGGCCGGCGCCCTGCACGGCTCACTCACCGCCGGCGCCCTGTGCACCACCTTTTCCGCCTCCCAGGGGCTCATGCTGCTGCTGCCCAATATGAACAAGATTGCAGGCGAACTGACTCCCACGGTTTTCCATATCACCGCACGGTCGCTTGCCTATCAGGGACTATCCATCTTCGGCGATCACAGCGACGTCATGGGGGCCCGCCAGACCGGCTGGGCCATGCTCGCCGCCCAGAACGTGCAGGAGGCCCAGGACATGGCGCTGATCGCCACCCAGGCGACGCTCAAATCACGCATTCCCTTCATGCATTTTTTCGACGGCTTCCGTACCTCCCATGAAATCCAGAAGATCGAGCAGGTGAGCGAGGACGACATGCGGGCCATGATCGACGAGGAGCTGGTCATCGCCCACCGGTTGCGCGGACTCTCCCCGGACCGGCCGATGATGCGCGGCACGGCACAGAACCCGGATGTCTATTTTACCGGCCGCGAGACGGTGAACTCTTTTTATGCCGCGGTGCCGGGTATCGTCCAGGAAACCATGGATCGTTTCGCCAAACTGACCGGTCGGGCCTACCATCTTTTTGACTATTTCGGCGCGCCGGATGCCGAGGATCTGATCATCATCATGGGTTCCGGCGCCGAAACGGTGCGCGCCACCGTGGACTACCTGGCCGCCCAGGGGGAAAAGGTTGGTCTTGTGGTGGTGCGCCTCTTCCGACCCTTTGAGGCAAAGCAGCTTGTTGCCGTGCTGCCCGGTTCCGTCCGCCGGATCACCGTGCTTGACCGCACCAAAGAACCGGGCGCCGCCGGCGAGCCGCTCTATGTCGACATCCGCACCGCCATCGGCGAGGCCCAGGACGCCGGGGTCATCACCACCCCGCCCAGGATTCTCGGCGGCCGCTACGGACTTGGTTCGGCTGAGTTCACCCCGGCTATGGTCAAGGCGGTGTTTGACAACATGCGCGCCGATGCGCCCAAAAACCACTTCTGCGTCGGGCCGGATGACGATGTTGCCTTTACCAGTCTCTGGTACGACCGCGCCTTCAACATCGAGAGCAGCGATGTCTGCCGTGCCATGTTCTACGGGCTTGGCGCCGACGGCACGGTGGGCGCCAACAAGAACACCATCAAGATCATCGGCACCGAGACCGACAACAACGCCCAGGGCTATTTTGTCTACGACTCCAAGAAGAGCGGCTCCATCACCACCAGCCACCTGCGCTTCGGCAAAAACAGGATTATGGCCCCGTATCTCATCGACAAGGCGAATTTCGTGGCCTGCCACAACTTCACCTTCCTCGACAAGTACGACATGCTGGGCAACCTCGAAGAGGGCGGCACTTTTCTGCTCACCACCACCTTTACCAAGGATGAGGTGTGGAATCAGCTTCCCGCCCGGGTGCAGCAGCAGATGATCGATATGAAGGTGAAGTTCTTCATCATCGACGCCCTGAATCTGGCCGCGGCCATAGGTCTTGGCGCCCGTATCAACATGATCATGCAGACCGCCTTTTTTCTTATTTCCGACATCATCACCCGCCAGGAGGCCATCGACTCCATCAAGAACGCCATCAAGAAGACCTATGGCGTCAAGGGTGAGAAGGTGGTGAAGATGAATTTTGACGCGGTGGACGCGGCAGTGAACAACATTGTTCAGGTAATGGTGCCGGCTACGGTAAGCGGCCATGCCCTGCCGCCGGTGGTGCCGGCCGAGGCGCCGGAGTTCGTGCGTCAGGTGACCGCCCGGATGATCGAGGGCAACGGCCACACCATCCGCGTTTCCCAGATGCCCTGCGACGGCACCTGGCCCACTGCCACCACCCAGTATGAAAAACGCAACATCGCGGTGAATGTGCCCCAGTGGGATGCCGCCACCTGTATCCAGTGCGGCCAGTGTTCGCTGGTCTGCCCGCATGCCTCGATCCGGATGAAAATTATTGATGGCGCCACGCTTGCCGCAGCGCCGGACACCTTCCGGAGCGCCGAGGCGGTGGGCAAGCAGTTCAAGGACCGCCGTTTTGCCGTCGCCGTTTCCACTGAGGACTGCAACGGCTGCAGCCACTGCGTGCAGGTCTGCCCGGCCCGGAAAAAGGATGCCTCCGGCAATAAGACCGAGGAACGGGCGCTTGCCATGGTGGCCAATACCGAGGAGGTGCGCGGCCGCGAATCGGTCAATTACGCATTTTTCCTGACCCTGCCTGAACTCGCCGACGCCGAGATCAATCCTGCCACCATCAAGGGCAGCCAGTTGAAAAGGCCGCTTTTCGAGTATCCCGGCGCCTGCGTGGGCTGCGGCGAGACACCTTACATCAAGCTGGCCAGCCAGCTTTTCGGCGACCGGATGATGATTGCCAACGCCACCGGCTGCTCGTCGATCTACGGCGGCAATCTGCCCACCACCCCTTACTGCAAGCGGGCCGACGGCAGGGGGCCGATCTGGTCCAACT
>QZJD01000027.1 GCA_003604995.1 Desulfobulbus sp. | reverse complement strand
CGGAGAGGTGGCCGAGTGGCTTAAGGTGCACGCCTGGAACGCGTGTGTACGCAAGTACCGAGAGTTCGAATCTCTCCCTCTCCGCCAGTCCATTGACAGATGACTCAGCTGTGATAGCCGGGTCCTGCGCAACAAGGAATCGCAAACTCCGTCAGGTCCGGGAGGAAGCAGCGGTAGCGAAACTTCTTGTGTGTTGCAGGAGTGCCCGGCTATCCTTTTTTTAGAGTCCCCCTTGCCTCGTTGTTACGCTTCTTTTCCCTTGTTCAAATCCTCTCTATCTTCTATTCTACCCTGATCGTCTTGATCGGTTGCGCAAAATGGCGCCATTGATCATGCGGGCCGTTGAGTCCTGCTGGAGCCCGTGCTGGTCCCCTGCGAGCGTTTCTTGAAATGCTGCCGGGTGATGACATCGCGCCACGCAACTCACGGCGCAAGCGATGCGCTGATTTCAGCGCGATGTAATTCCATCCCGGCGTCCGTCTCGCATATTCGTGAAACTGACGAAAGGTATAATTCGTTTATCTTGAGTCCACAGTGTCCTATTTAGTTCTTGCCCGCAAGTCGCGGCCGCGCACCTTCAGCGAAGTCGTTGGTCAGAAGCCGGTTGTTCGTACTCTGCGGAACGCGCTTATTCAGGATCGGGTGGCGCACGCCATGATCTTCAGCGGGGTGCGTGGCGTGGGCAAGACTACGCTCGCCCGAATCATGGCCAAGGCCCTCAACTGTGAGGAGCGTAACGGTGCTGAACCCTGCAATCGTTGCCGATCCTGCCGGGAGATCAACGGAGGGAGCAACGTGGACCTGGTGGAGATCGACGGCGCCTCGAACCGCGGCATCCAGGAAATCCGCGAGCTTAAGGAAAACATCCGGTTCATGCCGGCCACGTCCCGCTTCAAAATCATCATCATCGACGAAGTGCACATGTTGACCACCGAGGCCTTCAATGCCCTGTTGAAGACCCTGGAAGAGCCGCCCCGTCACGTCTGTTTCATGTTCGCCACCACGGAACTGCATAAGGTGCCGGTCACCATTCTCTCACGCTGCCAGCGCTATGAGCTGAAGCGTATCGACAGTCGGGAGCTGACTGCGCATTTCAGCGCTTTGGCCCGTGCCGAGGGGGTCGAGATTGAACCGGCGGCCCTGGCGCTCATCGTCCGGGAGGCCGCGGGCAGCGTTCGCGACGGGCTCAGCCTGCTGGACCAGGCAATTTCCTTCTGCGGGAAGAACATCACGGCCGCTGACCTCACCGACATCCTCGGTTTGGTCAGTCATCGTCTCGTGGCCGATATCGTTGCCGCTCTCCTGGCGGGTGATCTGGATGGCGCCCTGCGCAGCCTAGAGCAGATTTATGGATACGGCATGGACGTCAAGCGCTTCATCAATGACCTGCTTGCCTGGTGCCGGGCACTGGTGATCTGTCGCGTCAGCCGCGATCCTGAACAACTCATTGATCTGCCCGAAGAGGAAATGGCGAACCTCCGGGAGTGTGCCGGTCGGCATTCTTCTGAAACGCTCATGCTTCTCTTCAACATTCTTCTTGAGCAGCTTGAGCGTGCCGGTTATTCGTCGCAACCGAGATATGCCCTGGAAATGGCCTTCATCAAGGCCGTCCAGGTGGGTGAAGTGGTGCCGGTCACCTCGCTGCTGGCCCGGCTTGATCAGGTGCTGGACGCAGCCGGCGCAGCGGCGATTGACGTCAGGCGGCAGACAGCGACGAGTGACCAGAGCGGCCGACCGGAAGTGAGCGAATCGCTGGCAACCCTCCCCTTTGAAAAAAAAAAATCTGAGGGAGGGGTGAATTCCTCGACAGCGCCCGCGAGGGAAAATCCGGAAAAAAATGCGCTTGAAACGGTGGTCACCTCCCTCCCTGAATCAGCGGAGCCGGCGGAAACGGCAGGGCCGCAAGAACCGGCGGAGCAGCGGGCGCAGTCGCGAAGTCCCGTCCAAAGAAGCGTCCGTCATCACTGGAATGAATTCCTGGCCTATGTCCTGGATCGGAAAGTGTGGATGGCTTCCGCGCTGCGCCATGCCGGTGAGGTAGAGGTCAAGGGAGATGAACTGATTATTCATTTCCTTGATCCGGCCGATTGCAGGTTGCTGAAAAACCTTGATAATATTAAACTTCTCACCGAGTTTGCCCTGGACTTCTTTCAACAGAATTTCAGGATCAGATTCGACCTGCCGGATTCCGATGCCTGCGCGGTGGACCCTATCAAGGGCATTACTCCGCAGCAGGAGCGTCAGGCCCTGGCCAACGATGCCCTGGTTCTGACCGCTGTTGATCTCTTTAACGGCGAGATCGGCGATATCCGGGTAGGGCCGCGCTATCGCACGCCGATCATTGAGCCGGAGACGGAAGAGCGGCAAGGCGTGGATGAGGGCGATTGACGTTTTATTCTTTATGACTGATTGAGGGTCTTTGTATGGATATGAATATGTTGATGAAACAGGCGCAGCAGTTCCAGGAACGGCTGAGCAAAATGCAGGAGGAACTGGGCAGCAAAACAGTCAGCGGCTCGGCCGGCGGCGGCATGGTTACGGCCACGGCCAACGGCCGCGGCGAATTGCTGTCGCTCACCCTGGAGCGCGGGGTCGTCAATCCGGATGATATTCAGCTCTTGCAGGACCTGGTCCTTTCAGCGGTCAACGAAGCCCTGCGCAAGGCAAAGCAGCTTGGACAGGGAGAAATGGGCAAGCTGACCGGCGGCATGCACATCCCCGGATTGTTTTAACAAGCGATGCAGGCCGTTCCACCGGCGCTGGAGCGCCTCATCAATGACCTGGCGAAGTTGCCGGGCATCGGCAGAAAAACCGCCACGCGGCTGGCGCTCTATATTCTCCGTCGTCCCGCCACGGAAAGTCAAGCCCTGGCGGAAGATCTGGCCAGCCTGCACGCGTCGATCCGGCTCTGCCGCTTTTGTTTTGCCTTTTCTGAAACCGATCCTTGTCAGATATGCAGTGATGGCCGGCGCGATCCAGGCCTTATCTGCGTGGTTGAAGAGCCCGGTGACATGCTTTCCATCGAAAAGACCGCCGCTTTTCGCGGCGTGTATCATATTCTGCACGGCATTCTCTCCCCCATGGACGGCATCGGACCGTCGGAGTTGAAGATCCGGGAACTGTTTGCCCGGATACGGCAGGGCGGCGTCCGGGAGGTTCTGTTGGCTACCAGTTCCACGGTGCCGGGCGAAGCGACCGCCTCCTATCTCATGGAGCAACTGCACCGGTTCCCGGTGCGGGTGAGCCGCCTGGCCTGCGGGATTCCCATGGGAATGGATATCAAATATGCCGATGAACATACCCTGGCCCGCGCCATCGAAACGAGAAGGATGGTGGAAGGCTGAGCGGACAGGGCAAAAACCGCGCCATCAAGGAGTGGATTAAGCTAATCTTCTTGACAGGATGCGTGGTTGCTGGTATTTGACTTGAGTTTTTTTTCGGTTTCAGGTAATAATAAAAATTTTAGACTGGAACAGGATGTTGCAGGCGCGTAGCTCAGTGGGAGAGCGCTACCTTGACACGGTAGAAGTCGGCGGTTCAATCCCGCCCGCGCCTACCAAATAACAAAGGCTAAAAGACCAGCGGTACCCGCCGTCTGTTCCTTAGCCTTTATTTTTTCGGCGATTATGGGTGAGATTGCGGTCAACATACCGGAGGGTGAGTCCCATGCGTTTCCGCTGGGGGTTACGGCCGGCGAGGCTCTGAAAGGCCTGGTTTCCAGCAAGGTTCGCAAGCAGACGATCGCCGTCCGCTGCAACGGGGCGAAGCTTGATCTGGCCGCCAATCTTTCCGGAGACTGCGTGCTTGAACCCATAACCGTTGATTCCCCCGAGGCGATGGAGATCCTCCGCCACAGTGCCGCGCACATCATGGCCCTGGCGGTGCGTCAGCTGTACGGCCCCGAGGTGAAGGTAGCCATCGGTCCGGCCATCGAGGATGGATTCTACTATGATTTCGATCGCAAGGAACCCTTTTCCCCGGACGAGTTCGAGCAGATCGAAGCAAAGATGGCCGAAATCATCGCCGCCCGGTTGCCCTTTGTCCGCAGCGAAATGAGCGTTGCCGACGCCATTGATCTGTTTTCCGCACAGGGTGAAGTCTACAAGGCTGAGCTTCTCCGGGAAATGGAGACCGACACCGTCAGCCTGTATCAGCAGGGAGATTTTGTCGATCTGTGCCGTGGACCGCATCTGCCTGACAGCTCCTGGCTCAAGGCCTTCAAACTGCTGCGCGTCGCCGGCTCCTACTGGCGGGGCGATGAAAAGCGGCCCATGCTCCAGCGCATTTACGGCACCGCCTTTTTCGACAAAAAGGAACTGGCCCGGTATCTCCACCAACTGGAGGAGGCGAAGAAACGTGATCATCGGCGTCTGGGCAAGGAGCTGGAGCTGTACACCATCCAGGACCAGATCGGGCCGGGCCTCATCCTCTGGCAGCCGAAGGGGGCGCTGCTTCGCCGCCTGATCGAGGATTACTGGAAGGACGAGCATTACCGGCATGGGTACGAGCTGCTCTATACGCCGCACATAGCGCGCCAGGACTTGTGGCGGACCAGCGGCCATCTCGATTTTTATGGTGAAAATATGTATTCAGCCATGGAGATCGATGAGGTCAAATACCAGCTGAAGCCCATGAATTGCCCCTTTCATATCGGGGTGTACAAGTGCCGCCGGCACAGCTACCGGGAGTTTCCCATCCGCTGGTGCGAGCTGGGCACCGTCTATCGATATGAGCGCGCCGGCGCACTGCACGGGCTTATGCGGGTGCGCGGCTTCACGCAGGATGACGCGCATATCTTCTGCCGACCGGACCAGTTGGACGAGGAGATTTATAATATTCTCGATCTGAACCTGCATATCCTGCGGACTTTCGGGTTTGATCAGTACGATATTTATCTCTCCACCCGCCCCGAGAAATACGTGGGAAGCGACGAACACTGGGGGATGGCCACCGAGGCCCTCAAACGCGCCCTGGAAAAGAAAGAACTCGGCTATCAGGTTGACCCGGGCGAAGGCGTTTTTTACGGGCCGAAGATCGACATCAAGATCAAGGATCAGCTCGGCCGCTCCTGGCAGTGCTCCACCATCCAGGTGGACTTCAATCTGCCGGAGCGCTTCGAAATGACCTATACCGGAGAGGACAGCCGGGAGCATCAGCCGATCATGATCCATCGCGCCCTGATGGGTTCCCTGGAGCGGTTCGTCGGGGTACTGATCGAGCATTACGCCGGAGCCTTCCCGGTATGGCTTGCGCCGGAACAGGCCAGGATCCTGAACATCACCGATGATCAGCTGAGTTATTGCGAAAGCGTGTACACGCACCTGCGCAAGTTCGGCATTCGGGTGGAAAAGGATCTGCGCAACGAAAAGCTGAACTACAAGATTCGAGAGGCGCAGATGATGAAGGTCCCGTACATGCTGGTGGTTGGCGACCGGGAAAAAGAGGACGGGACCATCACCGTGCGCCGGAGAAACGGGGAAAACCTGCCGCCCATGACCCCGCAGGAATTTGCTGAAATGGTCCGCACGGAATGTAATGAGGCGTTGGGCCTGAACTGAGGCGCCCGTCCCAGATTACTCAAGCAAGGAGGAACGGATATCAAAAAACGAGGCAAGAAGGCACCGGCTACTACGGAAATCAAGGCCAGAGTCAATGAGGAAATTACCTCCCCGCAGGTACGGGTCATCGATCCTGATGGCGAACAGCTGGGAGTCATCAGCATAGATGTAGCCATGCGCAAGGCCATTGAGCATGGGCTTGACCTGGTGGAAGTGGCGGCAGCCGCGGATCCCCCAGTGTGCCGGATCATGGATTTTGATAAATACCGGTATGAACTGAGCAAGAAACAGAAGGAAGCGAAGAAAAAGCAAACCGTTGTCGAGACCAAGGAGATCAAGTTCCGACCCAAAACCGAAGAACATGATCTGAACTTCAAGATCAAACAGATCAAGAAGTTTCTCCAGCAGAAGAACAAGGTCAAGGTAACCATGCGCTTCCGCGGTCGTGAAATAGTCTATGCGCAGACCATCGGTCTGGAGGCCATGAGGAAGATCGCCGACCTGCTCCGTGAAGATTGCGTCATCCAGCAGGAACCGGTAATGGAAGGCCGCCAACTGGTCATGTTCGTCGGCCCAAAATGAACCTCATCATCAATGTGTGTATGCTGATCCCCCTTTTATTTTCAGGGGTGGGCATCTCGGCGTTTGAATAGCCAGTTGAGCGATTTGCAATATATACGTTCCACTCATGTGGATGAGCTGTACAGCAATATGATCCGGGAGAAAATGCCCGAGTGAGTCTAAAAGGAGAGTAAACCATGCCTAAAATGAAAACCAACAGAGGAGCCGCCAAGCGATTCAAAGCCACCGGCTCAGGGAGATTCAAGCGCAGCAAGGCCTTCAGCAGTCACATCCTGACCAAGAAGTCCACGAAGCGTAAGCGCAATCTTCGCAAATCAGCGCTTATTGCTGAAACCGATCAGCGTTCGGTCAAGCGGATGCTGCCCTATCTGTAAAAAGGGGACCGGAATCTTCCGTTCCGATCAAGTGTAATCAAGCAGTGAATTGGAGTTAGAACAATGCCTCGTGTAACACGCGGATTCAAAGCCCGCCGCAGAAGAAACAAAGTATTGAGCATGGCCAAGGGATTCCGGGGCGGTAAGCACCGGTTGTACAAATCGGCCACCGAAGCCGTTGACCGCGCGCTGTCTTTCGCCTATCGCGATCGCCGCACAAAAAAACGGAATTTCAGAAGCCTGTGGATTACCAGGATCACCGCCGCCGCCAAGATGAACGGCACCAGCTACAGCCGACTGATGGGCGGGCTGAAAAAAGCGGATATTGAACTTGACCGCAAGGTTTTGTCCAACCTGGCCATTGTTGATCCCAATGCCTTCAGCGCTTTGGTCAAGGCCACCGGCGTTTCTTCCTGAGGGAGGAGATGGAAGTCGAACTGAAGAGGCTCGAGCAGGAAGCCGAGTCAGCCCTTGCGGAGATCAGCAGGGTTGACGATCTGGAGCCTTTTCGGGTTAAATTTCTCGGACGTAAGGGGCTGCTCTCTTCAGCGATGCGGCAACTCGGTCAGGTTAGCCCTGAGGACCGCCCGCGCCTTGGCCAGTTGGCCAACGAGGTCAAGCAGCGGGTAGAGCAAAGTTTCGAAGAGAAAAAAGCCGCCTTTGTCGACTCTGCCGCGATAAACCGATCCGTGGAGGATTTGAGCCTTCCCGGCCGCATCCTCCCTTTTGGCAAGCTCCATCCCGTCACCCAGGTGATGGAGGAGATTTGCGCTATTTTCGAGGGGATGGGTTTTGCGGTGGCCGAGGGGCCGGACGTTGAGCTGGATCATTACAATTTCGCCGCGCTCAATATTCCTGAACATCACCCGGCGCGGGACATGCACGACACCTTTTATGTGTCCGAATCGATCCTGCTGCGCACCCATACTTCGCCCATGCAGGCCAGGATCATGGAAAGCCAGGACCCGCCGCTCCGATATATTGCGCCGGGCAAGGTGTACCGCTGTGATTCGGACATCACCCATACGCCGATGTTTCACCAGGTCGAGGGGTTTCTGGTGGATCGCCGGGTTTCCTTCGCCGACCTGAAAGGGGTGCTGACCACCTTCACCCAGCGGATGTTCAAGGATGACCTGGCGCTCAGATTCCGACCCAGTTTCTTTCCTTTCACCGAACCCAGCGCCGAGGTGGACATCGCCTGCGTGATTTGCGGCGGGAGCGGCTGCCGGGTCTGCAAGCGCACCGGCTGGCTGGAGATTCTCGGCGCCGGCCTGATCGACCCGGAGGTGCTGAAGATGGTCGGCTATGATCCGGATATCTACAGCGGCTTCGCTTTTGGTCTGGGCGTGGAGCGGATTGCCATGCTCAAGTACGGAATCGACGACATCCGCCTCTTTTATGAAAACGATCTCCGCTTCCTGAGCCAGTTCTGAGACGCGTTCGCCCGCGTCATCTCGAGCACAGTCTGAAGCAGCGATTTGCGACAACGAAGAAATGAAGCTCACCTTCAAATGGCTTAACGAATACGTCAATCTGGACGGTCTGACCCCGGAGCAGATCGCCGACCGCCTTTCCATGCTCGGCCTGGAAGTCGACGCGGTGGTGCATATGGCCCGCGGTCTTGAGGGGCTGGTTACCGCCAGGATACGGACGGTGCGCCCGCATCCCGATGCCGACCGGCTGACGCTCTGTGACGTTGAGGTAGGCGCGGAGTTGATCCAGGTGGTCTGCGGTGCGCCCAATGCGAGGGAGGGACTTCTCACCGCCATTGCCCGACCCGGCGTCACCCTGCCCGGCGGCATGAAGATCAAAAAGGCCAAGGTCCGCGGCCAGGAATCGCTGGGCATGCTCTGTTCGGCGAGGGAACTGGGCCTGAGTGATGAACACGGCGGGATTCTTGAAATTCAGGGAGACCTGGAATCCGGGCTTGCTCTGGCCAACGCTCTGGGCCTGGATGATGTGATGATCGAGATCGATCTCACGCCCAACCGTCCCGACTGCGCCAGCGTCCTCGGAATTGCCCGCGAGGTGGCAGGATTTGCTGGCAGGCCATTGCACCCGCCGGTCACCCGCAGCGAATTGCCCGTCCTCACCGCCGACCACCCTGAATTTTCAGTGGAGATCAGCGAAGCTGATTTGTGCCCACGCTATGCCGCCCGCAAACTGACCGCCGTCCGGATCGCCCCTTCGCCACTCTGGTTGCAGCAGAGGTTGCAGGCCGTCGGGATGCGGCCGATCAACAATATCGTCGACATCACCAACTATGTGATGCTCGAACTGGGGCAACCCCTGCATGCCTTTGATTTTGCACACTTGGCCGGCGGCCGCATTGAGGTCCGTTGTCCCCGCCCCGATGAGACGGTGTTCACAACCCTGGATGGTCAGCAGCGCACCCTGGATGCCGATATGCTGATGATCTGTGATGAGCGCCGCCCGGTGGCCGTGGCCGGAATTATGGGAGGCCTTGAATCGGAAGTAACCGAGCAGACCACCGAGGTCCTTCTGGAATCCGCCTGCTTTAATCCGGTGAGCATCCGTCGGACGGCACGCAGACTCAATATCGCCTCAGAGGCATCCTATCGCTTTGAGCGGGGCGTGGATCCCGGCGGCGTTGATATTGCCCTGGAACGGGCTGTACGTCTCATGGTTGATCTCGCTGGCGCGAAACTGGTCGACGGCGGAGTGGACCTCTATCCCGGCCGCAAGCCGGAGCTGACCATCTCCCTCCGGTGCCGCCGGGTGCAGGATCTTCTTGGAATGGCGATCAGCGAGGAAGAGATCGCCAGGCACCTGCGCTCCATCCAGTTTGCGGTGAGCGAGGCCACGGACGGGGTTTATCGCGTCACCGTTCCCAGTTTCAGAGTGGACATTGAACGGGAAGTTGATCTGGTGGAAGAGATTGCCCGGCTCGCCGGCTATGATGCCATTCCGGTCAGTCTGCCCCGGATCGACATGGATTATCCCAGACGAGAGCCGCTGCGGACCCTGCGCCAGGAGATTGCGCGTATTTTCACCGCCCGTGGCTATTCCGAGGCGATCAATTACAGTTTTTCCGCGGAGCGCAAATTTGCGCAACTGCTGCTGCCCCAGGATGATCACCGTCGCAAGGTAACCAGGCTCCTTAACCCGCTTGCCGATGACCAGGAGATCATGCGCTCCATGCTCCTGCCGGGGCTTTTGGATAATGTCCGCCACAATCATAACTATCAGCGGCAGGATGTGGCCCTGTTCGAAACAGGTAAGGTCTTTTTTCATCGGGAAGAGGGCGTCCAGCCTGAAGAACGGCTGCAGCTCTGCGCGGTACTCAGCGGCCAGCGCTACCCCGATGCCCCGTCTCTTTATTTTGCGAATTGCCAGGCGGAGATTCATGACCTGAAGGGGCTTGCCGAGTCGATATTCCAGGTCTTGGGTCTCGCCGGAACCCAGGGAGAAATTGAATTTGCCCGGGCAGAGGAAATGGGACAGCCCTACGGTCAGGACGGATACGCAATCCGGATCATGGACGGTGCCGCGGAGATCGGCCGCTTGGGTAAGGTGAACCAGCAGGTCTTGAGAAATTTCGGGATCAAGCAGGATGTCTATTTCCTGGAAATGGACCTGCAGGCGATGAATGAACTGCCCCGAGTGAACAAGGTTTTCCGGTCACTGCCCAGATATCCTTCGGTGAAGCGCGATATCGCGATGATCGTTTCCGATGAAGTGCCGGCGGGAGAGTTGATTCGGGCCGTTTCCGGACTTGATGAAAAAATAATTGAACATGCCGAACTCTTTGATATTTATCGCGGCAAGCCCGTGGAAAAAGGGAAAAAGAGCGTTGCCATCGCGGTGACGTACCGTTCGGCCGACAAAACCCTGGATGATGAAACGGTTGACATTGTTCATGAGAAGATTGTAAATACCCTAATGTCCCGCTTCGGGGGACGATATCGCGACGGACAGGAGTAACGACGATGAGCAGTAATGTAACTCGCAAGGAGCTGGCGGTGGCTGTCAATGAACAGCTCGGAATATCGCAGCGGAACAGCTCTGATATAGTGGACACGGTTTTTGCCGTGCTCAAGGACTCCCTGGTGGACGGTGAGTCGGTCAAACTGGTGCAGTTCGGCACCCTCACGGTCAGGGATAAGGCACCGCGTCGCGGGCGCAATCCCAGGACCGGTGAATCCATGACCATCACCAAGAGGCAAATGATCTCTTTTAGACCGAGCAAGCAATTACGGGAGCGCTTGAACAAATAATGTGAAGGGGCA
>QZJD01000051.1 GCA_003604995.1 Desulfobulbus sp. | reverse complement strand
TTTGCAAGAATAATGCCTTATCTCGCGACAATGACCATTTTTGCATCATAAACATTTATCCTTCATTGATTGATTTTATCTCTTATTCGAACGCTTGAGAAGCATTAAGTGTTGACTATCCGGCACACTGCTTTATGATTGCTGGTGACCGGCAATTCTCAAATATGCCCATAACCCATGCTTTCACTGCCATGCTGCCCATTCCATCAGACATCCTGGCCTCGTTCGACGAGATCCTGAAACAACGAGAAATTCCCGCGAGCTTGCACATCCATTATAGAAAGTGGCTCAGATATTTCCTGGATTTGCCCCGGTAAATCGTTGAAGAATTGAAAAACCAGCTTGAACAGGTGAAGGATATCCATCAGCAGGACCTGAAGGACGGCTATGGTGGCACCTTTCTCGACTACCGCCTGGAGGGGAAAGACAAGAACGCGGCGCGGGAGTTGGTCTGGCAGTGGTACTTTGCGGCCAGGATCCTGACCTTTGTTCCGGAAAAGAAGAGGAGGCGCCGCTATCACCCGCACGAAACCCATGTGCAGAAGGCGATCAAGCAGGCGGTGAACAAAGCGCGGCTTGCCAAGCGGGTGTCGACGCACACCTTCCGGTAGAGCTTTGCGACCCGTCAGCTGCAGGCCAATTACGACATTCGCACCATCCAGACTTTGCTCGGCCACAGCGATGTCAGGACCACGATGATCTATACCCATTGCGTCCCCAGCCGGACGGTCAAGGAGGCGAGGAGCCCGCTCGATTTCTGATGGCCGGAATGCTCCGGCAATTCGAGGGGCTGGCGGGTCAGAGGTCCGGCTGTACTCCGACGCCGTCCGGTTGCATCAAAATTCATGGACATGCAACAACTCGTCATACCCGCGAAGGCGGGTATGACGTGCCTTGACAACCATATGAAAATACTGGATTCCCGTTTTCACGGGAATGACAAAATAATGCTATTTCCGAGTTGTTACGAGTCCATCAAAATTGCTGAACGTAATTCCTTGCCGACTTATACCGAAAGGGCATGGGATTGTCAATTATTGCACGATCTTTCCGCCTTGCGGCATCCAGAACCGCCACCGGCAACGGTGTCTGATCCGTCCCCCTACCCCCTGGCCCTGGCCATGGCCCGCTTAAAGGGTTCGGCGGCCCGCTCGATGATTTTCTCGTCCACGCAGAAGGCGAGGCGGAAGTAGCCCGGCGCGCCGAAGCCGCGGCCCGGCACCGCCAGGACCTTTTCCTCCTGGAGCAGGGTACAGAATTCCACGTCGTCGATGGGTGTTTTCGGAAAGAGGTAGAAGGCGCCTTTGGGCCGCACGTACTCCAGGCCGGCGTCGTCGAGGACCGTGCAGAACTTCTGCAGGCGCCGGGCGTAGATGGAGGTGTCCACGGTCACGTCCTGCAGCTGCTCCACCACCCGCTGCATCAAGGCCGGGGCATTGACAAAGCCCAGGATGCGGTTGGCCAGGGTCAGGGCGTCGATGAGCTGCCGCTTGTGCTTCATCGCCGGATGCACGGCCAGGTAGCCGATCCGCTCGCCGGGCAGGGACAGGTCCTTGGAATAGGAGGAGACGACGATGGCGTTGCTGGTGGCGGTCATCACCGGCGGCACCACGTGGTTGTCGTAGACGATCTTGCGGTAGGGCTCGTCCGCCACCAGATAGATCGAGGTGCAGCAGCGGTCGGCGTGCGCGTCCAGGAGCCGGCCCAGCCGCTGGATATCCGCCTGGGGATAGATCTGGCCGGTGGGGTTGTTGGGGCTGTTGATCAGGACGATCTTGGTCTTTTCGTTGAGCGCCGCCTCGATGGCGGCAAAATCGAGGTTGAACTGGGCATCGGTGGCCACGACCCGGCTCGTGCCGCCGTGGTTGTCGATGTAAAACTCATATTCGACAAAATAGGGCGAGAGGATCATCACCTCGTCCCCCGGATCGAGCAGGGCCTTGAACACCAGATTCAGCGCGCCGGCCGCGCCGCAGGTCATCAGCACGTCGCCCTGGTCCAGGTCCACGTCCTGCTCGGCGGAAAGGCGGTGGGCCAGAGCCTCGCGCACATACGGGTAGCCGCCGTTGGGCATGTAGGCATGGGCGCCGGGCTTGTCGTTGCCGGCCAGTTCCCGGAGCACCTCGGCAAAACGCGGCGGCGGCGGCACGTCCGGGTTGCCCAGACTGAAATCGAGCACGCTGTCGACGCCGTACTGGGCCTTCATTTTGGCCCCCTCTTCGAACATCTTGCGGATCCAGGACGATCTGGCGGCAAACTCCTGCATCTTGCGGGCAACGGTCATATTCTCTTTCCTTTTTGCTGATTCTTCAGGTACGGCCAAGGCTTCAGAGTGACAACTTCTTCTTGAAATACTCATAGGCCGCGTTGATTTCCTTCATCTTTTCCTCGGCCACCTGCTGGAACTCGGAGCCCAGGTGCCGGACCTTGTCCGGGTGGTACTGCATGCTCAGGGTCCGGTAGGCCTTCTTGATCGCCGCGGCGTCGGCGCCCGGCTCCAGGCCAAGGACCGCATAGTACTGCTCCTCGGCCCGGGCGCCGGTGGCGGCCTCCTGCCGCTGCCGGTACATGTACTTGGCCTCGACGGTCCGCTGGTCATACACGGATATCTGGAGAAAAACCGCGATCCGCCGGGCCTGCTCGATTTCGGCCTGGGCCGGTGGCTGCTTGGTGTAGATGATCTGATAGATCAGTTCCAGGAGGATCAGGCGCGGCTCATAGGAAAAATTGTCCCGGAACTCGGTGAGCAGTTCCTCCATGGTGGCGGTTTCGTCCCGGGCCTCCTTGACCAGCTGCTTGACCCAGTACATCTGGTCCTGATTATAGCGCAGGCTGTACTGGAAAAAGTTGAGGATGGTCTGGAGTTCGGCCTTGGTGAAGTGTTCATCGGACTGGGCGATCTTGACCAGGATACGGACCAGCAGGGAGACGAACCGGTTGTGCGCCTCGGTCTGGGTGGCCTCGTAGGTGCTGATCCTGCTCTGCACGTAATAGCTGAACCCCCAGAAGGCGGCGGCGAGCAGCAGGAGGGAGATGAGGCCGAAGGAAAGGAGAAAGCCGAGGAAATTGAACAGGGCGGGCGCGCCACCGGTGGCCAGGACGATGAGGGCGGCGAGCAGCAGGCAGCCGCCGCAGCCTGGTTGACTATGTTGCCGGTATTGCATGGAGTCGTTCCGAGCGCCCCGTGATCAGGCTGCGAGCAGCCGCCCGATCAGCCGGCCGCGTTGCCTCCGCCGTTGAGGAACAGGGCATCGACGAATTCCCGGGGATCGAAATCGCGCAGGTCGTCGATCTGCTCGCCCACCCCGATGAAGCGGACCGGAATGCCGAGTTCCCGGGAGATATGGATCACGATGCCGCCCTTGGCTGTTCCGTCCAGTTTGGTCAGGGTCAGGCCGGTGATCGCCACTGCCTCGTTGAACAGTTTGGCCTGGGACACCGCATTCTGGCCGGTGGTGGCGTCGAGCACCAGCATGACCTCGTGGGGGGCGCCTGCCAGCTTCTTGCCGATCACCCGCCTGATCTTTTTCAGCTCCTCCATCAGGTTGACCTGGGTGTGCAGGCGACCGGCGGTGTCGATGATGATCACGTCGATGTCGCGCGCGAGCCCGTACTCCATGGCGTCATAGACCACCGACGACGGGTCAGCGCCCTGCTTCTGGGCGATGATCTCCACGCCGCTGCGGCCGGCCCAGATCTTCAGCTGGTCGATGGCCGCGGCCCGAAAGGTGTCGCCGGCGACCAGAAGCACGGAGCGACCGGCGCGGACGAACTTGGCGGCGATCTTGCCGATGCTCGTGGTCTTGCCCACCCCGTTGACCCCCACCACCATGATCACGAAGGGGCCGCTCTCCGGCATGACCATCTCCGCCGGCCGGTCCACCTCCAGGAGATAGCCGAGGATCCTGTCCCGCAGGATCTTTTTCAGAGCCGCGGGGTCGCTCAGCTCGCGGCGGCTGACCTCGCGGCGCACCTCGTCGAGCAGGGCATGGACGGTGCCGACCCCGAGGTCGGCGGTGATCAGGATCTCCTCCAGGTCGTCGTACAATTCCTGGTCGATGACCTTTTTGCCGAGGAACAGGGTATCGAGCCGGTAGAGCAGGGTCTTGCGGGTCTTGCCCAGCCCTTCCTGCAGGCGGGCGAACAGAGTTTTGCCGGCCTTGTCCTTGCCCGGGGCGGGCTTTGGCAAAGCCTTCTCTTCCGCCTGAACAGGGGAGACCACCGGGGTCTCCCCCGGTTCCGCCTCGGCGGGCTCGGCAACCACGACCTCCTGCGCCGCGGGCTCGGCAGCGGGTTCAGCCGCGGGTTCCTCCGCCAGGGCCTCTGCCCCGGCCGCGTCCGCGGACGTCGCTTCCGCGACCGCCTCGTCGGCCGGCAGCTCCGCTTCCTTCTTCTTGCCGAATTTTGCCTTAAACCAGCCGAGCATCAGTCCGCCTTCTTTGCCAGGGCAATGTTGAGCACCTCGCTGATCGTGTTCGCATAATGGAAAAGAACGCCATGCCGCACATCCTCCGGGATCTCCTTCACATCCTTTTCATTGAGCACCGGCAGAATGATCTCCCGGATGTCGGCCCGCAGGGCGGCCAGGACCTTCTCGCCGATGCCGCCCACCGGCAGGACGTCGCCGCGCAGGGTGATCTCGCCGGTCATCGCCACGTCCGGCCGCACGGTACGGCCGGTGATGACCGAAACCAGCGACGAGACCATGGCCACCCCGGCCGAGGGACCGTCCTTGGGTATGGCGCCCTCGGGCACGTGCACATGCAGATCAATGTCCGCGAACAGGTTCTCGTCGATGCCCAGGGTTTTGGCGTGGGACCGGATATAGGTCAGGGCCGCGGTGGCCGACTCCTTCATCACGTCGCCCAGCTTGCCGGTGAGGGTCAGCCCCCCCTTGCCCTTCATCTTCGAGGTCTCGATAAACAGGATCTCGCCGCCCACCGGGGTCCAGGCGAGCCCGGTGGCCAGCCCGGGGCCCCAGGTCCGGGCCTTGATCTCCGGAAAAAAGCGGATCGGCCCGAGGTAGTCGTAAAGGTTGTCGATGGTGACCACGATCCGCTTTGTCCGGCCGCGGGCGATCTCGCTGGCCACCCCGCGGCAGATCGCGGCGATCTCCCGCTCCAGGCTGCGCACCCCCGCCTCCCGGGTATAGGAACGGATCAGGTGGCGGATCACCTCTTCGCCGACCTCCAGGTCATCGGGGCTCAGGGCGTGCGCCTCCATCTGCTTGGCGACCAGGTGGTTCATGGCAATGGCCACCTTTTCGTGCTCGGTGTAGCCGGGCAGTTCCACCACCTCCATTCGGTCGCGCAGGGGGCCGGGAATGGTGTCCAGGACGTTGGCGGTGGCGATGAACATCACCCGCGACAGGTCGAACTCGATATCCAGGTAGTGGTCGGTGAAGGTGGAGTTCTGTTCCGGGTCCAGCACCTCCAGCAGGGCAGAGGACGGATCGCCGCGAAAATCGCTGCCCAGCTTGTCGATCTCGTCCAGCAGAAAGACCGGATTGTTGGTGCCGGCCTTTTTCAGGCTCTGGATCACCCGGCCGGGGAGCGCCCCGATATAGGTGCGGCGATGCCCCCGGATCTCAGCCTCGTCCCGCATGCCGCCCAGGGCGATCCGCACGAACTTGCGGCCCATGGTCCGGGCGATGGACTGGCCGAGCGAGGTCTTGCCCACGCCCGGCGGGCCGACAAAGCACAGGATCGGGCCGTGTACGTCCTGCTTGAGCTTGCGCACCGCCAGGAACTCGATGATCCGCTTCTTGATCTTCTTCAGACCGTAGTGGTCGTGATCCAGGTCCTCCTGCGCACGATCCAGGTCCAGGGTATCGGTGGAGGAGAGGGTCCAGGGCAGGTCCAGGAGCCAGTCCACGTAATTGCGGGATACCGTGTGCTCCGGCGAGGAGGGCGGGATCCGCTCCAGGCGGCCGAGCTCCTTTTCCACCGCCTTGCGCGCCTCGTGGCTCAGGCCGGTTTCCTCCATCCGCTTGCGCAGTTCCTTGATCTCGACCTTTTCATCCTCGTCCTCGCCAAGTTCCTTGCGGATGGCATTGAGCTGCTGGCGCAGGTAGAACTCCCGCTGTTTTTCGTCCATGTCCTTCTTGAACGATTCCTGCAACTTGTGGCTCATCTCGGCGGTTTCCACCCGCTTGTTCAGCTCCCGGGCCGTGGAATGGAGCAGCTGTTCCAGGGGCCGGATCTCCAGCATCTTCTGCTCTTCCTCCACCTTGAGGTTGAGCTGGGAAATCACCATGTAGGCTGCGTGAAAGTGGTTGGCCAGAGAAACGACGGTGGTCGCCATTTCCGGCGGCAGCTGGGTCAGCTTGACCAAGGCCTGGAACTGGTTGCGGATATTGAGAAGCAGGGCGTCGATCTTCTGGTCCTCGACCAGCTCCATGGGCACTTCGTCCACCCTGGCCCGGATGTAGGGCTCCTTCTGGGTGATTTCGGCGATCTGAATCTTTTTCAGGCCGCTGACCAGGACCTGGTAATAGGAGTCGTCCACCTTGGTCATCTTGTGGATGTAGCCGACCACCCCGATCCGGTACAGTTCGTCCCCGGTCTGGGTCTGCTCAGCATCCTCCTTGGCCTGCCTGGTGGCGACAAGTCCGATCATCCGGTCACCGAGCAGGGCGTCGTCGATCAGCTGCTTGGAGGATTCGCTGGCCACCTGCAGGGGAAACCCCATGCCCGGAAAAAAAACAAAACCGTGCAGAGGCAGGATGGGCAGATTCTCCGGAATGGGAAGGGTCAACGGATCGACCCGCTTTTCCTGCTGTTTTTCGTCCATTACTGGCCCCCGTTGCTGATGGCGATATTGATCCTGCCGCGGGCCGCCTTCTTGGGCAGAATTATCCGCAGGATGCCGTTGGTATAGGATGAGGTGACGGCTTCCACGTCAACGGCGCCCGGCAGGTTCACGGTCCGGTCAAAGGCGCCCGCCTCGATTTCCAGCTGGTGCACGCAGGCGATATCCTTGTGCGGCGGCAGATTTCTCCTGCCGAAAATCCGCACCTGGTGGCCTTCCACCAGAACCGAAAAGGACTCTGAGTCCACCCCGGCCAGATCGGCGTAAACGATAAATTCCCGCTCCGACTCGTAGATGTCCATGGGCGGCAGCGCGGCGCCGGAGTCCATGTTCAGCATCCGGGACATGGACATATTGCGCAGCATCCGCCCGGTGCGCTGCTGCATCTCTTCCAGTTCCTGCAAAAGTTTTCGGCTCAAAGGATCCACGACTCCCTCCCCGGATGCACCCGCGCACCCGTTCTTTCCTGCGTTATCGGCGGAAACAACCTTGTGCCCTGCCGGACGAAAAAAAAATCCCGTCGCCCAGCTCAGGCACCCCATGTTGTACACCGAATCGCAGCCTGTCTTCAACCTGAAATCAGCGCCTGGAGCGATACCGTCCACGGCGCGGAAAGATGCACCGTCCATTTTGGTGAAGAAGCTAAAACGACAACAACAACTAAAAATGAACGATGAAATCCGTTTTACGGCGCGGTATAGCTCAACTCGATCCCGTCGGCCGATTCCACGAGCCTGACTCCGAGCGGCATGAGCAGTTGGAAAAGCGGCCTCCCGAAATAAAAAAGCTCCTCGGCCACGGAAAGCTGAAACTGTTCGATGGCAATGGTGCGGAGCAAAAGATCCCGCTCGACCATCGCCTTCAGGCCGGCCAGGGTCGCGGCCCGCTCCTCCTCCTTGCCCAGTTGCACCGTCGTCTCGATCATGTCAGGCAGACCGCACTGCTGATCATGGAGACGGATCAGGGGCAGCAGGGGATTGTCCTTCCCAATGAGGTCGATACGGCTGAGGAGCTTCTTGCCGGCGATCGCCAGGACTTCATCGGGCGCCCAGCATTTCATGAGGCGGCAGGACAGGGGCCGGTGTTCGTAAATCGTGCAGGTCCGGGCGCCGGGATCAAGAAACCCGCAGGACCACTTGCCGTCCCGCCCCTGAAACTTGACCAGCTCGACCTCGGAGACCTCGGGCTTACCGGAATCCAGTTGCACCACCATCTCGCCTTCCCTGATGGTGACCAGATCCGCCAGGCTGATCTTCCCGGAATTCAGCAGATCCCGATCCTCGATATGGAGGGCGGGCCCCCCACGTTCGCAGCAGGTGCCGCACTTTTCGCATTCCGTTTTCACAACTTCAACTTCCGCATTCATCATTCTTCACTCTTCATTCATAATTCTTCATTCTTCATTCTTCATTCTTCACTCTTCATTCTTCACTCTTCATTCTTCACTCTTCATTCATCATTCTCAATTCCTTCATTTTCCGGCAAGAACATCCTTGATGACACGGCCCAGTTCATCGATCTGATACGGTTTGGGCACCACGCCGTCAAAACCGAATTCCCGAAAGTGGGCCATCACCGGATCGGTGAAATAGCCGCTGGAGACGATAACCTTGGCGTTCGGGTCCATCTCCTTTAATTTGCGCACCGCCTCCCTGCCGCCCATGCCGCCCGGGATGGTCAAGTCCATGATGACCGCGCTGAAGGGGCGGCCTTCGGTCTGGGCGTCGCTGTACAGCTTCAGGGCGGAGGTGCCGTCCACCGCGGTTGCCGCCTCATAGCCCAGAAACTGGAGGAGGCTGGTGACCGCATCCCGGACAATATCCTCGTCGTCCATGACCAGGATCCGGCCGGTCCCCTCCAGCGAGCCCCTTGATTCCGGGGTTTCTTCCGGTTGCAGGTCTTCGTCGGAAGCCGGCAGATACACAAAAAAAGTCGTCCCCTGGCCGACCCGCGACGAGACCTGGATCTGGCCTTCGTGATTTTTCACGATGGAATAGGCGGAACTCAGGCCCAGCCCGCTTCCCTCCGCCTTGGTGGTGTAAAAGGGATCAAAGATTCGACTGAGGCGATTCTCCGGAATGCCGTGTCCTTCATCGAGAATGGCGATCTTGATGTACCGGCCAGGCGCCAGCAGAAGGAGATTGCCCTCGCCGATCTGGATATTCTCTCCGGTGATCCGGCAGGTTCCGCCGCCGCTCATGGCCTGCGCGGCATTGATCACCAGGTTGTTGATCACCTGACTGATCTGGGCGGCATCGACTTTTGCCGGCCACAGGTCCGGGGGGAAAGAGAATTCGCACTTGACCCGGGAGCCGCGCAGGACGAACCGGGCAGCATCCTCGATCAGCTTGCCCATGGCCACGGTTTTCCTGACCGGCACCCCGCCCTTGGCAAAAACCATCAGCTGCTGGGTAAGGCTCCGTGCCCTGTTGACCGCGTCTTCGGTATCATGCAGACGTTTGAGCATGCGGGCATCGTTGCGGGCGTCGTGCTGGGCCAGGGAAAGATTCCCCAAAATCGCGGTGAGCAGATTGTTGAAGTCGTGCGCGATGCCGCCGGCCAAAAGCGACGCGCACTTGAGGCGCTCCGACTTCTGCAGTTCCTCGTCGATGCGCATCCGCTGAGAGATATCCCGGAAAATGCCCTGCAAAATCTTGCGCCCGCCGTAATCAAGAATGGAGGAACTGATCTCCACCGGAATTCTCCTACCGTTGGCGTTCATGACCATCAGGGTCTTGTTGGTCGGCGCCTCCTTGTAGTGCTTGGCAATAATCTTCCGGTACAGATCGCTTTCATCGTCAGGGTGGAGGGCGACCAGGTGCAGGCCGATGACATCCTCGGCCCGGCGGCCGATCAGCTCCAGGCCTTTTCTGTTGACGTCGGTGATGATGCCGGTCTCCGCGTCGGCCGCGAAAATGGCGTCTCCGGCCAGTTCGACCAGGGCGCGGTATTTTTCCTCGGAGACGAGCAGGGCCTTCTCCGTCGCCTGAATCCGCTGAAGATCCGCCTTCATCCGCTCATTGGCCCGGGTGAGTTCATTGGTCCTTTCCGCTACCTGCTTTTCCAGCTCGTCCCGGTGTCTGGCCAGGGCGGTTTCCGCCTGCTCGCGGGCGGACATGCTCCGGTACAGCTTGCACAGACTGGCCATCAGGGCGGTGATCAACAACAGGGAAACGCCGTAGATGATAATGGTGGAGCGGTGGACCAGCCTGGCCAGCAGGTCCTTGAGAACCGTGATATCGTAATAGACCTCGAAGGCCCCGCCCACGGTATCGCGGCCCTGGACGGGCACGTAGGTCTCGATGACATCCTTGCTCACCGTGCGGCCCTCCATGGTCTGGGAGTCTTTCTTGACCATCTTGGTGAATTTTTTGCCCCGCAGGACGATGGTGTGGAAGTAATCGTTGTCGTTGACCGTGCCTAAATCTTCAAGATCAGTGGAATAGAGGACCTTGCCTTCATTGGAAAAGAGCTTCACTTTTTCCAGGGTGAAATTTTCCGCCAGATCCTCAATCTCGTCCCGCAGTTCAAAGGTGATGTCTTCGGCCCGCAGCCCGGCCTCGGGAACATTGATATAGGCGGCAAGATGATCAGCCACCATCTGGGCCTGATGCTCGGCATCCCTGATCAGAAGGCTGTCGATGGCGGGATAAAGATAAAGATGGGTGAAGACGGGCAGAAAAAGCACCGCGACACAGCACAGAAGAGAAAGAAAATAAAGAACTTTATAACGTGGCATCTCTACCGTGCCTGGTCGCAATATCTCTAATGTGAATTCAATCAGGAGGAATTTCGGCTTATTGATTCTCGTAATCAGTATTGACATGAATAGGGATGATTGTCAAAATATTTGCCTGCCGTCATGGAAAAACAAGGGGAAAGCAAACCTCCGGTTGCCGGGGGCTGCATCGGTTTTTATCATTGCTTTTCAGAACTCCGGAATTAGTGTATACGACTGTTAACC
>QZJD01000031.1 GCA_003604995.1 Desulfobulbus sp. | reverse complement strand
GGATCAAACTCTCCAGTTTAATATCCTGAACCCAATCGCTGTTCTAAATTGACTCGATTGGATTTTATTCAACTACAAAAATACAATCGGCCCGCTCGTCTATTCTGTTCAGTTTTCAAAGATCAATGCCCTCCGGAAAGAGGGCGTCCGTTTGCATCACGGACAAGGTTCATTTATTACTTTTTATTTCTGACCCTGTCAAGCTTTTTTGTCAGAAAGTGAAACATCTTTTCGGGATGTTCCTCAAGCAACGAGGCGGGAAACTATTCTATCCGGTGGGGGAAGTCAACGACTTTTTGCCGGCGAAAAACACCAAAGTCATTAAGTGGTATACTCCACGTGCCAATCAGGGCTTCTTTTTTTCTCGTTGCGTTTCCCGTGGCAAGTAGCGTACCATTATTGTTATCTATATAGAGATATTGACTTTGCCGGAATAACTCGAACAACAAATCCAAAGAAGGAAGCCGTTGTACACCCTGCAACTGCTGGGGCGATCAACTGTGTTGGTTCTTTGTGGTTGGTGGTGATTTTCTTTTGAGCGAAACAATGACCAGGAAACAGGGTGCCAATATACCAGTATCAGGCGGGTCTCCCCAGGAACTGCTGCGGACCATTCCCAACGTTGACCGATGTCTGCACGCGATTCTCAACCTGGATGAGATCGCCGGTGTCCCGGTTCTGCTCGTCAAAAACTGCGTTCGGGACGTCCTGGCCGAGTTGCGGACAAAGATCCTCCAGGGCGATCCGGTTGCCGTGGAGGATCTCACCCTGGAGCTTCTTCTGCCGGTTTTTCTTGAGCGGATTCACACGGAACAGCGCCCGCGTTTGCGAGCCCTCATCAATGGAACCGGTGTCATCATTCACACTAATCTGGGGAGATCTTTGCTGCCTGACTGTGCCATGGAACGGATCGGCATGGCGGGCGCCCGCTACACCAATCTGGAATTCGACCTGGCCAGCGGCCTGCGCGGCAGCCGCTACAGCCTGGTGGAAAAGCTGCTGTGTGAACTGACCGGGGCCGAGGCGGCCCTGGTGGTCAACAATAATGCCGCCGCGGTCCTGCTCGTCCTGGAAACCCTGGCAAAGGGGAGGGAGGTTGTTGTCTCCCGCGGTCAGCTGGTGGAGATCGGCGGCTCGTTCCGGGTCCCTGAGGTCATGGCCCGCAGCGGCGCAATGCTTGTCGAGGTTGGGGCGACCAACCGGACGCATCCCCGCGATTACGAGAACGCGGTAACCGAGCAGACCGCGCTTTTGCTTAAGGTTCATTGCAGTAATTTCCGGATCATCGGTTTTACCCGGGAAGTGACCCTGGAGGAACTGGTACGGATAGGCCGGCAGAAGGAGATTCCGGTGATGGAAGATCTGGGTTCCGGCTGTTTCATCGATCTGAGCCGGTTCGGCCTGGAAAAGGAGCCCACCGTGCAGGAGGCCGTCGCCAGCGGTGCGGACGTGATCACCTTCAGCGGCGACAAATTGCTGGGCGGGCCCCAGGCCGGCATCATCCTCGGCCGGCGTGAGATCGTGGAACGCGTGAAAAAGAACCCCCTGAACCGGGCACTGCGGATCGACAAGTTCACTTTGGCCGGCCTGGAGGCCGTCCTTAGGCTGTACCAGGACGAACAGACCGCGGTGGCAAAGATTCCGACTCTGGCGATGATCGCCGCGCCGGTGGAGGCTTTGCAGCGCCGGGCAAAAAGGCTGGCCGTCCGTCTCAAGTCACTTCCGGCTGAAGTCTGCGGGGTAAGGGTCGTTCAGACCGTCGCTCGGGTGGGGGGAGGAGCCATGCCCGAACAGAACCTGCCCAGCCGCGGTGTGATGCTCTTGCCGCGAAGGATGAGCGTCAACCGCCTGGAAATATTGCTTCGTGCCCTTGATGTGCCGATAATCGGACGGATCGAGGATGACAGCATGCTTCTGGATATGCGCACCGTGGCCGATGACGAGATCGCCTCGCTTGCCGACAGCCTGCGGCAGGTTTTTGACGCAGCGGCCCACTGATTCCGTGGGATTATGCTGTTCCCTGTTTATTCTTCCGGCATTCAGCTCAACGAGCGGGATTTTTATCTCTTTCGCAGTGAATTTGACCGTGAATTAGAGAAAATTCTGCCGGTCAGTGCAACCCCGCTTATCTGGTCGGCAAACGGATCGGCTGACTTGTTTGATGTTGATCCGGAGCGAGCCGCCGAAGTGGTGCGCCAGGTGAAACAGATCTGCGCGGCCGACGAGCCGGGGCGAGTCAACGAACTGCTCGTCCTCCCTTTTTCACTGGCGGAAGGCGAAACCGTGGCCGTGCTTCTGCGCGGGGTTGATCCCGGTCTGTCGCAAAAAATGGCCCGGGAATGGCTCGCCGGGATCAGGGATCAGCTCAGGACCAGCCTGGATTTGATCAAACAGGCCCATGTCCACCCGGAAACCGGCCTCTACTCCAGTCGCCTCCTGCAGCAGCAGCTTGATGCAGCACCGCGCCTTTCCGTTGCCTTTTTTCTGGTGGGGGCGATCTGCCGGGCCGGAACCTCCTCGACCGGACTTCTGCAACTGGTCCAGGCGGCAAGGCTGCTGGAAACGATTGCCACAGGCACCGTCTATTACCTGGGCGGGAATCTGTTCGGGATCATGCAGGAAAATATGGGCCGGGATGGCGCCCTGCACTTCGCGCGCAGGCTGCTCGGCAGGCTGAAACGTGAAGGCGTGCGGAAAGTCCATATCGGAATTGCTGTTCGGGGAGAAACAGGCGCGGTCTGCGGAGACGGTTCCTGGTTTAATGAATGCTGGCAGGCCATGGCGGCAGCGGAACGCAGGGGGCCGTTCAGCCTGTGCGAATCATCCGTTCTGAGGGACCGGCAGTCGCATCCGCTGGCCAGGCCCGGTCGCGAGGTTGTCCAGCGTCTTCAGCGAAGCTGGCTGGGCCAGGACCGCTTTGGCCTGTTGCTGTGCAAGGCGGAGGACGAGCAGACGACCGGGAATCTGGCCTCCCTCCTTGCCGGCTGCCTTGATCCTTCCACGGTATCCGTCGCGGTATCGTCCGGCGAAGTGTATCTTGTTCTTCCGGGAGCTTCTCCTGAAGAATCCCTGCGCCAGGGAAAATCCATTCAGAAAAAACTGGAGCGGCTGGTCGGGGCAGGGCGGGTGGCCATCGGCATCAGTTCCTGGCCGTGTCTCAATTATTCTAAAACCGATACCGCGGTCAACTGCCGCAAGGCCTTGCTGCACGGAAGATTCCTCGGCGCCGGCGTCGTTACGGTTTTTGATCACCTCAGCTTGAATGTCAGCGGCGACCTTTATTTCGATGAGGGAGACTACCGGCAGGCGGTTCGGGATTATCAGACGGGCCTGCGGCTGAACGACAGAGATGTCAATCTGATGAACAGTCTGGGGGTGACCCTTGCTGAACTGAACCGCCAGCAGCAGGCCATCAATGCCTTTGATCAGGTCCTGGCCCTGGAGCCTGCAAATTTCATGGCCCTGGTCAACAAGGGCTTTGCGTTGCGCATGCTGGGCAGGGAGGAAGAGGCACTGGTCTGCTTTGAACTGATCGCCCGGCAAAAGGGGTTCAGCAAATCCGCAGTCTATGCCGATATCTCTCTGCAGCTCGGCCGTCTGTACTGTTCGGCGGGCCGTCATCGCGAAGCAGTCTCTCTCCTGGAGAAGCTGGAGGCCTTGCAGGCGGAGCGCCAGGGATTCCATCTTTATCGGCTCCTGGGCCAGGCATATGCCGCCCTCGGCAAAAACGGCAAGGCGATCCGCGCCCTGCAGCGGGCCATCCGGCACAACCCGCACGATGCCCAGTCCCTGAGCATCCTCGGCGAGTTGTATGCCCGGGAAGAGCAGGGGGATGATATAGCCCTTTCCCTTTGTCAGCAGGCGGTATCCTTTGATGATAAGCCGGCCCGGAACTGGTACCGGCTGGCACTGGTACGCGAGAAGGTGGGGGACTCGGCAGGCGCGCTTGCCGCAGTCAGGGAGAGCCTGCGCAGAAATCGTCGCGATGTTGACGGGTTGCTGCTGGCAGGTCGGCTATGCGGGGAGATGGGAAGCAGGGCCCAGGCACGGGCGATGTTTCGACGGGTAGGAAAAATAATTCCAGGGCATCGAGAAGCGCGCAAGGCCCTTTCGTCACTGGACACAGCGGAGCAACACGGAAAAGGATCAGCTTATGCACCACAGACGCACCAGCAACGGCAGAAATGAATTTGAAAAGCGCACCACGGACATGCAGCACCAGTACTGGCTTGATTATTTCAATGCCGGCGACTCATGGCGGCTGTTCAGGATCATGGCCGAGTTTGTCGAGGGATTCGATACCCTGGCCAGCGTGCAGCGGCCGGCGGTCTCCTTTTTCGGTTCGGCCAGAACCAAACCGGACGATCCCTACTATCAGCTGACCGTCACCCTGTCCGCCGAACTGGCCAGAATCGGTTATGCAATTATTACCGGCGGCGGGCCGGGAATAATGGAAGCCGCGAATAAGGGCGCAGCCGACGCCAGCGGCAGTTCCATCGGCCTGAACATCAACCTGCCCTTTGAGCAGGAACCGAACCCTTATGCCAATGTCCCACTGAGCTTCAAGTATTTTTTCGTGCGCAAGGTGATGTTTATCAAGTATGCCACGGCCTTTATCTGCATGCCCGGTGGATTCGGCACCCTCGATGAGGTGTTCGAGGCTATCACCCTCATTCAGACGAGACGGATCAAGCCGTTTCCCATCATTCTGGTGGGGAGCGATTTCTGGAGCGGCCTGCTCGACTGGGTCAAGGCCAAATTGTTGACCGCGGGCAACATCGCGAAAGATGACCTCCTGATCATCAATATCATGGACGATCCGGCGGAGATCGTCTCGTTTATCCGGCGGACGATCATTTTGTAAATGCAGAATGGAGAATAGGGAATGCAGGATGCTGAATGCGGAATGAAGAATGGGGAAGGCTGGAGCCGGATGGGCAATGTTTTCCTTTTTTGCGTGTTGCATTGATTTCAGGTATAGTCGAATAAGTATTTTTTAAGGAGTCCTCCAGGGACATTACGGATACGGCAAAGGAGAAAGGCTATGGCGCAGATTGATGCTTTTTTCAAGTTAATGAACGATGAGGGTGCGTCCGATTTGCATATGGTTGCCAACATGCAGCCGGTGCTCCGTATCCGGGGCGATATGGAGCGGGTCAAGTTCAAGGTGCTGAGCAACGAGGAGCTGAAGTCCATGCTCTACGAGATCTGCCCGGAGGACAAGATCAAGATTTTCGAAGAAACCGGCGACATGGACTTTGGTTATGAAATTCCGGGACTGGCCCGCTACCGCTGCAACTTTTTTCAGCAGAAGTACGGTATCGGCGCGGTATTTCGTGAAATTCCAAGTGAAATCCTCACCTGCGAGCAGCTGGGGCTGCCCAAGGTCGTCAGCAAACTGGCCACCCTGCCCAAGGGACTGGTCCTGGTGACCGGACCCACCGGTTCAGGCAAGTCGACCACCTTGGCGGGCATCGTCGATGAGATCAACAAGATCCGGAAGCATCATATTCTGACCATCGAGGATCCCATCGAGTTCGTGCATAAAAGTCAGCAGTGCGTGGTCAACCACCGTGAGGTCGGCACCCATACCAAGTCTTTCCACGCGGCCTTGCGTGGAGCCCTCCGCGAAGACCCGGATATCATTCTGGTCGGTGAAATGCGCGACCTGGAAACGATCTCCCTGGCCATGGAAGCGTCCATGACCGGTCATCTGGTCTTCGGCACCCTGCACACCCTGAACGCGATGAAAACCGTGGACCGTGTTATAGAAATCTTCCCCGCCAACCAGCAGGGGCAAGTACGCTCCACCCTGGCCGATGCACTGAAGGCGGTCGTCTCCCAGACCCTGATGAAGCGAATCGACATCAAGGGCCGGGTCGCGGCCCTGGAGATCCTGATCTGCACCCCGGCGGTCCGCAACCTGATCCGGGAAGGCAAGACCTATCAGATCCCCTCGGTCATGCAGACCGGCAAGAAATACGGCATGCAGAGCCTTGATGATCATCTCCTGGAACTGCTCCAGCAGAGAAAGATCAGCGCGGAAGACGCCTATATCAACTGCATGGAAAAACAGAAATTCGTCAAATTCCTGAAGAAGGCGCCGGCGGATTTCACCGAGGTCTGATTAGGTGGTTAGGGTTTTAGGGGCTTAGGAGTTTAGGGGTAGGGGATGAACGGTTGAGATGTTGCGGAGGGGAATGCGAAGTATCCGGATCATAACCGCCAAGGTCTACTGATCGTCACTTGATAAATATGTTTGTGCCGTCCGTGGTGATGGTCACCGTCCCCTGCTCGGCGGTGGCCAGCACGGTCCGGCCTGATTCTTCCCACGCCTGCCGGTGTCCCTGGTCGAAATAGTGGCCGCGGACGCTGCGCCCTGATGAGACCACCACCACCCGCGGGTCCACGGCCGCGATGAAAGGCGCGCTGCTGGAACCCCTGCTGCCGTGATGCCCGGCGAGAAGCACGTCCGCGGCCAGGTTTTTCCCGGCCCGCAGAAGCTGGTCCTCCCCCTGGTGTCCCAAATCTCCCGGAAAAAGAAAGGCAATATCTCCGTGGGTCAGTTTGAGGACCAGGCTCCGGTCGTTTTTTGAAAGGTGTTGCCCGGTCGGTTCCAACGAAGTTTCTGCGGCGCCCTGAATAAAGCGGAAACGTACATCTCCCTCGGCGAGCATGGTTGTATCCGCACCGGGTTCGTATAGTTGCGTGCCGTCGGCCGCCGCCGATTGCAACAGCGAACGATAGGGCCAGGAGTCTTTGTCCTCGCCGTTGATCCATAGTTGTTTGGGCCGGAAACGGTCCATCACAAAGGGCAGGCCGTTGTAGTGATCGCTGTCCGGGTGCGTAACCACAACCTCATCCAACCGCCATACCTTATTTTTCCACAGAAACGGGGCAAGGATCCTTTCGCCCGGATCAAAACCCGGCGAGGTCCTGCTGCCGCCGTCAAGGAGAATGGTTGCGCCCGTGGGCAAACGGATAAAGGTGGAGCTGCCCTGGCCCACATCCAGAAAAGTGACTTCGGTCTCGTTGCCCGTTCGGTGCAGCCAGAGGCCCCGGGTAAAGAACGAAAGAAGCAGAAGGGCGGCGATGGCGTGCCGCAGCGCGTTTTGGCGGGACATCGGCCGGGTCACCCAGGACCACAGCAGGAGGCCATAGAGCAATATCTCCAAGGGTGAGGGGGTGACCGTCCAGAGCGAGGCCAGGGGCAGGGCGCTGCCCAGGGCGGTGATCCGGTCGGCGGCGGTGATGCCCAGACCTCCGAGTTTCAAAAGCAGGATTGCCGCGTCCGGCGCGACGAACGCGAGCGGGAGCGCCAGCAGGCCGCAGGGCAGGGTCCAGAGGCAGAGCAGCGGTTCCACCAGCAGGTTGAACAATGGGCCGAGCAGGGAAAACCGGTTGAAGTGGTAGAGGAGGAAAGGCAGGGAACCGAGGGTGGCGGCCACCGAGACCAGGATGGCCGTGGCCAGGTAGCGCAGCGCCTTGGCGGCAGGCCGAGGTGGTCGCTCAGGCGCAAGAAGGGCAAGCAGGCGGGGATAGATGACCGCCAGGGCCAGGACCGCAGAGAAGGAGAGCTGGAAGGAGACGGTGAACAGAGCAAGGGGCCTGACCAGAAGGATGAGCAGCGCTGCCGCGGCGATCAGCGGCAGGAGGGTGCGCTGTCGTTGCAGTACCACCCCGATCAGGAAGAGCAGGGCCATGAGCAATGCCCTGACCACCGGGGTGTTCATGCCGGCGATGAACGCGTAGACGATGAGCGGCGGCAGGGAGAGCAGAATGGCCAGCGTAGGCACATGAGTATGCAGGAGCAGGAACGAGGAGCGTTTCAGGAGCCAGGTGAAGCTCCAGGTGAGCATGAGGCCGAGCAGCGACATGTGCACACCGGAAATGGACAGGATATGCATGCAGCCCGTTGCCTTGAACTGTTCCTGAATCCGCTCAGCAAGGCCTGCCTTGTTGCCGAGCAGCAGTGCCTGATAAAGGGCGGCCTGCTCCGGCCCCAGGTTTCCGGCCAGAAAATCGTTCAATCGTTGGCGCAGCCTCTCCGGTGCATGGCGAAGGCGTTGCCAGGGTGACTCTTCCTGGTCGGTGAATGGGATCACGGCGAGTGGAGACGAGATCCGGCCGGTAACATGAATCCCCTGTTCGGCCAGATAGAGCCGATAGTCGAACACCCCGGGAGTGCGGGCGGAAAAGGGCCTGCCCACGGTGGCCATGAGGAGCAGATGCGAGCCGGCATGAATGTCGGGCGGCAGTTCAGCCTCAAGGCTCAGGCGGATTTTGCCCTTGGTCGGCCGTGCTTCCGTGGAGCCGGGGAGACGGTGGTGGAGGAGAACGCTGTCCGCTTCCAGGACAAACCGGGTGACCCGGCCGTCATATTCGGGCATGCCGATTACCGTCCCGGTCAGGGTCGCCTTTGCCCTTTCCGGAAACAGCCGGTGGAGATGTTCCGGCCCGGCCGGCGGCAGAAGACCAAAGCCGGTGTGAACGAATCCGGTCAGTGCAAAGGCCGCGCACAGACAGAAGAGCGCTACCGGTCGTTGCCGCAGCAGGAAAGTCGGGAGAAAAAGCAGCAAAGCGGCGGCAAAGTAAAGTTTGAGGGTCGCGGCATCCGGCGCAATCCTGCCGGCCAGGACGGCGCCGGCCAGGTAGCTTAAGGCGGCGGCGGGGAGAAGATGCAGGCGGAGGCGCGCGGCTAGTTCTGCGGAGCGCATGGCAGGTGGAAATCAGTGAGGGGTCGGGCCGAGAAGCCCGGCCACCGCGGCCAGATGCCGGTCGATGACCCCGGCCTGTCGATGAGCCAGGGCGTTTGCCGCATTACGCATTGCCAGGCGGATCTCCCGGTTTTCGAGGATGAGGCGAACCGCGGCGACCAGATCTTCCCGGCCGCGCACTTCTCTTGCGCCGCCTCCCTGGATCAGGTCTCGCGCAATTTCCCGGAAATCCTCCATGTGCGGTCCGAACAGGACCGGAACGCCAAGTCTCACTGCTTCCAGCGGATTGTGGCCGCCGCAGGGGACCAGGCTGCCGCCGACAAAGGCCAGCCGCGCAAAGCGGTAGCAAGCGGCCAGTTCGCCCAGGGTGTCCAGGATGAGGATGCGGGCCGGCGGGTCGTCGGAACGGGTGCGCCGCATGGTTCTCAGTCCCATCCGTTGGGCCAGCCGGGCAACCTCCTCGGCGCGGTTCGGGTCCCGGGGGGCAAGCAGCAGAAACAGGCCGGGGTGGTTCGGGGTCAGCGCGGCAAAGGCCTGAAGCAGGATGTCCTCCTCGCCGGGATGAGTGGAGCCGCAGACCCACACCGTGCTCTCAACGGGGATTCTGAGATCCTTTTGTGAAATGGGGGGGATGGTCTGCTCTTCTGAAACATCGGCTGGTGCATATTTCAAGTTGCCGAGGATCAGAAGCCGGTCGCGCGGCACCTTCAGTGCCCGCATCTGGTCCGCATCGTGTTCGGTCTGCATGGCGAGCAGGGTGAAGGTGGAAAAGAGAGGGGTAAAGAAAAAATTGAAGCGCCGGTAGCGGGCAAAGGAGGCCGTCGAAATCCTGCCGTTGATCAGCAGGGTCGGAATGGACCGGGCGCGGAGGGCGAAAAGCCAGTTGGGCCAGAAATCCGTTTCCACCAGGATGAACAGGTCGGGCCGAAGAAGCCGGATGAAACGGTGAACTACCGGCAGCAGGTCCAGCGGCGAGGCGATGATCCGGTCGCACCACGGGGCCGCCTGCGCGCGGGCTACCCGCATGCCGCTGCTGGTGGTGACCGAGACGATGATCCGCACCTGGGGCATTTGTCTCCGCAGTGCCCGGAGAAGCGGCAGGGCGGAGGTCACCTCGCCCACGGACAGGCAGTGGAGCCAGATCCGTTTTCCATCAGGGTGCGTGTTGACAGCTAATGCCCGCTGTTGCAGGCCGAACCCTGACCGCTGCCAGATGCGCTCCCGGTATTTCCGTCTAGCCATGACCAGGAGGGCAAGGAGGGGAAAGGCGGTGACGAGCAGGAGCAGCTGTAGAAAATTGTAGACGGTGAGCAGCAAGGGTGGGTACTCTTGATTGGGTTTTGGGTTTTGGGTTTTGGGTTTTGGGTTTTGGGTTTTGGGTTTTGGGTTTTGGGTTTTGGGTTTTGGGCGGACTATCTCCTTCTTCCGGCCTGAATTTTTTACTTTAGCCGTATCATCAAAGAGTTGTCAAATAAAGATAACCTCGCAAAAACCCAAAACACAGAGCATCCGCCAATGAGATTTCAATACGAGCCTCTTGCAAAATGAACGTCGTCGCGAGATCGAGAGAAAAATATTCTGGGCAAGGATGAGTTGTGAAATCGCCCGGAAGCGTAGCAGCGCTCCGTTGAGGACGATTTCACAAGGAAGACGCCGCCCAGGATATTTTTAACCGATCGGAGTAGATGGTCATTTTGAAAGAGGCTCAATACATAACAAGGCCGGCCGGCGGCGGTTCCGCACTTTTTGCGGGACAGACAAAAAAAGCATTGTTCGGGCAGTATGAATATACTTCTTTTTGACGCCGACGAGCTGGACGGCGATCTCCTCCGTCTGCCGGAACAGGACCGCCGGACGCGCCATATCGTGGAGGTGCTGGGTCTCGGGCCCGCTGACGAGTTGCGGGTCGGCATGGTGAACGGCGGGATGGGCCGCGCCCGGATTCTGGGCATGGAAGGGGACAACCTGGTCATGGAGGTGTTCCTGGCCATGCCGCCGCCCGAACCACCGGGAATCGAGCTGATCCTTGCCCTGCCCAGGCCGATCATGCTGCAGCGAATCCTGAAGCAGGCCACGGTGCTCGGGGTGCG
>QZJD01000046.1 GCA_003604995.1 Desulfobulbus sp. | reverse complement strand
ACCACCCTCTACCAGAGCGAGATCGCCCGGCGGCCCAGCCACGTCAGCCAGGACTGGTACGATGCCGGTCCCAGCGGCCTGGTGGCCTTCAACCTGTGGAAACAGGGGATCATCCGCCGCGGCGGCCCGGCCGACATCATGGCCCGGCGCTGGGTGCTGCCGGCGGATTTCGATCCGGCCGTGGACAATCCCTACGACTACACGAACATGGTCTGCGAGACCCTGGACGGCGACCCGGCCTGGGCTTTCCGCACCGATCTGGGCCAGGACGCTAACCCCCGCTACGTCAAGGGGTTGTGCGCCGCGCCGGCGATCAATCTCTCCGGCAACACGGTCCTCACCGGCGTGGACTGCGCCGACGCAACAACCTGTCTGGAGGCCTTCCCGTTCAACGAGTATTTCGACGACCTGGCGGGCGGGCTGCCGATCTCGGAGATCCTGACCTGGCAGCAGTCCGGCCCCGGCTACGGCGAGACGATCACCGACCCGACTCTCACCAGCCTGGACGACCAGTCCTGGGAGAACCCCTATGACATGGCCAAGGGCCACCGCGGCTTCCTGGCCGGCGACATGGTCATGGTGATGTACGCCTGGACGAATAACTGGCGGGCCCTCACCGAGGGGCACGACATCGTCAACCTCTATATTCGCCGCTCCTTTGACGGCGGCAAGACCTGGTCGACCCTGCCGGCGAGCTTCACCCATACCAACAGCGTCACCTACACCGGCGACGGCACCACCACCTGCGAGTTCATGGGTCCGACCGGTTCGGCCACCGAGTATCCGGTGTGCACGACCTACGCCGCCGGAGCGTTCGAGCAGGCCAGGGACCTTTCCCTGCTGGTCGGCACGAACGTCACCGTGCTCGACCCCCGCTACTCGCCGACCACCCGCAGCATCACCACGACATCGGTCAGCACGGTAAACCTGCCGGCGGGCTTCCTCGCTCCGGCCTGTACCGCCACTGACGGCACCTGCGACAACCTGCGCGATCCCTCCCGCTTCTTCGCGGTCTTCGAGACCGGCATCCCCAGCGCCTATGACGAGGGCGAGGCCGAACCGCTCGATCTCTTCTACAGCCGGGCCGTGGACTGGGGCGATGACTACCTGGTCTGGCAGGATGAGGCCAATGAGGCGTGCCTGCCCAACGCCTCCGAAGAGGGCGTTACCGACCTTCTGGACGGAAGCGGGGTCTGCAACGAATTCGACGCCCTGGAGGGCAGCCAGTTCTCCGAGGCATCCGAGGCGGCGATAACCAGCAGTCCCGGCGGCGGGTTCATGTACGCCATGTGGTACCAGCACGACTACGACAACCAGACCGGCGCTGAAATCGGCGTGGACGCCTGGTTCCGGCGGGTCATGTACCTGGACGGCTACATCCCGGGAAGCGATGACGGCGGCACTGACCCGGAACCGGAACCGCCCCCTGTTAAGCCTGGCAAAGGAAGGGACAAGACCGCTTTTGTTCCTCCGGGACAGGCTAAAAAATAGTCGCCTGCCCTGATTTACCGAGTCCCATCTCCCCGGCCGGCTCCTCATGGAGCCGGCCGGTCTTTTCTTCTCTCCACCATGCGGGCCAAAACTTCAGGCCGCCCCTTGCCGAATCGGATCCTCCGGGACATACCCTCTTTGCACCTTGCCATTTCGCCAAAAAATAATTATTACTACGAGAGAGGCGAACAGATCGCCCGCTCTGTGTTCACCCTCCCAGACGCGTCCATGTATCATCGATGGAAGTGCATTGGGTACAGATACATGACGTGTCAGGTAATGAAAAATTTTTTTTGCAAATCCATTGACTTCAGCAAGGTGGAGACCCTGGTTTACCACCTGCCCAACGGCCCAGCCCTCTCCGTCGAGATGGAGGGCCTGCAGGATATGATCGACATCGACATGGAAATCGGTGATGTCTGCGACACCTCGGACATCGACGGGGTGGTCCACTTCTTTCCCAGGGGAAACGCCTGACCGGGCGCGCCGCGCCGCGAACCGTTTTCTTCCGATTTGATCTTTCAGCGCAACGGAGCGAGGTCATGCCCTCCCATTCCGCGGAATACTTTTCTGCCCTGGACCTCACAGCGGACAACCATGTGCACACCAGCCTCTGCAACCATGCCGGCGGCACCATGGAGGAGTATGTCCAGGCGGCCCTGGCCCTGGACCTCACCGCCCTGACCTTTCTGGAACACCTGGAGGCGGGAATCAGCTACTTTGAACGGACCTGGCTGACCGACGAGGATTTCGACGCCTATTTCAGGGAGGGGGAACGGCTCCGACGCAAATACCGAGACCGGATCGCCATCCGCCTGGGCGTGGAAGTGGGCTTCAATCCCGAGGCGGTGGATGAGCTGCGCGCGGCCCTGGCCCGCCACCCCTTTGAGCTGGTCGGAATATCCTACCACTTCTTCCCCCATGCCGGCCGCCACCTGAACCTGGTCAGCCGCCGGCCTGAGAACATCGCCGCCCTGACCGCCCTGGGCGCGGATCAGGTGCTCAGCGGATATTTCAGCGGACTGCGTGAGGCGGTCCTCGCCCTGGACGGCGGGATGCTCTGCCACCTGGACGCGGCCCTGCGCCATCTGCCCGGCGGCCCAGAACTTACCGCCAGCCATCAGGCGCAGATCGACGACCTGCTCGCCCTGCTGCGGGAAAAACAGATGATACTTGAACTCAATACCTCGGGCTTTGCCCTGCGCGGCGAACCCTACCCGGCCCGGCCGATCCTCGCCCGGGCCATGGCCCTGGGCATCCCGCTGGCCGCAGGCTCGGACGCCCACCAGCCCGAACAGGTGGGCCGCTCTTTCGAGCGAGTGGCGGAATATCTGGCAGGAGCGTAACCCTTCGGAGGGGCACGGCAATCCTGCCAGAAACTTTTCCGCCCGGTCGCCCCTCTCAGAGCAGCCAGTCAGCGCCCACCCGGCGGATGACGTTAAAACCGCCGCTGAGCACCAGGCTGTTTCGCTTGCCCACCGCGTCCAGCATCACCTGCACCTCGTAGGAGCGGGTGCCCGCGTCGCAGAGGATGATCATCGTTTTGTCCTCAGGAATCTCGCCGTGCCGCTGCCGCATCTCGTTGTAGGGGATGGCCAGCCAGCGCTCTCCGAACTTGGCCGCATAAGGCGTGGCCTCCTGGAGATGTCTGATATCCAGGGCGACCCAGTCCGGCTCCCGACCGAAATCCTCCATCCAGGCAAAGAAGCGATCCAGCCCCACCTTGCGCAGCAGCCCGGCGCACAGGTTGTCCGCCACGTAGGCGGCGGCGTTGATGGAATCGATCGCCGAGGAAAAGGGCGGGGAATAGGCCATCTCCACGGTCATGAAATCCTCGATGGTCGCGCCCCGGGCGATCAGCCCGGCGGCGGTATCGATGCGGGCGGAAATGGAGTCGTTCATCATGCCGAACCCCTGCAAACCCAGGACCCTCCTGGTGTTGCGATCAAAGACCATCTGGTAGACGACGATCGCCTCGCCCGGAAAGAAGTGGGCCCGATCCGCCGGGGCGGTAAGGGAATAGTCGGCGGCAAAGCCCTCGGCCAGCGCGGTCTCGTAGCTGATCCCGGTGGAGGCGATGCAGCGCTCAAAGGCCTTCATCACATAGCTGCCCACCACACCGGGGAAATGGGAAGCGCCGCCGGCCATGTTGTCGGCGGCGATCCGGCCCTCGCGGTTGGCCAGGGAACCGAAGGGGGCGAAGGCGTCCTTGCCGGTGACCAGGTGGGTGGTGGCGATGCAGTCGCCGGCGGCGTAGATGTCCGGATCCGTGGTCTGCATCCGGTGGTTGACCTTGATCCCCCCCCAGGGCGTGACGCTCAGACCGGCCTCCCGGGCCAGATCGCTCCGGGGCCTGACCCCGACAGCCATGATCACCAGGTCCGCCTCCAGGGTCCGCTGCCCGGTCCGCACCCCGGTGACCTTTCCCTGGTCGTCGCCCAGAATTTCAACCGCCGACTCACCCGTATGGATCCGGACGCTCTTCTCCTCCAGGTGCTTTTTCAGCATGGCGGCAAAATGCCAGTCAACGATCCGGGGCAGGAGCTGGGGCATGTACTCGACCAGGGTGGTCTCCACCCCCCAGAGATCGGTGAAGGCCTCGGCCATCTCGATGCCGATGGCCCCGCCGCCGACCACCACCGCCCGGCTCACCTTGCCCTGGGCGATGCGCTCCTTGATCGCGATGGCCTTGTGCAGGTCGGCGATGGCAAACACTCCGTCCAGGTCAATGCCCGGGATGGGCAGCCGCACCGGCTGGGCGCCGGTGGCCAGCAGCAGCTTGTCGTAGGGGAGCTCGCCGGCCTCACCGGTGTTCAGATTTTCCACCCGCACCGTCTTGTTTTTGCGATCGATGGCCAGCGCCCTGGTCCGGGTCAGGACTCTGACCCCCTTGGCCTGCTCGAAAAAGGTCTCGTCGCGGACCATGTGAAAGCTGGTGGAACGCAGCTCCTTTTCGTCCGAGACATCGCCGCATACATAGTAGGGAATGCCGCAGCCGCCATAGGAAATAAGGCTGTCCTGGTCCAGCATGGTCACGTTCCAGTCCGGCCGCAGCCGCTTGAGGCGGCAGGCCGCCTTGGGGCCGGCGGCAACCGCGCCGACGATTACGATGTTCTTGCTCATGGTTTTCTCCTTGATGAGGAAATATGAAAAAAAGAATGTCGTTCATCCGGCACCTTTGCGGGACAGGGCTTTTCGAAGCCTCTTCTCCCCCGCAAAGCTGCCCTTCATCGGAATCGGCATCGCCGGCGATTTACCTCATGTAACAACACTCGTCGGGGTTCTTCAACGCTTACCTCTTTATTTATTTCCGACTCCGATTCAAGGGTTTTCGCTCTGCACCGCCCTTCCCGACCGGCCTGCCCGGTACATGCGGATGTGCATCTTCTCAAAGGTGACCAGCCCTTCCCTGAGGGCCGGCTCGATGAGCTCCAGGAAATCCTCCAACACCCTCCGGTCGTCGACCAGCTCGATGATCACCGGCAGGTCTTCGGACAGGCGGAGGATCGAAGCGGTCTTGATCCGGCTGTTGGCCCCGTAGCCCATCATCCCGCGCACCGCCGTTGCTCCGGCCACTCCGGCCTCCCTGGCTTTGAGGACGATCCACTCGTACAGGGGCCGCCCCCCGTACCGGTCGCTCTCTCCGATGATGATCCGCAGCAGATATCCTTCCTGGGGCAGCTCCATGGTTATCTCCAAATGCCTAAGGCAACAATGCGGCCCAGCCAGACCATGCCGACGCCGACCACGACCTGCACGCCTGCATAGAGCATGGCAAACTCCAACCGGCCGCTGCGCAGAAGCGCCAGGGTTTCATTGCCGAACGTTGAAAAAGTCGTGAATCCTCCCAGCAGGCCGATGAGGAGAAAGGCCCGGGTTTCCGGCGCGAACAAGGAGCGGGCCTCCACCAGCCAGCTCAGGAGACCGATGGCGAAGCAGCCGCTGAGATTCACCGCGGTGGTGCCGAAGGGAAAGACGATGGAGCCGGACCGGTCCTGCACAAAGCCGCTGACCAGATAACGGAGTACCGAGCCGACACAGCCGCCCGCCCCGATTACACAGAGTCGAAGAAGCGTTTCCATGGCCCGGGCTCAACCTTTTTCCGCCGGAATCGTCTTGTCCGGCGGTAGGCTGGAAGGCTTTCTCTCCTTTTCCTGTTTGAGCTTGCTCGCGGCCTGCTGCAACAGATCCCTTATAACCGCGAGGGTTTTGTCCCGATCAAATACCGGGGCACTCTTTGTTCCCCGCACCGGAACCCTGACCGTGACCCCGCGGAGCAACCGTAACCCTTCCTCATTGACCAGCTTTCCGGTCAACGGCACCTCCAGCAGATAGTTAAGGGTGCCGTCCAGACCCATGGCGCCGCTGACCGACATTTCCGCATCACCCACCCGCAGCCTGACCGGCGGACAGGTGACCTTCCCTTCTTCGGTGGTGCAGGCAAGCTCGTTATCGATAAATCCTATTTTTTCCTTCTCCAGGCCGAACAGGGAAAGGATCTGTCGTAGAAAGTCATTGCTTTCCAGAGTGATCTCCCCCAGATCGATCACCGTCGCGACGCTGGCCGACTTACTCTGGGCGCTCTTCAGCGGCCAGCTGAAGGAATTGAATCGCAGATCGAATTGACCGGCAGGATCGGCCAGTACGCCGAAAAGAGGATGCTGACCGGAGAGCAGAAGATCCACCAGCGGCCGTTGCAGCGGGAAGCCGGTCAGGATCTGACTGTTCGCCGGGATAGTGATCACCGGCGGAACGGCGGTCAGATCGGTATCAACGATCAGGTCCACCTTGCCCTCATCCGCCTGCGCGGTACCCTCCAGATGCAACGCGCCGTTCTCCAGAGAGATCGGCAGATGCAGGGAACGGACCGCAATCCCCTCGTATTCGAAACGGTCGGCATGCAGACTGGTCACCAGGCTGAAAGCCCCTTGCTCCTCTGAACTGTCCGAGGCCGGCAGATATTGCGCCAGAAACGACTCTCCCTGTCCCCCGGCCAGACGAAGATCGATCCCGAATCCCTCCCGCAGCACGTCGGACAACCGTTCGAGCGCCGGAGTCATCCTGCCCTGCACCTCGATCTTGCGCCGCTCGCCTTCCCTGCTTATCACGCCACCGGCTTCCACCTGGAGCGGATCTGAGTCCAGGCGCAATTGCTCGATGGCGATATCGCCCTCCGGGCCGGGCTGGAAAAGCTGCGCAGCGATACGCAGTTCCCGGCTGAGCGGGGTAGCGTTCTTTTCGCGCAGCAGGGCGACATCGGTCAGGCGCACCTCGCCGGCCAGGCGCTGGCTCCCCTCTTCACCTGTCCCGGCATGCACGGAAAGCCGCCCGGTTCCGGCCATACCGATCTCCCCCTTGAAGACCGCCGCTCCGCGCAACAAACCGGTCAGCCAGGCCAGATCAAGGACACCGGTCAGGTCTGCGTCCAGGCCGCTCTCAGGCCTCCGCCAATCGGGAATCAGCAGTTCGGTCAAGGTGCATGTCCCGCTGCCGGAGGTCATTTTCAGATTATGCAGAAAAAGGCTGCGGTCGGCGAAATTCACCAGATTGGAGCCGGCGCCGGTGCGGAAAAACTTCGCCCGGTTCTCGACGACGACCAAATCATGGGCGGTGAAGGCGGTGATTTCCTCATTGATGGACCGGGTTATCTCCAGCCGCAGCAGCGGCTCATTAAAGGACGCCCCCTCCCGGGCCAGTGTCAGCTGTGCGATCTCGGCGGCAAGCTCCCTCACCTCCAACTCGTTGGCGCCGAGATTCCCCGCGGCCTGCATCTGCATGTCGCCCGTAACCGTTGCCGCGGCGGGCAGGAGATTCAAAACGTGCAGCAGACCGCTGGCGCTGTCCAGGACGAGACTGGTATCGGTACTGAAGGCGCCGCGAAAAGGCACGCCGACCTGCTTCTCCCCCTTCAACGTCAGAAAGGTCTCGCCCAGCCAGGAACTCAGCGCCAGCCGCAGGTCAATGGTCCCTGTTCCCTTGGCAAATACCGTCACCGGCGCACGGACATCGCCCAGGAGGGAAAAATCACCCCTGGGCACGACGAGCTCTCCTGCCCGGCGCAAGGTTACGTTGCTGATCTGCAGATCGGTCTCCAGGCTGAACAGGTTCGCCCCTTCGCCTTCGGACCGACCCTTTGCCGCCAGGTCCAACCGGCCGGCGCCGTCCCACTCCAGTTGGAACAGCTGGCCGATATCGGCAAAGGCCTGCGCCAGATCTGCCTCGGCATCCAGGACCAGGGATTGCAGATCGCCCCGGCCGTCAATCTGGAGAAAGGGGCTGGCCAGCTTCAGGGCATTCAACCGGAACTCGTCATCGCCCGTCTCTCCATTCACCATCAGGGAGAGCGGGCCGGCCCAGGCAAACTCCCGGTCACCGGCAAGTCCGGTGAAGACGTCCACGCCGGCTTTCAAATTCAGCAGACGTTTTTCTCCGCTGCTCTCAAGAACCAGGGCGAGATCCATGACCCCGGTTTCCGCCCGGGTACCTTCCCGCAGGTGCAGAAGCCCGGGAAACTGGGCAAACAGTACCGGGAGGTTGATGCTGCCTTTGCCGTCCAGATGCAGGCTGTCAGGCGTGCAACTGAACGATCCGGACAGCTCACCGGTATCACTGAAAATTTTCAGACTTCTCGCGCTCCATTCTCTGTCGGCAAACCTGCCGCCGTCGATCTGCATGCGCAGTCTCTCCCAGGAGGGCGAATCTTCGTTCAGGAACCCGCCCTGCAAGGTCAGGTCGTTAAATTCCGCCTGGCCGCTGACCTCAAGGCCTTCGAGCCCGACGGTTTTAAACCGGAGGTCGGCGCCCAGCGTCCCTTCCCCCGCGGGAAACGCCGCCTTGTTCGCGGCAAGGGTCAAAAGGTCACGGAGTTGCAGAGCACTGACCGTCAGCTTGCCGTCGGTCACCACGGTCCGCACCCCTCCTTCTCCGCCGGCGGGAAGATTGATTGAGCCCGTTGCCTTGACGGTTCCCTGGTCGCCCAGGGCATGCGCACCAAAGGTATAGGTGACCGCGCCGTTTTGCAGGGATGCCGAAAGGGAAAGGTCACGAAAGCCGCTGGTCAGTGCCGGTTCGGCATGGGTGATCGTCGCCTGTCCGTCCCTGATTTCCAGGTCGGCAATGAGATGGTTCCAAAACGCGGAAAAAACGGCCGACGATCGTCGGGCGGCCTTTGCTGGAGGATCGGCCGGGGGCCGGCCGGAAGGGGTGATGGTGAGTTGCGGACCGTCGAGGGCGACCAGCCCGAGATTACTCGGGGCCAGCGCCAACTCCAGCACCCCCTGGGTGCTGGTCAGGCGGGGAATGCGCAGATGAATTCCCCGGGAGGGGTTCCGGTACACCACCTCCTGGCAGAGGATCCCCTGACGCCAGCCCACCAGCCAGGAACCGACGCTGAGGGAACCGGGGATCCTTTTCTCAAGGCCGCCGACCACCAGGCGCAGCACCGGCCCGGTCGAAAGAATATAGGGAAACAGGGCCAGGAACAAAAGGGCTGCGGCCAGCATCGCCAGGATGACATAGCTTTTTTTCCTGTGCTCGGGTCCTGCATCCACCTGGAACTCTCCTCGTTGCCCCATCCTGTCCGGTTGCTCGACGTCCAGCCTGCAACTTTGCCTGGAACAGGGCTGATTGTCAACCCCCTTCTCGCCCGGAAAGGCGTGGATTCAAGGTTTTCTCATCTTGCCGGTTTGCCGCGAAGCGATAAAGGCGGCGCACTGATCAGCCCCGTCGGCCAGGCGGCAGGGCGGAGGGGAAAGCGCGAGCAGTTCGAGGACTCTGGTTGCCAGACCACCATCCGTCAGCTCATGCTCCTCTATTTCCAGCCCGGCCATTTCCGTTCGGATGAAATCGATCAGCGGGCCTGACTCACGGAATCCCGGCCGCTGGATATAACCGAACGGGACCCGTGCCCGATACACCTCGGCCAGGGTCGAATATCCCACCTTGCCGATCACCGCATCGCAGGCCGCCACCAGGTCAGGGTGGTCCGGATCGTCGTCAAAGGAGAGAAAACGGATATTCCCCTGCCCCTGCTTCTCCGCCCCTTGCCCGGCTACCAGATAAAGGGTCTCCCGATCGTCCTCGGGCAGGCGCAGATCGATCCCGGCCATCCCCAGGCCGCCCAGACTGATCAGCACCAGAAGCCGCTCTTCGCCAACACCCAGTCGCCGCCGCACCTCGCTTCTCCCGAGGCGGATCCGTCGGGCGATCGGCCCGGTCAGCAGATCACAGGAGCCGGGCGCGCAGACCGGCATGGCCTGGAGATGATAGTCAGCCTGCTGATTCAGCTCCCGCAGCACGGACAAAAAAGGGCGAAGGTCCGGACACCTGTCGAGGCAGCCCTCATACAGCCAATCCCAGGTGAAGTTCTCGAGAAGCAGGGAGGGAATCCCTGCCTCCCTGGCCGCCGCGATCCCCAGCGGCGAGATATCACAGAGGACCAGGTCGCAGCCGGCGACCGCCCGGGCAACCCGGGCAACGTGCTCCGGACGGAGGGGATAAAATTTCGCCAGTTCCCGCACCGTGGCAGGCAGGTCTTCCTGCAGGGCCGACCGCTGGACCAGTCCGACATCCGTCTGCCAGGGATGAAGAGCGAAGGGAAAGGAAAGGGAGCGTTGGAAGAACCGGGACGGGATCGTACTCACCAGGATGCATTCCACCGGGGTCAATTCGGCAAGGGCCTGCAGGACCGCCGCGGTCCGGGCCGCATGGCCGAAACCATGCGCGCTGATGCAACAGGCAAGGCGCAGACCCGCCATCTTCGCACGCCTAGTGACCGGCAACAGGAAAAATAATCGTGAAGCTGCTGCCCTGGCCCTCCCGGCTGGCCACCTTGATCCGGCCCCGGTGCTTTTTCACGATGTTCCGGGCAATGGCCAGGCCCAGACCGGTCCCCCGGTTTTTATCGGTATAAAACGGCGTGAAGATCTGCTCCATCTTTTCCGGCGACATGCCGGTACCGGTATCCCGGACCTCAAGCTCGACCTCGCCCCTGAATCCCCGGCGGGTGGAAACGCGCAGGGTTCCGCCTTCAGGCATGGCCTGGATGGCATTGATGAACATGTTAAGCAGCACCTGGTGGACCTGCTCCTTGTCCAGGGGAATCATCGGCAGGTTGTTGTCCAGTTCCTGCTGGAAAACCACGTTCCTCGTTTCCAGTTCAGGGGCCATGAACCTGGCCACCCGCTCCACCAGACCGTTGAGAGAGGCCGGTTCCAGGCGCGGCTCCTGGGGTCTGGCAAAATCGAGGAACTCCCGGACGATGCCGTCCAGCCTGGCTGTTTCGTCGACGATGATCTGGGCCAGGTGCTCATTGCCCGGTGCCACCTTGCTGATCCG
>QZJD01000104.1 GCA_003604995.1 Desulfobulbus sp. | reverse complement strand
CTAACCCCCTAACCCCTAAATCCCTAAACCCCTAAATCCCTAAACCCCTAAATCCCTAAACCCCTAATCCCCTAAATCCCTCCGAACAGCCGGTCAATATCCCGCAGGCGGGCCACCACTTTTTCCCTGCCCAGGGCAACCAGGACATCGAACAGGCCCGGCCCGGCCAGCTGGCCGGTGAGCACGGTGCGCATGGCGTTGATCAGGATGCCCGGCTTAATGGCCAGCTCCTCGGCCATCCCTCGGGTCGCGGTCTCGGTGTGTTCCTTGTCGAAGAGCTTCAGCGCGGCAAAGCGTTCGGCCAACCCGGGCAGCCATTCTCGCAGTTCTGGGTGCTTGAGGACGTTTTTGGCTAGCGGCTGCGGATCAAGAGCATAGTCATCGGCAAAGTAGGCGCGACCGGCTTCGGCAAAGTCGTTGATCGTGTGGAACCGGTCGCGGATCAGCTCCAGGGTGGCCAGGAACCACTCCCGGCGGGGTCCGTCGTAGTCGTCATGCCACAGTCCTTGCGTCTGAAAGTGCTTCTTGACCAGCGCGCCGATCTCGACGATGGGCAGGGTGCGCAGGTAATGGGCGTTGATCGCGATGGCCTTGGGATCGGTGAAGAATTTGGGGTCATCCTTGCGGTAGTTGAAAATCGAGTTGGTCTTGCCGATGCGTTCCAGGGAAAAGGCCTCGATCAGCTCCTCGCGGCTGAAGATCTCCCGGTCGTCGCCGGGGTTCCAGCCGAGCAGGACCAGGAAGTTGCACAGGGCCCAGGGGATAAAGCCCCGCTCCCGATAGAACTGGACCGCCACGATCTCGCCGTGGCTGCGCTTGGAGATCTTGCGTTTCTGCAGATCCAGGGTCAGGGGCATGTGAGCGAAGACCGGCACCGGCGCGCCCAGGGCCTCGTAGAGCAGAACCTGGCGAGTGGTGTTGGTCATGTGGTCCTGGCCGCGGATTACATGGCTGATCCGGTCGCGGATATCGTCCACCACGTTGCACAGCAGGTAGAGCGGCTTGCCGTTGGAGCGGACGATGACAAAGTCCTCGATGTCGTCGTAGCGCCGTTCGATCCGGCCGAGCACCCTGTCGTCGTAGCCGACCACCCCGTCCTTTTTCTCAACCTTGAAGCGGATGACCGCGGGAATGCCAGCCTTTTCCCGGGCGGCGATCTCTTCGCCGCTCAGGTTCCGGCAGGTGCCGTCGTATTTCACGTCCTGTTTGGCGGCCATGGCCGCGTCCCGCTTGGCCTCCAACTCCTCCTTGCTGCAGAAGCACTTGTAGGCGTGGCCGGTTTCGATGAGTTTTTGGGCGGCCCGGCAGTGGTCGTCGGCAAACGAGCTCTGGAAATACGGCCCCTCGTCCCAGTCCAGGCCAAGCCAGCTGAGGCCGTCCAGGATGCCGTCGATGGAGGCGCTGGTGGAGCGCTCTTCATCGGTGTCTTCGATGCGCAGGATCAGCTTGCCGCCGGTTTTTTTGGCGTACAGCCAGTTCAGCAGGGCGGTGCGGGCGCCGCCGATATGGAGATACCCGGTCGGGCTGGGAGGAAAGCGGACACGTACTTCAGACATTGACGACTCCTTGAATGAGCAGCATGCTTATTTTTCTGATTATGATGAACGGACGCGGCAGGACCTTATATCGTGTCGGGACGGATTCTTCAAGAGGGAAGGCTGCGCTTATGGCCGTCCGATGTCCTGCGGTTACTTTCCTGTTGTCGAGGAAACTGAATGGCGTTATAGTTCCTTTTTCTCGCTCAAAAATCAATGAGTATATACATATTCCAGCTTCCAAGAGGAAAAAGATGAAGGTATTGATCAGTGACAATCTCTCCCCGGTGGGCGAAAAGATCCTCCGGGACGCCGGCCTGGACGTTGAAGTGAAGACCGGCCTGCCGCCGGAAGAACTCAAGGCGATCATTCCCCAGTATGACGGCCTGGTGATCCGCAGCGCCACCAAGGTTCGCCAGGATATTATCGAGGCGGCCACCAACCTCAGGGTGGTGGGCCGGGCCGGTATCGGTCTGGACAACGTCGATATCCCGGCCGCCAGCCAGAAGGGCATCGTGGTGATGAACGCGCCGGACGGCAATGCGACCACCGCCGCCGAGCACGCCATCGCGATGATCATGTCCCTGGCCCGCAACATTCCGCAGGCCACCGCTTCGATGAAGGCCGGCAAATGGGAAAAGAAGAGCTTCATGGGCCGCGAGCTGACCGGCAAGACGCTGGGTATCGTCGGCATCGGCCGCATCGGCTCCATCGTCGCCAACCGGGCTCAGGGCCTGAAGATGAAGGTCGTTGCCTATGATCCGTTCATGCCGCCGGAACTGGTGGAGAAGCTCGGGGTCGAGCTGATGGACCTCCTGGAGTTGGCCCGGCGCGCCGATTTCATCTCCGTGCACACCCCCCTGACCAAGGAATCCCATCATTTGCTCTCCACCGAGTTTTTCACGGCGATGAAGAATGACGCCATGTTCGTCGACTGCGCCCGGGGCGGAGTTGTGGACGAGGAGGCCCTGTATAAAGCCCTCACCGAGGGGCAGATCGCCGGCGCCGCCCTGGATGTCTTTGAAAAGGAGCCCACCACCCTGGAGGGCACCCCGCTGCTCAAGCTCAACAATTTCATCTGTACTCCGCATCTCGGCGCCTCCACCAGCGAGGCCCAGGAAAACGTGGCCGTGGCCATCGCCGAACAGGTGGCGGACTATCTGCTCAAGGGCGTGGTGCGCAACGCAGTGAACGTGCCGTCGGTGAGCGACGACGTGCTTGCCTCCATCGGCCCCTTCATCACCCTGGGTGAGATGCTCGGCTCGTTGCACATGCAGATTGCCCGCGGCGGCGTGGAAGAGGTGACCCTTGAATTTACCGGTGACCTGGCCGGGCTCAACACCAATCCCATCACCGTTGCCTTCCTCAAGGGACTGTTCACCCCGATCCTGCAGGATGCTGTCAACTTCGTCAACGCGCCCCTGATCGCCAAGGAACGGGGAATCCGCGTCGTCGAGTCGCGCAGCGAGCAGGCCGCCGATTTCACCAACCTGCTGCGGGTGACGGTCAAGACCACCGAGGGTCAGAACCTGCTCGCCGGCACCGTATTCGGCAAAAAGGAGCCCCGCCTGGTGCGGCTGAATTCCTTCCGGCTGGAGGCGTTGCCCTCCGGGCCGATGCTGCTGGTGTACAACAAGGATGTGCCCGGGGTGATCGGCGCGCTGGGCACCCTGCTCGGCAAGCACAAGGTAAACATTTCCCGGATGACCGTAGGCCGGGAAGAGTCGTCCCAGCAGAATGTGATTCTCCTGAACACCGACGCCCTCCTGTCCAAGGACCTGCTGGCCAAGGTGCAGGAGTTGAGCCATATTGAGGACGCGATGGTCCTGGAGCTGCCCCAGTACTTCCAGTAACCGGCGGTGCCGGGCCGGTCGGCGGACCCTGGGGTGCCGCCGGCCCAGGCTGCCCCCTGGGGCGACAGTGCAGATCAATACCCGGAGTTGCCCGCTCCGGCACGTGGAGAGTGGACGAGATCATGAGCGAAACGGAAAACTGCAAGCCCTGTCCCGAGGGACGAATCCGCGATAAGGCCGGCAAATGTGTCATGCCCGAGGTCTCCTTCACCAGTTTCGTCCTGTCGCTGAATACCACGGCCCTCTTTCATTTGGGCGAACTGGCCCATCCCGAAACCGGGGAGCGGAAGGTGGACCTTGAACTGGTTAAACACACCATCGACACCCTGGCCCTTCTGCGCGACAAAACCACCGGCAACCTGGACAGTGCGGAAAACGAGCTGCTGACCCATATCCTCTACGACCTCAAGATGCGTTTCGTCAAGGCCAGGGATCAGACCCGCTGACAAGCATCACCCCAGGTGACCACGACGGATTCGACGCTGGCGCTTGCCGCGCCGGCCAAGATCAATCTGTATCTCAGGGTGACCGGCCGCCGGGCGGACGGCTATCACTATCTGGCCACCCTGATGCAGAAGATCTCCTTGTTCGATCAATTGTTTTTCCGCAGGAAGGGTTCCGGCATCCGGGTAATCTGCCCGGACAGCGACCTGCCCGAGGATGAAGGCAATCTGGTCTACCGGGCGGCCCGCCTATTTCTTGAAACCACCGCCGCGCGTGGCAAAGGCGGGATCGGGGTGGAGATCACCCTGCACAAAAAAATTCCGGTGGCTGCCGGACTCGGCGGCGGCTCCAGCGATGCGGCAGCGGTCCTTCTGGGATTGAATCGGTTGCTGGCGACGGGCTGTACAGAGCAGGAGCTGCTGGCCATGGCCGGCCGGCTCGGGGCGGATGTGCCGCTCTTCATCGTCCCTTGGCCGGTGGCCTGGGCCACCGGGATCGGTGACCGGTTGCAGCCGGCCTGTCCACTGGCCGGGTATCGGATCCTCCTGGTAAATCCGGGATTCTCCGTGGCAACCGCCAGGGTTTATGAGAAATTTGCATTGACAGCAGGCGCAAAAAAAATTAACCTGACTTGTTTTGATACTGACCCGTCGGAAGGGCAGACTTGTCCTTTCATCGGCAGGGTCATTCGTCCCGAGGAAATGGTGAATGATCTGGAGGCGGTTACTGCGGGCCAGTATCGCGAAATTTTTGATCTTCGGGAGCGGTTGCTGAAAGGAGGCGCGGTGGCGGCCATGATGACCGGCAGCGGTCCTTCGGTGTTCGGCCTGTTTCGGGAACAGGAAGAAAAAATGGCGGTTGCCTGCGGCAGGGAGTTATCAGAGGAGTACCCAAAGACGTTTCTGGTCAGTCCTCTGGCGTCATGAGGCGTCCGTCACTGCATTTTGCTTGGGGCGTCGTCAAGCGGTAAGACACAAGACTTTGACTCTTGCACTCGCAGGTTCGAATCCTGCCGCCCCAGCCACCAACATAAAGGCTTATAACCATGCCCAATCGCATCAAAATTTTTACAGGCAATGCCAACCGCTCCATGGCGGAGGAAATCTGCCGGCATCTGCAGGTGCCCCTGTCGGCGGCGGAGGTAAAAAAGTTCAGCGACGGCGAGATATTCGTTGAGATCGGCGAGAATGTCCGCGGCACTGATGTCTTTGTCGTCCAGCCCACCTGTCCGCCGGTCAACGATCACCTGATGGAGCTCCTGATCATGGTGGACGCCCTGCGCCGCGCATCGGCGAGACGGATTACCGCGGTGATGCCCTATTACGGCTATGCCCGCCAGGACCGCAAGGTGCGTCCGCGGGTCCCGATCACCGCCAAGGCGGTGGCGGAAATGCTCATGGCGGTCGGCACCCGGCGAGTACTGTGCATGGATCTGCACGCCGGCCAGATCCAGGGATTCTTCAATATCCCGGTGGACCATCTCTATGCGGCGCCGGTGCTGTTGAAATATATCCGGGAGCAGTTCGACAACGTGGTCATGGTCTCACCGGACGCGGGTGGCGTAGAGCGGACCAGGGCCTTTGCCAAGCGACTCAACGCGGAACTGGCGATCATCGACAAGCGTCGGGAACGGGCCAACGAGTGCGAGGCCCTGCACGTCATCGGCGATGTCGCGGGCAAGACGGCGGTACTGCTTGATGACATGGTCGATACCGCCGGTACCCTCTGCGGCGCGGCGGCAAAGCTGATGGACAAGGGGGCGCGCGAGGTCCATGCCTGCTGTTCGCACGCGGTCCTGTCCGGGCCGGCCATCGAGAGGCTGGAAAAATCCTGCATCCGCTCCCTGGTGGTGACTAATTCGATCCCCCTGAGCGAGGATGGTCGTAAGTGTGAGAAGATCAAAGTGATGGCGGTATCCGAGTTGCTCGGTGATGCGATCAGCCGAATCCATTCGGAGGATTCGGTCAGTTCGCTTTTTGTATAACTGTTCGTTAATCTGCATTTGTTTTCATTTATATTGAGAGGGAAGGAGGTATTCCATGATTCAGATCAGCATGCCGGCAGCATTCCGGTCCAATTTCGGCAAAGGCGCGTCCCGTCAGCTTCGCATGAAAGAATTGACCCCGGCGGTGGTATACAGCGGGGGCAGTGATGCGGTTGCCCTGCAGTTCGAGACGGGCGTGCTCTATAAAAATCTCGTGGAGATCCACGGCCGCAATGCCATCGTCACCCTGAAGATCGACGGCGACAGCAAGGCCGAGCGTCACGCCCTGGTCAAGGAGGTTCAGAAAAATCCGGTGACCGATCAGGTGGTGCATGTTGATTTTCTCGAGATCGTCCTGGACAAGCCGGCGATTTTTTCCGTCCCCCTGAAATTCGTGGGCAGCGCCAAGGGCGTTGACCTGGGCGGTGAACTGCACCTGCACCAGAAAAAGGTGCAGCTCAAGGGTTGTCCCCAGGATGTTCCCGACGCCGTTGAGGTGGATATCCGGGACCTCGGGCGGGGCGACTCCCTGACCTTTGCCGAGGTGAAACTGCCGGCGAATGTTGAAATGCTGGGTGACGCCAAGACGGTCTGCGTGTCGGTGATCTGATCCCGGCATCCTATGCCGGACGGGCTATGCCATCCTCGGTCCGGCATATCTCTATTCTGTTTGCTTGGAAAGCCGGGACGCAATGTTCCGGCTTTTTCTCCGGTTACCGCATAGTTCTGTTGGGGAGGAGGCTTTGGAGATTGCTCCTGCCGCATTTTCCCGTCACATTCCCTCCATGCGCTGCTGGATCTGTGTTGAGCAATTCTTTTTTTCCCGCACCCTCTTGAGATTGTCATGCAGGAAAACAAAGTGATGATCGTCGGGCTCGGCAATCCCGGTCCCCAGTATGAGACAACTCGCCATAATGCCGGGATTCTTGCCCTTGACTTTTTTGCCGGCCGGGAAGGTCTGGCGATCAACAGCGTCAAGTTTCAGGGCCTGTTCAGCGCCGTTCGTCTCCATGGCCGCCAGGCGATTCTCTTGAAGCCCCAGAACTTCATGAACCGGTCCGGCGAGTGCGTTGCCGCCTTTGCCCACTATTTTGATGTCAAGCCCCAGGATATTCTGGTCCTCCATGACGACCTCGACCTTGCTCCGGGTCGGTTGAAGATGGTTTCCGGCGGAGGGGCGGGGGGGCATAACGGTATCCGCTCGCTGCTCGCCAGCCTCGGCTCCGGCGACTTTGTCCGTTTGAAGATCGGTATCGGTCATCCCCGGGACGACGAGGAGACGCGGGCCGTTCCGGTGGAACGCTACGTGCTTTCCCGCATGTCGGATGACCAGTGGAACAGGTTTCAGGACAATCTCCCCCGGATTGCGGAAGGTATCAGCACCTTTATAGCCCAAGGGGTATCCCCGGCGATGAACAGCATGAATGCCAGACAGCGTTGAACCTGCCCCGGAAATTTCTACCTGTATTTCTGGTGTCGGCCTTCCCGCGAGTTCCGTTTTTCAGCGCAAGAGGCCTACGGAGCCCGATTCGCCGCTGGGCAAGTCCGTCCTTTGCGAAAAGATAAAAATATGGTATATTGCCAATTTGTAACGTTAAGGCCGGCTCGGGTCCGGTGCCGGAGCAAGGCCTTCAACGAATATCCGCGGTGAGAAAATGGTGTTTGCAGAAGGTGACATGGCAGTATATCCGGCACATGGCGTCGGGGTAATCCAGGCCATCGAGACAAAGACCATTGGCGGTGTTGACCAGACCTTTTATGTGATGAGGATCCTGGACAACGACATGACCATCATGATTCCCACCGGCAACTGCCGGAACGTGGGCCTCCGTTCCATTATTTCCTCGCAGGAGGTGGATCAGGTCCTGCATATTCTGCGGGAGCGGGATATCCAGATCAGTTCCCAGACCTGGAACAGGCGTTACCGGGACTACATGGACAAAATCAAGACCGGCTCCGCCTTTGAGGTTGCGGTGGTGCTCAGGGATCTGTATCTGCTCAGCGATGATAAGGAATTGTCCTACGGTGAACGCAAGATGATGGACACCGCGAAGAATCTCCTGATCAAAGAGATATCCCTGGCCCGCAACGAGGATGAAGGCAAGGTGGCCGAACAGCTGGAAAGGATCTTCTGCTAGGCGGCTCGACTCCTGCCGCTCCTGACCGCCGGCGGTTCAGCCGGCCCGTTTTTCCTTGAAGGAAAGAGAATCAGCGAGGATTCTTTCCCGCATGGCAAGCAATCCCCAACGTTTTTTTCTGACGGTAGGTCCGGCCGAGACCGGATTGCGCCTTGATCATTTCCTGGTGGAGCGGCTTGCCGATGCCAGCCGTTCATCGCTGCGCAAGCTCATCCAGGATGAACTGGTCACCGTGGCCGGAGAAACCCGCAAGGCCGGCTATCGGCTTCGGGCAGGCGATGCGGTCGAGGTGAGCGTCCCGCCGCCGGCGCCGTCGGAACTGATCCCGGAACCTGTTGACTTCCAAATTCTGCATGAGGATGACAACCTGCTGGTGCTGGTCAAGCCGCCCGGTCTGGTTGTCCATCCCGCCGCCGGCCACTGGGAGGGGACCCTGGCCCACGGCCTGCTTCATCACTGCTCGTCCCTGCCCGGGGTCGAACAGCTACGGCCCGGCATCGTTCACCGACTGGACAAGGATACCTCCGGAGTGATGCTGGTAGCCAAGACCGAAGCCGCCCTGCGGCGGTTGAGCGCGGATTTTCAAATCCGCGCCATTCGCAAGATATATCATGCGGTCCTGCTCCGCTGCCCTGCCGAAGACAGTGGGCGTCTGGTGGCCGCTATCGGCCGGCATCCGGTACAGCGCAAAAAAATGGCGATTCGGACCGGGGGGCGACATGCGGCCACCTGCTGGCGGGTCCTGGAGCGATTCGGCAACGGGATGGGGTTGGCGGAACTGGACCTGGAAACCGGCAGAACGCATCAGATCAGGGTGCACATGGCTTCCCTGGGCTGCCCGGTGGCCGGGGATGACCTGTACGGAGGCCGGGTGCCGGCGGCATACGGGCTTACGGTGGGCAGGCAGTTGCTGCATGCCTCGACCATTGCTTTTGTCCATCCGGTCAGCCGCGAGCCCATGGAGTTTACGGCACCGCTCTGGCCGGACATCATGGCGGTGATTGCTGCGCTGCGCTCCGGAGGCAGGGAGGAATGACCGCGGGGACAAGCGGGCAGGGGCCGGTGCTGGTGGGGATCACCGGCGGGATGGGCTCCGGTAAGAGTACGGTCAGTCGCTTCTGGGCCTCGTTTATGGGGCTGCCTCGCATTGATATCGACGGGGTGTGCCGCTTTTTGCTGGAGAAAGAGATGCCGGGCTGGCTCGCCCTGCGCTCTTTGCTGCCTCCTTCCTTTTTTTCCGGGAACGGTGCGTTGGATCGCGGACGGTTGCGGGCTGCCCTCTTTGCCGACAGCGGGTTGCGCCGGGAAGTGAACGCGCTGCTCCATCCCCTGGCCCTTGAACGGATGCGGGAAATGGCCGGCCGGTTGCAGGAAGCGATGGCTCTGGTGGATGTGCCGCTTCTTTTTGAGGCCGGATGGCAGGACTGTTTCGCGGCGAGGGTGGTGGTCTACGCGGAGCCCGCTGTCTGCCGCCGCCGCCTCATGGCCCGGGATCAAATTTCCTCGGAGGAGGCTGTCCGCAGTATGGCCGCCCAGCTCCCCCTCACGGAGAAGGCCCTGCTGGCCGGGCATGTCATCGACAACAGCGGTTGCTGGCTTTTCAGCCGCTTGCAGGTGACGCATCTGGCCGGGACACTGGCGTCGGCGTTTCATTTGCCGGCCGCCGGTGATAACCGCGTCCCAACGGAATAGGTGAAGAAAGTCCTTGACAGAAGGCGCCGAAGACAATACAGATTCTCAATCAACAGCATTTTCCTTGTATTCAATCCCGCCCGTCGGATTCATTATCTGCTCATTGTATAAATACGAGTAAATTTGCTGAAAACCATTTGTGGAGACTGTTGGCCCGATATCCGGCCACTTCTCGCGCAAGGAGTGCACACGCAACGGTTGTTGAGGGGCACGGCGGATAGCGACCTGCCCTTGAGAGTGGTGCCGGTGTCCTGAATTCCACGAAGGCCGACACAACTTCTTGGCTGAATTTGTGCAGCAAGGGGGACTGCGTAATTTCAGCCCGAATCCCAGAGAACTCCAGCAGATTATTGTTCTAGTACCGGATAGACAGCAACAGGTGACGGGGTGATCCTGCGGCATGCGTATTCGCCGGCCGATGCCGAAGAGGTTGCCTGCGAAATATTGTCTGTTTGTCGGCAGGTTGTGCCTGTGTTGTTCTGATGAGGACAAACGCTGTCTTCCCGCAGTCCCCATGGACAACATGCGGTTCGATCCGGTAAACGTGCGGAACTGCCGCCGGCATGTTCGAAAGTAGAGTGAATCATCTTGGTACTGCTCAGGTCGTTGACGCAGTTCGAATTCATCAAAAATTTGGAGGGAAAACGGTTCAATGAATCCGGTTGATCTGAAAAACAAGAAAATCAGCGAGCTGGTCGAGATGGCGGCCCAGCTCGAAATCGAAGGCTACAGCTCGCTGCGTAAGCAGGAACTGATCTTTGCCATTCTCAAGGCGCAGAGCGATGCCGACGGCAAGCTGCGTGGCAGCGGCGTTCTTGAGGTGCTGCAGGACGGCTTTGGTTTTCTTCGAGCGCCGGATTACAACTACCTGCCGGGTCCGGACGACATCTACGTTTCTCCTTCCCAGATCCGCCGGCTCAATCTCAGGACCGGCGATACCATCGAAGGCGAGGTGCGTTCACCTAAGGAGAACGAGCGCTACTTTGCCATGCTCAAGATTGATACGGTCAATTTCGAGTCGCCGGAAGCGTGCCGCAACAAGACCCTCTTCTCCAACCTCACCCCTCTCCATCCGGACGAACGGATCAATCTGGAACTGCAACCGGATAATTTTTCCATGCGGGTGATGGATATCGTCGCGCCGCTGGGCAAGGGGCAGCGCGGTCTCATCGTCGCCCCGCCGCGCACCGGCAAAACAGTGCTGATGCAGAAGATCGCCAA
>QZJD01000006.1 GCA_003604995.1 Desulfobulbus sp. | reverse complement strand
GCGTTGTGGCGGGTTCGGCCAATGCTCGACGTACCCTGGGTACGCCTGCGCGTGGCCGACACCACCACGCCTCGGAGTCTCACTCCGTTCGCTTACCTGCATATCGAACTTTTGTGCTTAGCCATCGGCAGCGTATTTTTATGTTTTTGCGGGGTCATCAAAGTTGTGATTCAAGCCGGGAAAACCGCCTTGTCTGCCAGCCGACCATCCCGGCGACGCCGCCGAGCAGCAGCAGGCCAGGAGCGCCGAGATGGAGAAGCAGCCAGCTCAGGCCGACCGCCGGGAGCAGGGCGGTCCGCACCACCGGCCGCAGGACGGGATGGGTGGAGATAAAATCGGCCACCGGCGGCGAATGGCGGTAATAGTATTTGACGAACAGCCGGCCCGGCAGGGAGGTCTGCAGATACTGATCGCGAAACTCCCGGAGCAGGTTGACATAGGGATGGAACAGGCTGCCGTAGGCCGCGGTGGCGATGAAACAGGCGTCGGCGGTCTTGAAGCCGAGCTGGTTGCCGTAATACACCGTGCCGTCGCTGGTCTTGGCATAGGCCCGTACGTAATAAAAGGTGCTCGGTTTCAATTTTTTCAAAATCGAACTGTAGGCGCCGCTGCCCGCCCCGTCCGAGGTATAGCCTTCCAGGGAATATTCCGGAGTGGACAGATCAAAGACGCCGCTGGTGCTTGTATTGGTAGCCGTGGTGTCGGTGGTGTCAGTGAGGCTGGTATTGGTTATGTCCGTCTGGGCATGAGCCGTGCCGACCAGCAGACCGCCGATGGCCCCGGCGTAACGTTCCGCCCGGTACAGGTGAATGGAAGAGGAAGCACTCACGGTGAAGTTGATTTCATAATCACTGGTGTTCTTGTTGCCCTTCGAATCCGTGCAACGAACGTAATAGGTGTAGCTCTGCCCCCCCTGCACTGTTATGGTTTGGCTGTGTGCTGTCCCTCCAGTAGTTGTAAAGGTGTTCGCAATACTGTCATAGGCCGTATTTGCCACGGTTCCATACTTGCAGGTTGCAGTTTCATTGGTGGTCACCATCAGCGTGGTACTGGTCGTAAAGTTTATAGTACCAGTAGGCGAGCCACCTGAAACCGTCGGCGGGGTTGTATCGGTGGGATCAGTGGGGTCGGTGGGATCCGGATTATCCGAACCCTCCTTGAACACCGGGTCCGGGGCGATGCTGTACACCACGCCGCGCTGGCTGATACTCAGACCGGAATCGCTGATCACCCCGCCGGTGAAGGCGCCGGTGCGGTTGATTTCCGTCGGTTCCTTGGTCACGATCCAGCTGACGCCGACGCTTTCCGCCGCCGCGCTTGCGGCGGCATAGCGGGCCAAGGCAAAGCTGGTGATGCCGCCCTGCTCGGTCAGGCCGGCGACCACCGCCCGGCCGTCGTCCTGTACGGCCACTGCGTAGCTGATATCATCATTGCCGTTGAATGGCGTGCTGTTCACGATCGTCTGGAGAGGAAATGACGAAACAGCCCCCTCCTCATACTCCCGATAGGAGGCTATTTCCTGCCGCTCACCGATGCGCAAACCAGTCGTCCCACTTTTGCTCTTCAGGGCGAAGGAAACCGACCGCTGCTCAGCCTCGTCCAATTCATGATAAATGAACAAAAACTCCCGCGCTCCGTTCACCGTGGTGTAGCCGCTGAGGTACACATTGCTTGCCCGAGACGCCACGGCAAGGGCCACATCATCCTCCGCGCTGGCCTCGGTGACCAGGATACCCCGCTGGCCGAAGGAAAGATCAGGCTCGCCGTCCGTCGTGAACTTGAACAACGCCGTATCGAGCGTCCCGGGTGATCCCACCGCGCCGGCCACCAGAATGGCGCCGCTGTCGAGCTGGCTGATCCCGAAACTGTCCGTGGGCAGGTCCGTTGCCAGAGGCACGGCAAGCCCTTCTCCGCCGAAGGACTCATCCAACTCACCCTGCGGGGTCAACCGCAGGACCATTACCTCGGTCCGATCCAGGTACAGGAAGGACCCGGCGATCAGGATCCGGCCCTCCTCGTCCACGGCAATACCCCGGGCCAGCGCATCTTCGCCGACGCCGATCAGACTCACCCCCTGGTCGCCGAAGGACGGATCAAGGCTTCCGCCGGTGAGATACCGCGCGATAATCACCGCCCGGCCGGCGGTCCCGGTGGTATAGCCGGCCGCCAGCAGACGGCCCTCGCTGTCCACGGCCAGGGCGGTGAGTTCATCGTCCAGCCCGCCGTATTCGGTGACCACGATCCCGCCCAGGCCGAAGGAATGGTCAAGGATCCCGTCCGGGGTGTAGCGGGCCAGGGCAAAATCGCGGCCGCTTTCCCCAAGGGTATACCCCGCGACAACGATATAGCCGTCATCCTGCACGGCGATGGCCGCGATTTCGTCATCATCGCGCCCCACCATGGTGGTGACGATGCCGTCGAGATTAAAGGTCGGATCGAGCGTCCCTTCCCGGGTATAACGCACCACGGCGAAGTCAAGGTTGGCACTGCTGGAGGAGGAGCCGGCCGCGAGAATACGGCCGTCCGGCTGCACGGCCAGGGCATAGGCCTGATCGCCGAAATGGTTCAAGGGAGTGGCCACCCGGCCGTCCTGACCGAAGGTGGCATCCAGCTCCCCGATGCCTGCGGCCCCGGCGGAGCCGAAGACCAGCAGCGTGAGAAGAAATACGCCTGACAGTATGGTTTTCATTCGATTCATCGTGCATCCCTCGCGGCGTTGTTCATCACGGAATTTCCTTATCATACTATCTTAGCCTGTTCTTTCCGCGGACGCAAATATTACCTAAGCGAGGGCCGTACTTTCCTCCGGCCGGACGCCCCCCCTGAAAGGACCTTCACCCCTCAGCGGCGGAAAACCGTACCGACCCCGCCGGTCAACTTCTGGCAACACGCAGAAAAATCCGCACCGCATTTCCCCCCTTCACCGATTCGCCCGCATTGAGTATAGTAGCCCGCATTGATCCGAATATCCGGCAACAGGCCAACCGCGCAACCGTTATTTACAGGAGCCCCAGATGATCAACCAAGCCCTGCTCGACATCCTCGCCTGCCCCAAGTGCAAGCAGCCGGTCCGACTGACCGCGGACAACAACGGCCTCATCTGCGACCGCTGCCGCCTGCTTTACGAGATACGGGACGACATCCCGATCATGCTCATCGACGAAGCAAGGCCTCTGGCCGACGAAGAGCCACCGGCCACGAAATAGCATCCGCCCCTCCCCGGCCACCCTGTTGCCCTTAAAAAACAAAAGCGGGGCCTGGCCCCGCTTTTGTCAAATGCGCTGTTGATCGTCCGGATCAGGGCGCGACCCCCATTTCCTTTTCCTTCGCCGCGACCGCCAGGCGGGTCTTGACCGCCGTGTCGGGAATGAGGCTCATGGAATCGATGCCCAGCTCCACCAGGAAGGTGGCGAAATCAGGAAAGTCCGACGGCCCCTGGCCGCAGATGCCGATCTTCTTCTTCCGCCGCTTGGCGGTGGCGATGACCAGGCGGATCATGTCTTTCACCGCATCATGCCGCTCGTCGGCGATGCCGGCGATGAGCCCCGAATCGCGGTCCAGACCGTAGGTCAGCTGGGTGAGATCGTTGGAGCCGATGGAAAAGCCGTCAAAGATGTCGGCAAAGGCGTCGGCGGCAATGACGTTCGACGGGATCTCGCACATCACGTAAATCTCCAGGCCGTTCTCCCCCTGGACCAGGCCGCACTCCTTCATGACCTGAATAACCTTTTTCCCTTCCTCAGGGGTACGGCAGAAAGGAATCATCAGCTTGATGTTGTTGAGCCCCATGTCGTTGCGCGCCTTAAGCAGACCCTGGCACTCCAGCTCAAAGGCCGGCCGGTACTTGGGATCGTAGTAGCGGGAGGCCCCGCGCCAACCGATCATCGGGTTCTCCTCCTCCGGCTCGTAGAAGGTGCCGCCGGTCAGGTTGGCGTACTCGTTGCTCTTGAAGTCGGAGAGGCGGACAATGACATCCTTCGGGTAGAAGCCGGCGGCGATGCGGCCGACGCCCTCGGCGACCTTGTCGATGAAGAACTGCCTCTTGTCGGCATAGGCGCCGGTCTTGGCATCAATGGCCTTGACCACCGCCTGTTTTTCCGGATCAGACGATTTCTTCAGTTCCTCGTAGTTGACCAGGGCCAGGGGATGGATGCCGATGTGGGAGTTGATGACGAATTCCTCGCGGGCCAGGCCGACGCCGTCGTTGGGAATCTGGCACTCGGTGAAGGCCTTTTCCGGAATCGCCAGGTTCATCATAATTTTGGTCTTGGTCGCCGGCAGATCGCCCAGATCAAGCTTCTCGACCTCATATTTCAGCAGGCCCTCATAGACATATCCGGTTTCGCCCTCGGCGGAGGAGACCGTCACGTTCTGGCCGGTCTTGATCTTTTTCGAGCCGTCGCCGGTGCCGATGACACAGGGGATGCCCAGCTCGCGGGAGATGATTGCGGCATGGCAGGTACGGCCGCCGCGGTTGGTGACGATGGCCCCGGCGATCTTCATGATCGGCTCCCAGTCCGGGTCGGTCATGTCGGTGACCAGAACCTCGCCGGCCTTGAAATCATGGATATCGACGACATTGGAAATCACGTTGGCCGGGCCCTGGCCGATCTTGGTGCCGACGGCCAGGCCTTCCACCAGGACCGTGCCCTTTTCCTGAAGCTTGTAGGTTTCCATGACCCCCTTGTTGGCCTGGGAATGGACGGTCTCCGGACGGGCCTGGACGATGAACAGTTTGCCGGTGCCGACTTTGACGCCGTCGCCGTCCTTGGCCCACTCGATGTCCATGGCCTTGCCGTAATGATCCTCAATAATGCAGGCCCAGCGGGCGAGCTGCAGAATCTCGTCGTCGCTGATCACATAGGCATTCCGCTCCTCGGGGGTGGTCTCGATATTCTTGACCGGCTCTTTGGTTGCGGGATCGTTGTCATAGATCATCTTGATCTCTTTGGAGCCGATCTTCTTGGAAACAATGGGCCGCTTGCCCTCTTTGAGGGTCGGCTTGAATACGTAGTACTCGTCGGGATTGACCGCGCCCTGCACCACGTTCTCGCCCAGACCCCAGGCGCCGGTAATGAACACCGCATCCTCGAAACCGGATTCCGTATCAATGGAGAACATGACCCCCGAGGAGGCCGAGTCGCTGCGGGCCATCTTCTGAACGACGATGGAGAGATAGACGTCGAACTGGCCGAAGCCCTTGTCATGGCGGTAGGAGATGGCGCGGTTGGTGAACAGGCTCGCGAAGCAGCGCTTGCAGGCGTCGATGAGCGCCTCGGGGCCGCGGATATTGAGATAGGTTTCCTGCTGGCCGGCAAAGGAGGCATCCGGCAGGTCCTCGGCGGTGGCTGATGAACGAACGGCCACGTCCACATCGGTTCCGTATTCCGCCTCCATCTTTTGGTAGGCATTGATGATCGCCGCCCGCAGGTCGTCGGGAAATTCGGCGGTGCGGATGATGTTGCGCACCTTTTCGCCGCGCTCCTGGAGATTGCGCAGATCATGAGTGTCCAGACCGGCCAGGGCGTCTTCGATGGCCTGGCCGATGCCGGCCGCCTTCAGGAGATACTGATAGGCATAGGCGGTGATTGCATAGCCGTTGGGCACCGCCACCCCCTTTGAGGTAAGTTTCTGGTGCATCTCGCCGAGCGAGGCATTCTTGCCGCCGACCAGCGGCACGTCTTCGATGCCTATCTCGTCAAACCAGAGAATAAGTTCTTGCTTGTGCGGGCTTCCCATGTTGTATCTCCCTACTCAGGTTCAGGTATTAATAAAGAGCTGTTCTAGCATGTGACGGCGGAGGTGCCGTTCCCGGGACAGAGTTTGACGTAATGTAAGAAAAAAAACCATTGCGGTCAACCTTTACATCATTGATGCCGCTCCGGCGATGGCCCCGCGGCGAGAAAATCCACCCGCTTACGGTCGGCGCATTGCCAAGCTCCGACCGGCAGGCTATTATAGGATGAGAAAAAACGCCGCCGCCCGTCAGCAACCCACAGGAGCATGCCCATGACCGCCACTGTCCAGGAGATCATCAACGCCAGTATCACCCCCGACGATCATGCCGCCAGCAATTATTTCGCGGCGATCAAGGAACTGGTCCGGAGCCGCTCCACCGCCGCCACCCCGGAAGAGCGACAGCGGTGGCAGGCGGGGCTCGACCGGGTCTACGAACTGCTGCGGGCGGAAATCCTCACCAACACCGCGCCGCCGCGTTCCGCGGTCACGTTCGGCACCTCGGGCTGGCGCGGCCTGCTCGGCAAGGACATCCATGTCCACTCGGTGGCCGCGGTGACCGCAGCCATCCTGACCATGTACCAGGAGCTTAATCGCGACCCCGAACTGCGGGCGGCGGCGGGCGTGGCCGCCTTTGCCGAATTGCGGGAGCGCGGCTGCGTCCTTGGCTTCGACAACCGCTTCGGCGGCGAGCTGCTGGCAACCAGCGCGGCCAATGTCCTGGCGGCGGCCGGGGTCCGGGTGTTCTATGCGGGCGAGGCCACCACCGGCTGCCTCTCCGCCTCGGTTCTCGAGCGCAAGGCGGCATTTTCCATCAATCTCACCCCCAGCCACAACCCTCTGGAATACGGGGGCTTCAAATACAATGCTGCGGACGGCGGCCCGGCGGCGCCGATTCTCACCAACCGGATCACCGAACAGGCGCGGGCGATCCTTGCCAGAGGCGGCTCGCCGTTCCTGCCCCCCGGCCTGGATCTGGCCCGGCCGCTCGCAAGCATTCCCGGCCTGCTCCGGGAGGACGCCCTGCGGAGCTGGCAGGAGATGGTCCGCGAAGGCCGGGACCGCCACGGCATCGACTACGACGCGGTCATCAACGCCTTTGCCGCCGATGCCAAGCTGGTGGTGGCCGTTGACTGCGTGCACGGCGCCGCGCGCAACAGCGTCCGGGAACTCTTCCGGCAGCAGGCGCCGAACCGGCTCCTTATCCTGCGGGGGGAGGCGGATGTCACCTTCGGCGGCATCGCCCCGGAACCCTCCTCCGCCAACATGCAGCCGGTGATGGCGGAACTGCGCCACCGGCCGGAACCGCTCAAGCTGGGCGCGATCATCGATCCGGACGGCGACCGCATCCGCTTCACCGACGGCGAGACCGAGATCAGCATGAACCAGTTCGGCGCCATGGCCTACCATTTTCTGCACGAAAGCAAGGGCAAAAAGGGCATGGTGGCCAAAACCGTGGCCTCCAGCAATCTGGCCAACGCCGTGGCTGAAGCCCTGGGCGAGGAAGTCTTTGAACCGCCGGTGGGTTTCAAGGAATTCAAACCGGTCATCGGCCGCGCCCTGGTTTATTTCGAGGAATCGGACGGTATTTCGGTGATTGGCCATACCCCGGAAAAAGACGCCTTCATCGGGCTGCTGCTGGCCCTGGACATGGTCCTCAGCCTGGGCCTCAACCTGGGAGATATTCTCCGAAGCATCGAGCAGCGCTACGGCGCCTACTATCCGGACCGGGACGGGGTCGTCGTCGGCCAGCAGGGGCCGCAGCTCCTGCAGACCCTCGCCCGGCTGGAACGATATAAAGAGGGCGGGAGTGTCCTGGTAGGCGACCAGCCGCGAACGATTAAAAAAGTCATCGCCATTGACGGCCGCAAAATGATCTTTTCGGACAACAGCTGGTTGATGATCCGCCCCTCGGGCACTGAACCCAAGGTCCGCTTTTACGTGGAGGCACGCAACCGCAATGATACCGCCGCCCTGGTCGCGGCTGCCAAATCCATGCTTGCCGAAATCGGTTTACTGCCTTAGAGTGCAGGGGTTGGCGGGACCAGTTCTCAGTCGGCAGCCGGCGTGCGACCTTCCACCCCGGAATGCCTCGAAAACACTGGATCCGCCACCCCTAAACACCTAATCACCTAAAAACCTAAACACCACTTAACCAGGTACTGCCATGTGGGACTATACAGACAAAGTCAAGGAACACTTCATCAACCCCCGCAACGTCGGCGAGGTGGAAAAACCCTCCGGGGTGGGTGAGGTCGGTTCGCTGGCCTGCGGCGACGCGCTGAAACTGAGCATCAAGGTCAATGAGGAAGGGATCATCACCGACGCCCGCTTCAAGACCTTCGGCTGCGCCTCGGCCATCGCCTCCTCCTCGGCCCTCACCGAAATGATCAAGGGGATGAAGCTGGAGGACGCCGAGAAGATCACCAACGAGGACATTGCCAACTTCCTGGGCGGCCTGCCCAAGGAAAAAATGCACTGCTCGGTCATGGGCCGTGAGGCCCTGGAGGCGGCCATCGCCAACTACCGCGGCGTCTTCCTGCCCATGGCAGAGGGCGAAGTGGTCTGCGAATGCTTCGGGGTCACCGACCTGGAGATCATCCGCGCCATCCGCGAATCCGACCTCCGCTCGGTGGAGGAGATCACCAACTTCACCAAGGCCGGCGGCGGCTGCGGCAAGTGCCACGACCGGCTGCGGGAGATCCTGCAGCAGACGGTTGCCGGACTGGAGGTGGAGCCGAAAAAGGTGCAGAAAGAGCAGCGGATGACCACCTTGCAGAAGATCAAGAAGATCGAAGAGGTCCTGGAGCGGGAGATCAAACCCACCCTGAAGAAGGACGGCGGCGACATCGAGCTGATCGACGTGGACGGCGACTTCGTCACCGTGTCCCTGCGCGGGGCCTGCGCCGGCTGCCAGTCTTCGCGGACCACCCTGAAAGTCTACGTGGAAAAGAAACTGCGGGAGCTGGTCAGTGACGCGCTCATCGTCGAGGAGGGCAAATAATGAACTGCGGCAGCGATAAGGTCATCTACATGGACAACAACGCCACCACCCGGGTTGCCCCGGAGGTGGTGGACGCGATGATGCCGTTTCTCACCGACTGCTACGGCAACCCCTCCTCCATGCACACCTTCGGCGGCCAGGTCGGCCGGGCGATCAACGAGGCAAGGGCCGCCATCGCCGAACTGATCGGCGCCGATCCTGAGGAGATCGTCTTCACCAGCTGCGGCACGGAAAGCGATTCCACGGCCATCCTCTCCGCCCTGCAGACGTATCCGGAAAAGCGGCACGTGGTCACCACCCGGGTGGAGCACCCGGCGGTGAAAAACCTGTGCGAAAACCTGGACGGCCTCACCGGCCACAAACACCGGATCACCCGCCTGCCTGTCGAGGCGGACGGCACCCTGAGCATGGACCAGTACCGGGAGAGCCTGGGCGAGGATACCGCCATCGTCAGCGTGATGTGGGCCAACAACGAGACCGGGGTCATCTTCCCGGTGGAGGAGATGGCGGCCATCGCCCGGGAGCGGGGCATCCTCTTTCACACCGACGCGGTGCAGGCGGTGGGCAAGATCCCCATCAACCTGAAGGACTCCTGCATCGACTTTCTGTCGATCTCCGGCCACAAGCTCCATGCCCCCAAGGGCATCGGCGTCCTCTATATCCGCAAGGGCACGCCGTTCATCCCTTTCCTGAACGGCGGCCACCAGGAGCACGGCCGCCGCGGCGGCACGGAAAACGTCGCCTCCATCGTCGGCCTGGGTGAGGCCTGCCGGCTCGCCGCCGCCAAGATGACCGAGGAAAACACCCGGGTGCGCGCCCTGCGCGACAAGCTGGAAACCGGCCTGCTCACGAAAATTCCGCGCGCCCTGCTCAACGGCCACAAGACCGAGCGGCTGCCTAATACCGCCAACATCAGCTTCGAATACGTGGAGGGCGAGGCCATCCTCCTCCACATGAACCGTTACCAGATCTGCGCCTCCTCCGGCTCGGCCTGCACCTCCGGCTCGCTGGAGCCCTCGCACGTTCTGCGGGCGATGGGCGTACCGTTCACCGCGGCGCACGGCTCCATCCGCTTCAGCCTCTCCATCTACAACAGCGAGGCGGAGGTGGACTTTGTCCTGGATAAGATGCCGGCGATCATCGAAAATCTGCGCGCGATGTCGCCGTTCTGGAGCGAAGCGAACAAATAACAACACCAGTCCCCTCTCCCCTCGCGGGAGAGGGTTAGGGTGAGGGGGTATTCAACCGTCCGTTTCCCTCACTCCGGCCCTCTCACACCGGGAGAGAGAGTGCACAGACCAAGGAGCTCGCCATGAAGATCATCCCCCCCTCCTACGAGATCCTGGATGCCCTGGACCAGCAGGGTCTGGCGGTGCGCATCGAGTTCAGCGGCCGCATCTGCTACAAGAGTGAGGACAAGATCGACAAGGACTCGGCCCTGCCCTTTGTCAGCAAGATGGCCGAGCACGGCCACAATTCGGTGCTGGAGATGGGGGTCGTCTCGCTCAGGATAAGGTATCCCGAGCCTGACATGCTCGCCGAACTGTACGCCACCCAGCCCCGCTACCTGCAGATCGACACCCAGGCGGAGAACACCCTGCTGGTAACCGGCAGCGTCCGCGCCTTTCGCGAGATGCTGATCTTTCATCCCGGCTGCCGGCTGGTCCAGGGGATGTCCGCCTTTCTGGCCGAGCGCCATCCTTATTTCTTTGCGACCATCATTCCGGAAGGCGGCTTCCAGGACCAGCCGGGGATGATCATGAGCAAGGTCCGCCTGCATGAGATCGACAAGCTGCCGCAGCCGCTGCGCCTCAAACACCGGCACCTCGCAGTCAAGTTCATCGTCAACCGGGCGGTGACCCATGAGATCGTCCGCCACCGGCCCTGCTCGTTTCTCCAGGAGAGCCAGCGCTACTGCCGCTATGCCGACAACAAGTTCGGCGGCGAGGTCACCTTTATCAAGCCGATGTTCTATGGAGACGGCACCCCGGAATACAGACTGTGGCACCAGGCCATGGCCGAGACCGAGCAGCTCTACCTGAAGCTCCTGGAAACCTCCACCCCGCAGGCGGCCCGCACCGTCCTGCCCAACTCCTGCAAAACCGAACTGATCGTCTATGCCAATCTCCAGGAATGGCGCCACATCTTCCGACTGCGCACCACCAAGGCGGCAGAGCCCTCCATGCGCGAGGTGATGATCCCCCTGCACCAGGAACTGACGGG
>QZJD01000028.1 GCA_003604995.1 Desulfobulbus sp. | reverse complement strand
CATCGTTCACAAGGGAGGCAAAAAATGTAGTACAAAAAGCAGGGGTTTAAAATTTTTAACTACATGATATTATTCAACTTAATCGCCTGCAGGTGTCAAGCTTCGGAGGCCCGCAGCGGGGCGGGCCTGGATCATAGCCGCAGACGCAGTCCCACATGGCAGAATCCACCCTCAAGGAAAATATCTGTCGATATCCAGGGCGCCATGAAAAACGCCCAAGATGTCAATGACGCCGTCTGTTTTTATCAGGTAGGCAATGCGGTAATGGCCGTACAGCAGGATTCGAATGACACCTTCCGGCTCTTCCCGGAACTTCTGGCCGAGTTCCGGAAAGTCCCGTAGCAGCTGCGCCTTGTCGTAAATAGCGGCAATGACCTTTTGGGCAGCCTCCGGCTTATCAGCGGCAATGTAGTCATGGATGTCCTTCAGCCATTGCTCGGCTTCCCTGGTCCATCTCAGCTTTGCCAAGTGCGAATCCGATGCGCCATGTCATCATCTGAAATAACCCGGCCTGCCCGGGAGTCGCTCAGCCCCCGTTCGATCATTCTTTCAAAAGCCAACTCCCGCATGATTTCTTCGTAAGTGGCATCATCCGGTTGCGCCATGACGACTTCGGTGATTTTCTCTTTTACCGTCCGCATGAAAACGATCTCCTTTGCTCGATCCTCAGCTTAATCCGGTTCCGGCCAGTTCCGGGAAACGGTGTTTCAAGAAACAAAGTCCAGAATTTCTCCCTGAACCCGGTCTTTATACCTACCCTTCCAGTGTTTTGAAGACGTCCCTCCGGCTCACGGCCCCGGAGTCTTCCCCGTCCTGGATGGCATGCATCATGGAGCCATCAATGACTGCCTGCAAAGTATTTTCCGGGCGATGGGGTCTTTGCGCCTCGTAGGCTTTCCTGGCCTTTGCATCCCGGATCAGACTGTCGAGGACACGGAGAATGGTCTTTCTGTCGTCCTGGTCCAGCTGCTCCAGGTCCATTAACCGGTTCAACATAGTCCGGTCCTTGATCTCGGCAACCCTGCCGGTATCATCGACAAGATAGTCCAGGGTGACGCCGAAGACATCGGCCAGCTTCCTGGCCACCTCCACGGACGGAACCATTTCCCCCCGTTCATACCTGCCGATGATGGGTCCGCTGGTCCCGATCTTCTGGGCGACGAGCTGCTGGCTCCACCCCTTCTCCTTTCGCAGGAGTAGAATCTTCTCGCCGGCGGCCATGCTCATCACCTAAAAATATCAAAAGTGGTCATTCTGTTCATTTATTTCTTAGTATTGACCACCTAAAAGTATTAGTCAAGCCCGAGGCGAAAATGAGAGCGGATTTATTTTACCCAATAGAGCCTCTTGCAAAATGAACGTCGTCGCGAGATCGAGAGAAAAATATTCCGGGCAAGGATGCGTTGTGAAATCGCCCGGAAGCGTAGCAGCGCTCCGTTGAGGACGATTTCACAAGGAAGACGCCGCCCAGGATATTTTTAACCGATCGGAGTAGATGATCATTTTGAAGAGGCTCCAAATTCAAGCATAAATACTGCCTCGGCTAATCTTTCATCACTCCCTGGCTATTTGCTGTCCTGGAAAAAACTCTTCGACTTTCCCCTTATCTCGCCGCAAGAACACGGGGCATAGCTCGCGCCTGCCCGTTACGCTTGCCTCCGCCTCATCCCCGGGCGTTTGCCGGCATAGCGAATAATATGATTTATTGACCTAAGTCATGTCCCTGGAACGGCGCATGGGGTACAGTGGTGGAAAATTCAGAAGGGAGAAACGCCATGAACCTGCTCCATGCCATGGGAACGAGAAACATCAAGGAGGCGATCCAGGCCTATCCCCGGATCGGCGAGATCCTTAACCGCTACGAGATCGGCTGCACCAAGTGCACGATCGGCACCTGCCTGCTCCAGGACGTGGTGAGCGTCCATTTCCTCGGCCCGGAAACCGAGGCGCTAATTGAAGAGGAAATCAATGCCTGCCTGCGGGAGGCGGCGGACGAATGCGCGCCGGAGCCGGCGGCGGTGTAAACCGCACCGGCCACCGGTTATTCGAATTCGCAAGCAAGTGGATACTTCCTCGGCATTCCCGCACAAGAGGGAATCCTTAGGAAACGTTGGATTCCGGATCGCGCTTTGCTTGCCCGGAATGACGATTTGAAGACAACCTGGAATGAAAACCATGCCTACCCGGACCCTTCTCACTGACCTCCAGCATGGCCGGCGCATCCATGTCCTGCGCCGGAGCGTGCAGGCGGCCTTTGCCCTGTTCTGCCTGTACGCCGGCTACCGCTTCTATCTCTTCTACCTGTGGGCCTCGGGCCGCTCGGAGGTCTTTGTCCCCCGGCCGCCCTCGGTGGAGGCCTTCCTGCCCATAGGCGCCCTGGTCAATCTGAAGCGGCTGCTCCTCACCGGCCAGTTCGACCCCATCCACCCCGCCGGGCTCACCATCTTCATGGCCGCCCTGGTCATCGCGCTTGCCCTGCGCAAGGGGTTCTGCGGCTGGATCTGCCCGGTGGGTTTCGCCTCGAACCTGGCGGCCGCCACGGGCCGCAAACTGAAGATCCTGCTCTCGCCGCCGGCCTGGCTGGACTGGATTCTGCTCAGCCCCAAGTACCTGCTCCTCCTCTTCTTCGCCTACCTGATCCTTTTGGGCATGGACCTGGCCGCTATCGAGGGGTTTAACAACTCCACCTACAATCTGGTGGTGGACGCCAAGATGCTCTACTTTTTTCTGGCCCCCTCCACCCTGAGCCTGTGGATCCTGATCTTCATCGCGGCCATGTCGTTTTTTCTGCGCAATTTCTGGTGCCGGACCCTGTGTCCCTACGGCGCCCTGCTCGGCATCCTGGCCCTGGCCAGCCCGCTTAAGGTCCGGCGCGAGGAAAAAAACTGCATCTCCTGCAACAAGTGTGACCGGGTCTGTCCGGGCGCCATCCGGGTCTCCGCGAAAACAAATGTCAGCTCTCCCGAATGCGTGGGCTGCGGCGAATGCGTCTCCGTCTGTCCGGCCAAGGAGTGCCTGTCACTGGCGGCCCCCGGTCGCAGGAAGCTGCCGCTGCTCACCCTGCCCGTCGCGGTGGTGGGTCTCTATTTGGCATTCTACGGCTGGGCGGTCCTCAGCGGGCACTGGCACAGCAAGGTGCCCATGGAGGTCATGCAACAGGCCTACACCATCGACCTGGAGCAGCTGGGGCATCCCTGACGGATTTTGATTATCTCCAATCCTCAACGAGACTAAAAAGAGTCTTTAAATTTGCATATCCAGCCCTCCAAACACAGGGAAGCGGTTTTCGGAAAAACAAGTATTGATACCGATACCGACCCCGACACCGAGAAAACGGCACTCTCAATGCTGGGGGAAGGTGAGCGCAACAAATCTCAGTATCTAATGCTGAATACCTGAAACGAGCGATGCAATGCTTGGACAACCAATCGGGGTCGGGGTCGGTATCGGTATCGGGGTCGAAAAAAAACTGAGGTTCAGCAGTAATCTGACAATAGATTGGGGAGAATTTCCTTTTGCTCAATACCGGTCGATCTCGAACTTCAAATCAATGCCGCTCTGGGTGGCGCCGGTTTCCGTCTGCAACGAAAAACCGTAGCCCAGCAGGTAACGGGTATTGAAGCTGCCGGATTCCTTGAGCAGATTCTTGCCGTAGCTGACATAGAGGTCCGGCGCCAGCCAGGTACCGATGACCAGGGACAGGTCCTCCTTGGTCCTGCCTGAAGTGATCTTCACTTCGTCCAGGCGGAGGATCTCGGTAACCCCTCGCACCGTGGAGGTCAGCGGCTCAAGACCCGTCCCGCCGGTCATGCTGCCCAGAAAAGTGCGATCGTTCTCCCCGGAACCGAGCAGGGCGGTATTCATCAGCAGCCGGGAAATGATTTCGTTCTCCTCCATGGGCGGATCGGAATAAAAACTGATCTCGGGCTCCGCCAGGAATCCGCTCACCTGAATGCCGGTGGTCATCTCCCTGTCCCTGCTTTCCGCCCGCACCTGCAACCCCGGATTATCCAGGGGATTGCCGTTGTAGAGCAGGCGTCCGGTCCGGATGGTCAATTCCCGGCCGTACACGGCAAAGGTCCCCTCGTCCACATTGAGGATGCCGTCGCCGGTCACCGGTTTGCCCGGCAGATCCGTTACCCGCAGCCTGCCCGTCACCCTGCCCCGCAGGCCGAAGGCATCGACCCGGACCGCATCGCCGGCAGTGACCATGAGATCTGCGGCAAGCGATAAGCCGGCTGCCGGCTGCTCCTCCCCGGAACCAACGATCACCACGTCCGCCGAGGGCGAAACGGCACCGGCCAGGTCCCGCGGGGCAAACCGCGCCTCGGGGACAACGATCATCCCCCGGACTTCAACCTGATCCCCGCGCCACCCCGCCTCCACATCCGGGGAAATAAGCAGGTCCAGTTCGGGAAGCCGGGCCAGGGTGAACCCCTCCCCCTGGATCTTGAGCCTGAGCTCCGGGGACTGCCGGTCGGCCAGAGACAACTCGCCCTCACCGCGCAGCCGGCCACCGGAAGCCCCGGCCAGGGACAGCCGGTAGGTCGGATACGTACCGTCCATTTTCATGGCCAGCTCCCCGAGTCCGATCCCCAGCGGGGGAATCCGCACCTCTCCTTCACTGAGGGCCAGGGATAAGGCCATTTGCGGCGCAACGGCCGATCCCGCAACCTTGAGGTCGCCGCGGAGCCGGCCGGAGGGGTCCGCCGCCGGATAGACTAAGGCCGCCAGCGGCCGCAAATCCTTGATCTCAATCCGGGCCTCGCCATCGATCCGGCTCTGTTTGAAGGAATAAGGGGCGGTTTGCAGGTCCTCAAGGCGCAGCGATGCGCTTATCGCGCTGCCGTCCGCAAGCACCCCTTGCCCCTGCGCCGAAAGACGTTTATCGGCGAAGGTGGCCCGAAGCGTATTGTCCCGCCAGGCGATCTTGCGGCGATTGCCGTCCGCGTGGGGCAGGAGTGCGGCGCCGGTCCCGGTCGTCAGCTCAAGGCCGGCAACGCGCAGCGCGCCGTTTTCCCCTTCCGCTTCGAGCCGGCCGGACATTCGCCCCTCCAGGCGGACATCATTCAGCATATCGGCCGGCACCTGCGCCAGGGAAACATTGTCGAACAACGCCTCTGCCCGCCATGCGCCGCCGGCGGTGAAATCGCCCTGCGCACAGATACGGCCGCCTGCCGCCTCGGCCAGACACAACTCCCCGAGCGAGGAGGTCTGCGCGGACAGCACCAGTGGTGCGGCATCCACGAGCCGCCAAACACCGACGTGCCGCTCCTCGAGTTCGGCCATGGCCACGGCCCCCCGCCACGCCTCCTCGGCCAGCCCCCCATCGATGCGCAGACGCAGGGCGTCGCTTCCGGCCCGGAGTTCCGCCTGCAGCCGATGCTGTTGCACCGGACCGTGCAGATCGACCGCAAGACTGTCCAGATCAAAACCAGCCACGCGCATCTGCGAGGCCCTGAGCTCAAGGGCCAGGGCACCCTCTTTGGCAAACTCGCCCTCCATTCTGGCGGTGACCTCGGCCAGGGCGGTGTCTGCCAGAGAGAACTCCGAACCGGTCAGGTCAAGCATAAATCGCGGGGCGGTCCGGAGGCCGTGCAGACCGGCCCGGGCCTGGAGACGGCCGGCCATTTGCGGCCAGAGGGAAGCGAGATCAGACGAGTTAAGCTCGGCGTCGAGGGCGACACGGTCCCCATAGCTGCCCGAGACCTCGAGGCTGGAATCCCCGGAGCGAAGAGATGCCCGCTCGATGCGCAGGATATCGTCGGCCAGCGCAAGCCTCGCTTCCCCCTGCACGTGGTAATCCCGCAAGCTTCCCTGCAGAGAACTGAGATGCAGCTTCCCCTGGAGCGCATCATCCGTCAGAGAGCCGGAGGCAGTCATGCTGAAATCAAGTCGGCCGGGCCATTGCCGGTGCCAGGCCGACGGATCGATACCTGTTCCGCTTGCCTGCCCCTGCCAGGCTAACCCCTTCACCCAGGTCAGTTGTCCCTCCCCGGTCACCTGCGCCTGCCCATGGCGCAGGCGCAGGTCCGTTACGCGCAATCCCTCCGCGTTCCCCTTTACCAGCACGGCGGCGCGAATGTCGCTGAGCCGGTCATAGGCCAGATCGGTCTCCACCTGCAGAAAATACTCGTCCGCCTCGCCTTGACCTTTGAGGGAGAGTCCAGCCAACACCACCGCCGGCAAGGCGGCATCCAGAGCGGCCAGAGCAAACCGCTCACCGGCCAGGGTGCCCTGCCAGGCAAACCCCTCCCGCCAGGCGATCCGCCCTTCCCCAGCCAGGATGTCGTCGCGCAGGGCAAGCCGCACCCCGGACAGGGCAAGGCCGTCACCGTCGCCGGCTATTTCCGCGCGCAGACGCAGATCCATCAACTCAGCATAACTTGCAGCGGTCTCCACCCGAAACTTGTAGTCGGCAAGGGTCCCGTTCCCCGCGGCCCGGAAATCGGCCAGGACAATCTCCGGCCAGTCACCGTTTGCTTCCGCCAGCACCGCCCGCTCGGACAAAAACTCAGCGTTCCAGCGGATATCCCCGAGCAAATCCCGCACCTCTCCCCGGAGGGTCGCCGGAAACGGCGCGCTCAGGTCCGCGCGGACATCCAGTTGGCTCAGGGGGCCCTCAAGGTGGGCCCTGCCGGTCAAGGGAAAGACCTCCGGGATGACCGTGGAAAAATCGACGGCCCACCGGCCGGGATATTCCCCGCTGGTGCGCATTTCGCCATGCAGGTTAATGCGGTTTTCCGCGATCACCGCCGCAATGCCGCCGACCCGCAGCCTATCACCCCGCGCCTTGACCTGTTCCAGGAGAATCTGGTCAAGCAGCAGGGGGACCGGATCTTCGGGAAACAGGAGGCGCAGAGAATCGATGGCACCCTTTTCCAGAACCACGGCCAAGGGCAGGGTAAACGGCGGGAGACCGTCCGTTGCGCCGTCCGTCTCGGCAACCGCGGCCGGCATGAATCGGATAACGAGACCGCGCACGGACAGATTTTCGAGATGGAGCAGACCGCGCGGCAGCGAGGCGGGCCGCCAGGCCAGGACAAGGGATTCCGCGGTTATCTCCATATCCGCGTCCCGGTAGACGATGCCCTCCATATCCAGAGAACCTGCAAGCCGGCCCTGCACAGATTGTACGGTCAGGGTTCCCGGCAGGACGGCGGCGGCCATGCGCAGGGACCAGCGAAGGCCCAGGGGGGTGGCAAAAAAAACCACGGCGAGCGTCGCGGCCAGACCGGCGATACCCAGGACAACGCCCCATGCCCTCCTACCGGTCACAGGTCCGCCCCCACGGAAAAATGGATCCGCCACGAATTGCCGCCTTTGCTGAGGGCATTGGCCAGATCAAGCCGCACCTGGCCGAACGGGGCATTCCAGCGGACGCCGACCCCGGCGCCCTGCTTCATGGTCAGGTCGGAGAAGGAATCGTAGGCAGCGCCGCTGTCATAGAACACCGCGCCGCTCCAGTCGGCAAACAGCTCTCGTTCCAGTTCAATGCTGAAGGTCGTCAGATAACGGCCGCCGAGGACATTGCCCCGGGCATCCTCCGGGGCGATGGATTTATAGGCGTAGCCGCGCACGCTCTGGTCGCCCCCGGCGTACAGGCGCAGCAGAGGAGGGAGGTCCAGGATTTCATCCACCAGGGTCCCCCCAAGCTGAAAACGACCGAGCACCCGCCATTTTTCCGAAAAGGCCAGGATCGCTTTGCCGGCAACAACCGCCTGGAGGAAGGTCGCATCCGCCAGGATATTCTGGTCCGCGCCGGTCAGATCAGCGGTCAGGCGAATCCCCCGTGACGTCCGCAGGCGGTCGTCCGCCAACCGCCAGGTGGTCTTGATGCCCGGGGTCAGAAACGTCCCCCGCCCGGAATCAAGGCCGGTGTCGTAATCCTGGTCCAGAAGCGACAGAAACAGGCTGTACTCGCCGTTTTCCCGGACATGGTCAAAAGAAAGGGTAACCGTGCGCTGTTCGGTTTCCGTGGTTGCAAAGTCCTCCCGCTCCCACTTGGCGAGCAAAGTCAACCGGTCCTTGCGGGGGTCCCTGACCGGCACGGTATAGACCCCGCCGAAGCTGCTCTTGCGCTCGGAGGGCTGCCAATGCAGGGTGAACTGATGGCCGCGCCGGTTGAGCAGCCGGTTGGTCCATTCCACTGAACCGCGCATCCCGGTATCGGTCCCGTAGCCGAGGCCGAAACCGTATCTGTTGGGATTTTTCGGCCGCAGGGTGACGGCGACCGGTATTTTCACTGATTCCGGAAGCGGCTCTTCGACCTGCACCTCCACCTCGCTGAAATAGTCCATATTCAGCAGCGACTGGCGGAGCTCCACCACCGCCCCCGGCGAAAACGGTTCCCCTTCCCGGTAGGGCAGGAGGCGCTTGAGAAAATTTTGATGGAGAAAATCGGCGGTGAAAGTGGTCGGGCCAAAGACATAGCGCGGGCCGGTCTCCAGCACCAGAAAAACGCGGGCGTTGTACCGTTCCGGATTGATTTCCAGGCTATGCCTGCTGAAGGAGACATCCCGGTAACCGGCGGACAGGGCCGCCGAGGTCAGTTTCCGCTTGCCTGCTTCGTATTGCCGATGATCCAGCACCTGACCGGCATGCAGCGGAAAGTCCCGCAGGGCCTTCAGCAAGGCGGGATCATCGCGGCCGGCACCGCTCAAACTGACATCGAGCAAGGTGATCAGCACCGGCCTCCCGGGAACAACCGCAAAATCAGCCTGCCAGCCTTTGTCCCGACGATCCAGACGAGCGTTCACCACCGGAGAATAGTAGCCGAAGGGCTGCAGGGCCTCTTTGATCTCCTTCTCGGCCCGGGCAAAAAGCCGCTCCACCAGCACATCGCTCAAACGGGGATCGTCACCCTGGCGCACCAGGGAAAGGGAGGCGAGGACATTGGCCCGCAGGGGTTCGGTCAGACCGGACACCGAAACGGTGACCGTGGGCGCTTCATCGCCCCGGGCCGTTATTCCCGAAAGCAGTACGGCCAGCAGCAGGATGGGCGCCAGGAGGACGAACGATGTGCGGATGCGCGAGCGGATCACCGGGCGCTGCTCCTTCCGGATCGGTCAGGCCGATGGGGGCGCTGAAAAAACCAGGCCGAAGCCGACCGCCAAATTTTTAACATAATTGTAATATTATTTTTATAATATTATCAATATTGTCATTTATTTTCTGCTCAAACCGGGCCGGTCCGACTGGCCTGCCTGAGCAACAAATCATGAAAAATCAGGATAATCCGCAACCAATTAACCATTTTTTTCAGGATGGCACAAAAGTTGATAACAAAAGGGACAAGGAACCATTGCACCTTAACATACCATGACAAGGAGTGAATTATGAAAAAAATCGAAACAATCATCAAGCCGTTCAAGCTTGACGACCTCAAGGACGCGCTGCACGAACTGGGGATCCAGGGCATGACCGTGAGCGAGGTCAAGGGGTTCGGCCGGCAGAAAGGGCATACGGAAATCTATCGCGGTGCCGAGTACGTCGTGGACTTCATCCCGAAGATCAAGGTGGAAACCGTGGTGGCCGACGAGTTGGCGGACAAGGTGGTCGAAAAGATCATGGCCACGGTCCGCACCGGCAAGATCGGCGACGGCAAGATATTTGTCCTGCCCGTGGAAAAGGTCTGCCGCATCCGAACGGGCGAGACGGACAACGACGCCATTTGATACCCGAACAGAAAAACTGAGCCGAAACCGAGAATTTCAAGAGGAGACAATTCCATGCGCACCACGATTACCACAGCAACGCTCTTCATGGCAGCCGTCACCGCCGTGCCGGCCTTTGCCGGTGAACCAGGGCCGGCGGACACCCTTGTCCACCTGGCCTATTCCCTTGACACCTTTTACTTCCTGATGTCCGGTGCCCTGGTCATGTGGATGGCCGCCGGCTTCGCCATGCTGGAGTCCGGCCTGGTCCGGAGTAAAAATACGGTGGAGATCCTGACCAAAAACATCGCCCTCTACGCCGTCGCCTGCATCATGTACATGCTGTTCGGTTACAACATCATGTACGGCGACGGGTTCAGCTCCGTTATCCCCGGCTTCGGATTCCTTCTGGGCGCCGACCATGCGGTGGACGACGTTCTGAAAAGCGGCGGCGAAACCTATTACTCGTCCATGGCTGACTTCTTCTTCCAGGTGGTATTCGTGGCCACCGCCATGTCCATCGTGTCCGGCGCGGTGGCGGAACGAATGAAGCTCTGGAGCTTCCTGGCCTTCGCCGTGGTAATGACCGGCTTCATTTATCCGGTGGAAGGATACTGGAAATGGGGCGGCGGCTTCCTTGACGGCATGGGCTTCAAGGATTTTGCAGGATCCGGCGTGGTCCACCTCTGCGGCGCCTCGGCCGCCATCGCCGGCGTCCTTCTCCTGGGTCCCCGCAAAGGCAAATACGCGGGCGGCAAGGTCCACGCCATTCCCGGCGCCAACCTGCCCCTGGCCACCCTGGGCACCTTTATCCTCTGGCTCGGCTGGTTCGGCTTCAACGGCGGCTCGGAACTGAAGATCAGCAGCATCGAAGAGGCCAACGCCGTGTCCATGGTTTTCGTCAACACCAACATGGCGGCGGCCGGCGGCCTGGTGGCGGCCCTCCTCCTTGCCCGGGCCTGGTTCGGTAAGGCTGATCTGACCATGGCCTTGAACGGCGCCCTGGCCGGGCTGGTGGCGATCACCGCGGAGCCGCTGACCCCGACCCCCATGCTGGCGACGATCGTCGGGGTTATCGGCGGCCTGCTCGTGGTACCGGCGATCATCTTCATCGACAAGGCCCGCATCGACGACCCGGTCGGCGCGATCTCCGTGCACGGCGTGGTGGGCACCTGGGGCCTGATCGCCGTAGCCTTCACCAATCCGGAGGGCTCCCTGGCCGCCCAGCTCGCCGGGATCGGCACCATCTTCGCCTGGGTCTTCGGGACCAGCCTGGCTGCCTGGGGCATCATCAAAGCAGTCATGGGCCTGCGGGTCAGCGAAGAGGAAGAACTCGAAGGCGTGGACATCACCGAATGCGGTCTCGAGGCCTACCCCGAATTCACCAA
>QZJD01000009.1 GCA_003604995.1 Desulfobulbus sp. | reverse complement strand
CTGCTGGGTCATGATCGTTCTCCAAAATGATTTCTGGTTGAACCATCATGACACTGGCCGTAACAAGAAAAAAGAGGGGGTTTGCTGGGCGCTTACGTTGCAATGACGGTGAGCAGGGGCAGGTTGTGAAGGTCGATCCCCCGGCCGGCAAGCTGCGCGACAAAATCGGGCACCATCTCGTTCTGGAGGATGCCCTGGATGATGATGAACAGGGCGCAGAACAGGGTGATCAGGTGGTAGTCCACCAGGCCGAGGATGTCCCTGGTTTTCTGCCGGCGGCTGCACAAAAGCAGCCCGGCGATGGTGATCGCCGAGACCTCACGGGGCAGAGGGGTAAAAAAGAGGATGATCAGCGCGCCCACCGCCAGGAGTCCCTTGCCGGTCTGCCATCGGTCAAAGGGAGGCCAGTCTGATCCCGAGCGCACCTGCGGGCCGGGATATTTCATGGCCAGTTTTTTCCGGTAGCAGAGCAGGATGATCCCGTAGCCGGCGACCAGGGCGATGACCGCGGGCGGGCCGCACCAGAGGAGAAAGGCTCCGAAATCCAGTTGACCCACCTGACCGATGAGCATGTTCTGGGGATTGCCGATGATCGTCGCCGCCGAGCCGATGTTGCTCGCCACGGCGAGTCCCAGGAGAAAGGGCAGGGGATTGAGCTGCGCCTGGATGAGCGCCGCGGCCAGGACCGGGGTAAAGGCGAAGCAGACGATGTCGTTGGCGAGAAGGGCCGAGAGCAGACCACTGAGCAGCATCAGCGCCAGCAGGAACCGTTTCGGCCGGGCCAGCAGGGTGAGAACCTTCAGGGCGCTCCAGGTGTAAAAGCCGCCAAGCCGCAGCTGGGCCGAGATGATCATCAGGGAGTACAGAAGCAGGATGGTGGAGAGGTCAATGGCCCGGAAGGCGCTCTCCGGGGTGAGCACCCCGAAGGCGACCATGGCGATGGCGCCGAGCAGGGCGATCCCCACCCGGTCCAGGGCCACGCCGGGGATCTTGCCCAGGGCGATGCCGATATAGGTGAGAATGAACAGGGTAGGGGCGAGCATCTGGGGGGTCCGGACTCCCGAAGTACAGGTTGCGTTACCGGGAGTGTAGAGCAAAGAAGCGGCCGGGACAAGGGAAATTGTGGTCCGTCCCGTCCGCTGGTCCCCAGGGACTATCAGCGTTGTAATTTGTCCAGGACCAGGCGGGCGGCGGCTTCGAGCTTCTCCCTGTTCCCGTCCCGGTCCGGGTTGCCTGCGCCGATGGTGATATAACAGTCTCCGGTGAGCAGATGCAGGCCGCCGGTCCCGATAAAGGCCGCATCGCCCATCCCGGCCAGGTCGATCCGGCCATCGGTGAGCATCTTCCGGGTTTCGGCAAAGATGGTCTTCGGGCTCTGGCCCGCTGCCAGCACGTGTTGGGGCATGAACCCGGGTTGTTGCACCGTGATCTGCAGGAATTTATCGGAATCAGCGGCCTCGTAGAAGCATTTTTTCATGCCCACCGCCTTCTGTTCATCATAGTTGCCCTCGTTGACGGCTTCCCCAAGCAAACCGGCCGCCTCGGTCCTGGTGAGGAGTGTACAGGGTTTCTTGAGCTTGAGCTCGGAGGCATTTCCTCCGGTGGTCCGGACTTCCGTTTGCGTGTCCCGGCCGGCTTCGCTGCTTTTCTCCTCACCGCCGCAGCCGGCAAAGAGGATAAGGACGCTTGCCAGAAGGCAGAGATGTTGTATTCCCATTGGGATTTCCCTTTATTTTTGCCCGTCTTATTTTTTCCCTTTCCCGGATGAGCGCAACAGGTCGTTCAGGTTCGCAAAAGGGGTGTGGGCGGCCGCTGGTTGTTTTTCATTATCCGTATCGTGCGTCGGCAGCCATTCGGCATCTATTTCGCGGGAATGCTCGTTGTCGTGGCAATAGATGCACAGCAGCTCCCAGTTGCTGCCGTCGGGCGGGTTGTTCCGGTAATTATGGTCCTTGTGGTGGACGGTCAGTTCCCGCAGGTTTTTGCCGGAAAAGTCACGGCCGCATTTGGCGCAGACCCAGGGAAGGATCTTCAGTGCCTGATTGCGATACTCGACTTTTTTCATATTTCATCTCGGCGAATAACGCGGAGCTATTTTGGGCATTGTTTCCGACCGGTCTTGTCCTTTTCTGATTACTCCAATTTTCGCCACGGGACAACAGGTGTTGCGCGAAGGTGAGGGGACTGATTCCATTTTTCCTTTTTGCGCCGGGCAGGCAATGATTTCCGCCAAAACAACGCGACAGAAATCAGTCCGCCGGGAGAGGGCGGAACAATTCAATCTGTCCCCGGAGCATGCAGGGGCCGTTACGGCGGCGAGGCATTGTAGACGCCGTAATGGTAGGAACCACCTATTGCCTTGGTGGTGACATCGGTCATGACCGGGGAGGAGGGGTGTTCATTGTAGATGCCGTAATTGAAGCGGCCGCCGGACGCCTTCACGGTTACTCCCTCAAGGACCGGTGAAACGCCTTTGTTGTAGAGGGTTATCGAAACCCCGCCGCCCCCGGTGTTCTCAATGGTTATTTGGCGCAGGGTGGCGTGGTCGGCCCCGATAATAAGGGCCGAGGATTCGTTATAGGAAAAGGTGCTGACGGCGCCGGTCAGGAGGGTTTCCTCCTGTCCCGCGCCGGCGATGGTCACGAAAGGCTTCATGGCCAGGGGCCGGGAAAGGGGATAGACGCCCGGCTCGATCTGCACCAGATAGGGGTTAGTTTCCGATGCATCAAGTATCGATTCGACCGCGGCGACCGGATCGCTGAAATCGCCGCCCTGCCCGGCAACGGTGACGATCCGCATCAGGGTTTTTTTCCCTGATTCGAGGGAAAGGGCAACCTTGTTGTTCGCGGCAAAGGCAGGGGTGAGCGCGAGGAAAATTCCCGACAAGACCGAAAAGGCACGAAGAAAGCTTTTCACAACATCACCTCCATGACGGATGACGCACCTGGAAAAGCGGGCGGCCCGGACGCGGAGCAAGCGGTCATATGAGGGGAATCGCGGTTCCCCGCCAATGCTGCTCGGCCGGAACATGGTGCTGCCATGACGTCCGCCTCTATTCTTCTATTATACAACTTTCGGAAAAAGGGAGTCAAACATGATGAACCCGCAAAAACATAAAAATACGCTGCCGATGGCTAAGCACAAAAGTTCGATATACAAGGCGTGGTGGTGTCGGTCACGCGCAGGCGTACACAGGGTACGCCGAGCATTGGCCGAGCCCGCGACAACGCAGTAGATCGGACTTTTTGCGACGCCATCAAACATGAAGAGCCGGGTCTCGTGGCAGTCGGGGAAATCCGCGCTCAGCCCAGAACCGGAAAGAGCTGCCTGAGGCCGTTGGCAATAAACTCCACGCCCACCGCGGCCATGATCAGGCCCATGATCCGGGTGATCACGTTGATGCCGGTCTTGCCCAGATAGGAGGCCACCAGCGGCGCAATACGGAAGAAGAGCCAGATGGTCAGGCCGACCAGGATGATTTCCAGGCCGAGGAGCAGATAATGGCTCGGGGATGAGTAGCGCTGAGCGTTGAGAATGACCGCGCTGATCGCGCCCGGGCCGGCGAGCAGCGGGGTTCCCAGGGGGACGACGGCGGCGGTTTGACGTTCCGCCGAGTCCTCGAGCTCTTCGGCCGTGTGTTTGACGGAACTGGGCCTGGCGTGGAGCATGGAGATGGCCATCAGGAGGATGAGGATGCCGCCGCCGACCCTGAAGGAGGCGATGGAGATCCCGAAGAAATGCAGAATCGCCTCACCGATCACCAGGGCAACGAGCAGGATCACGCTGCTGGCGCAGGCGGCCCAGAAGGCGGTATTTTTCTTTTCCTTTTTCTCTTGCTCGGAAGTGAGGCTGATGAAGATCGGCACCGCGCCGATGGGGTTGACAATCGCGATCAGGGCGGCGAAAAACTTGAAATATTCAGGCCAGGTTCCAATGTCCATGACTATGCGGTGAACGGAGATAGCTCTTTTCTGGTTGGCGTTGTTGCGGTTTATTCCGCCGGAAGGGCTCCAGGTCAGGGGATCGGTTGCCGGATGATCCGCTGACCTGGAGAGGGGCGAGTGCTGAATCTGGTCGGGAGCCTGGTTTCAGGCGAGGACCAGTTTGAGCAGCGCTCGCGAAGAGACGATCCCGATGGCCTTCTTGTCAGCACCGGAAACCAGCAGGTTATGCACGCCGGCGCCGGCCATGAGCTTGATGGCATTTTCAACGCTCTCGCCCTCATCGAGCTGAACGCAGGGGCTTTTCGTTCCTTTTTCCGAAAGAAGTTCACATTTTACCATAAAATCGGCAACCTTGGTCGCGTTCGACAATCCGTTGCGCTTGATGCTGTCCATGACATCCATGTCCGTGACGATGCCGATGAGTTCGCCGCCGCTCTGGACCGCCAGCGCAGAGCAGCCTTCATCAACCATTTTGCGAATGACCGTCGCCAGGGTGTCATCCAGGGCAACGGTTGGGGTGCTCCGGTCTATCGCCTTTCCTATTGTATCGTGTAAACCCATTTTTTCCTCCTTTGCTTCAGTTTTTTTTCCTGCCGTAATCCGAATACTTGCCTGCCTGTTTTGTATTATAGGGCGGAAGGTAACTGAATGTCAAAAATGATAACCCGGCAAAAGGAGGGAACCAGGGAACACCCAGGGCAAGGGTAGCAACGGATTCAATGCCGACGGAGCGGGTGCGGCACAGAAGGAAGGGAAGGGCGGGAAGTCCGCTGATTTTGGGTGGAGGTGCGTGGGGCGACGAGTAGCAGGGGCAAAGGCCCTGCGTAGCGGCTTTATTCCCGGGCGGCCTGCGGCCAGGTCGATCCCGGTATGAGCCGGATCAAGTCGGTACTGAGCTGACAAGGGCCGTCCGCCCTGCCGGAGAAGCAGGGCGGCGGGCAGCGGCAGATGAATGCGCTGCCCGCCGACTGGTCGATCACCAGGGGAACTTCAATGGGCGAATCGAGACGGGGCGGACCCTTACTTTTCCTCTATCGCCTGCTCGATTTTCATGCACAGCCGCTTGAATTCTTCCTGTTCCTCCGCAGTCAGCAGGTCCATGACCTGCTGTACGCGTTTGACGTGAGCGGGGTATATCCTGCGGATCAACTTTTCTCCTTCAGGGGTGAGAACCACCTGGAAAAAACGGCGGTCTTTCACTTCCCGCACCCGCTTGACCAGTTCCCTTTTTTCCAGGTTGTCGATGACCGTGGTGATGTTGCCGGTGGTTTTCAGGATCTGCTCGGCGAGGTCCCGCTGGTACATCGGACCTATCACATGGAGGGCCTCCAGGACGCCGAATTGGCTCACGGTCAGATTATTTGAGCCCAGATTCTTGTGAACCTCGTTGGCGACAATGCTGGTGGCACGCTGCAAGGCGGAAAAGGTTGACATGCCTAGGGATTCTTTTTTGCTTTTTTTCTGTTGTTTCATGATTTTTTTCCTGTTGGTATTTCCGTGCAATTAAATGGCCAATTACCTCTTTTGGTAGAAATTGATTATTTTTATCAGCTTTTTTTAGTTGATTCAAGCAAAATCAGCATTTTTTATGTTATATTCAAAAGAATAGTGTAAATGAATATGAAAGTTTTTTGTACCCTTTCTTGAATAACGTACTGAGAGAAAAAAAGAAAACAAATTTGCTCGGGAAGGGGAATAGAAGGCCGTGGAGCGTTCAGCGACGGCAAAAAAAGGGACGAAGCAGGCAGTTTGAGTATTAAGTGCTTGAATCTAATGAGAAGTGCGGATGGACTCGAATAAGATTGTGATAATCGTTGCCAATATCACTTCATGTGAAGTGGATGCCATCGTCAATGCGGCGAACAACAGTTTGCTCGGCGGCGGGGGTGTGGACGGCGCCATCCATGCGGCCGCTGGTCCGGGACTGCTTCGGGAGTGCCGGACCCTCAACGGCTGCGCCACCGGCGACGCGAAGATCACCGGCGGGTATAAGCTGCCCGCCAGGTTTGTTATCCATACGGTGGGGCCGGTCTGGAATGGCGGGGGGGCCGATGAGGAGGCACTGCTCGCCTCGTGCTACCGCAGATGCCTGGAGGTTGCCGCGGCGAACGGGGTGCGGACCATTGCCTTCCCGGCGATCAGCACCGGCGTGTACGGCTTTCCCAAAGGACCGGCCGCCCGGATTGCGCTCCGGGAAATTCGCCTCGGGCTCGCCCGTTCTCCTTTGCTGGAAAAGGTCCTGCTGGTCTGTTTCAATGAAGAGACGCGGCAGGCGTACGAGGAGGCCCTGGCCGGGAACGATCGTCCGGCTTGATCGTCAGCCACGGGGGAACCGGGCGCTCCAGTGCTTCGGTGACGATCCGGTACAGTTCCGCCTCGCGCACGGTTATCCGATTGTCCCAGATGATGCATTCCAGCGCGGCGGCGAGCAGCTGTTCCTTGACCGCCGGGCCGGCGGCGTTGAGCCGCTGAAGTGCCCGGTCAAAATGTTCCGCGGTGCAGAGGGATTCGTCCTGATAGGTCAGATATTTTCGTTCCCGTTCCGTGAATGAGCGAACGGCCCGCATCATGGCCCTGCGCGCGGCCCCTTCGTCGTTATTCCCGTAGCGGGCCAGCAGGGAAAGCACGCAGGAGAGGTCTTCCCGGATGGCGGATATTCCGGGGGACGGCGCGAGTCTGGGAGGTGTTGGCGCGAAATGGGCCTGCAAGTGTTTCAGGAGGACATGGTGCAGGGCGTATTCGAACAGGTCAAGGCGGCCGTCGCTTTCCATGAGCGTTCTGATCATGGCGCGAAAGCTCTGATACTGGGCGGGCGACAGGGTTTTCAGCGTCGGCACGGTCAGGTCCGCCAGCGGCAGGCGCAGTTCCGGGGGCAGGTCGACGAGATCCGGCAGTAACAGGCTGAACTCCTGCCAGAGCTGGGGCTCAATGTTTTTTTTCAGGACGGCAAGCTGCCGATTCCGTACGTCCGGCGACTTGTCCAGGAGAAGGCCGTAGACCACCGCCCGGGCGCCGAACGCATTGCGGGTCGCCAGCCGCACCTGCCGGGGTAACCCTTCGAGCAGTTCCCGGGCAAGATCCATCCGGGCCGGGCCGGGCTCGGTCATCGCCCTGCGCAGGTCCTCGCCCGCCACCGATGCATCCGGGCCTCCCTGCGGCATGGGCTCCGCCGCCCGCGCGGCCGTTGCCTGTCCGCCGGCAAGACTCGCATAGACCAGGGCCTCTTCCCGGTCAATCACCACCGGTTCGACGCGCCGGGCAAAGTCGCCCCGGAAGCCGGGATCGAGGCGCCTGATGCGTTCTCCAAGGGGCGGATGGGTGCTGAAGGCGCTGAGCCAGCTTTCCGCCAGGCCGTTGCCGAAATACATGTGGCTGATTTCGGCGGCGGACGGATTGCGGATGCGGGAGCCCTCGTCCAGGCCGCCGATTTTTTTGAGGGCCCCGGCCAGGCCAAGGGGGTTGCGGGTGAACTGGACCGCCGCGGCGTCGGCCAGGAATTCCCGCTGCCGGGCAATCGCGCTTTTCAGGAGTTTGCCGACAAAGACCCCGGCATAGCCCAGGCTGAACAGGATCAGGCCGATGCCGATGCCCGCCGCGCCCGCGCCGCCGCGTTGCCGGGAGCCGGAGTGGACCGCGCCGCGCAGGAGGGTCTGGCCGAGCAGGCCGATGACGAGGATGCCGTGCAGCAGCCCCTGCAGGCGGATGTTGATCAGCATGTCGCCGGAAAGGATATGGCTGAACTCATGGGCGATTACCCCCTGCAGTTCTTCCCGGGTCAGGTAGCGCAGCGTCCCCCAGGTCACGCCCAGCACGGCGTCTTCCTCGGAAAAACCGGCGGCGAAGGCGTTGATCCCTTTCTCCTCGGCGAGCAGATAGACAGAGGGCACGGTGACCCCGGAGGCAATGGCCATCTCCTCGATGATGTTCAGCAGGCGGCGTTCATGGAAGTCGTCGGTGTCCGGGTAGATGAGGCGGCCGCCGAGCATCTCGGCGATCATCGCGCCGCCGCCGGAACGCAGGCGGAGATACTTGTACAGGGTCCCGCACAGGATCAGCAGCAGGACGGCCCCGGCGATTTTGCCGAATATCGTGAAGTCCCAGGTCCGCCACGAAAGGTTGAACGGCGTGACGGCGTCATGATTGAGCCGCACCGGATTAAAGGAAAACATGACATAGAGGGCCGCCGAAACCAGGACCACCACCGCCGCCAGGGCGATCAGGAAGTAGAGCAGCAGCAGCAGGGAGTTGCGCCGTGCCTCGCTCTGGCGCTCGAAAAAATCGTGCATGCCGACCCGCTTCCGATCAGAAGTTGACCTCGGGCGGCTGCCGTTGCTCGGTATCCTCGATCTCCAGCAGTTCCGCCGGCTGGAAGCCGAAGATGCCGGCAAAGAGCACCGCGGGAAAGACCTCGCGGGCGGTGTTGTAGGTCATCACCGAGTCGTTGAAGGCCTGCCGGGCAAAGGCGATGCGGTTTTCCGTGGAGCTCATTTCCTCGCTGAGCTGCATCATGTTCTGATTGGCCTTCAGGTCCGGGTAGGACTCGACCAGGGCAAAGAGCCGGCCCAGGGTTCCGGCCAGCATGCCTTCCGCCGCCGCCAGGCCGCCCATGGCCGCCGCGCTTCCCGGGGCGGCCGCCGCCTGTTTGGCCGCGCCCACCGCTTGGTTGCGCGCCGCGATCACCGCCTCCAGGGTTTCCCGCTCGTGCTTGATGTATTCCTTGGCCACCTTGACCAGGTTGGGGATGAGATCGTAGCGGCGCCGAAGCTGCACGTCGATTTGGGCAAAGGCATTCTTGAACCTGTTGCGCAAGGCCACCAGCCGGTTGTAGATGATCACGACCATGCCGATGAACAGGATGATCGCCCCCAGCAGTATCAGTCCGATAAGTATGGATCCGTCCATGTAGTTCTCCTTTTTCCCCTGATGAATGAACCGTTATCTCAGTTTATATCCTTCCTTCGTCAAATGAACAGGAGAAAAAAGCGCCTTTCCCGGTATCCTTGGAAAACCTGCCTGCTTCTCTCAGGAGGGCGGCGGCACGGTCCGGCATTCCAGGAAGATGCGCGCTCGGCAGCGAAGGCAGATCTCGCGGTCCAGATGCGTGAAGATTTCAGCGATGGCCTCGGCCTTTGATTCGTAGATGTAGTCCGTGCCGATATCGAGGAGGTAACCGGTCAGCTTGAAGTGGGAGCAGATGCCCTCCTTGATGTCGTAGAGATAGAGCCGGCCGCCCTCCGCCTTTTTTTCCGCGGCCAGCTGCGCCAGAAATTCGGCCCCGGCCATGTCGATGAAGTTCATGCCGCTGGCCACGATGAGCAGGTGCTTCTGGCCCGGGTTCTGCAACTGCATTTCCCGGAGCTGTTCCCGGGCATGATTAATCGCGCCGAAATAGAGGGAGCCGTCGATGCGCACGATTTTGAGCTGCGGGCACTCGGCCAGGCCGGGATCGGTGGTAAACGGCCGTTCCGGCAGACGGGGGTCAGGGACGCGGGGCAGGATGCGCGGATGGGAGGTGCGGTTGAGATAGACCACCAGGGAAAGCATCACCCCGGACAGGATGGCGAATTCCAGCTCCAGGAACAGGGTGGCCAGGAAGGTGGCGGTCAAGATCACGCTTTCCGTGCGGCTGGTTCTGAGGACCTTGCCGATGTGGTGAAAATCGATCAGGCCCCAGGCGACCAGGAAGAGAATGCCGGCCATGGCCGCGTTGGGCAGGTAGGTGGCCAGGGGCGCGACCAGGATGACCAGGAGCATCAGCAGGCCGCCGGCAAAGATCGCGGCCATCGGTGTCCTGGCGCCGGCCTGATAGTTGAGGCCGCTGCGGTTGAACGAGCCGGTGGCCACATAACCGGAGAAAAAGCTGCCGACGATGTTGGACAGGCCCTGGCCGATGAACTCCTGGCTGGCGTCCAGGCTCTGGCCGGTGCGGTCGGCCAGGGAGCGGGCGATGGACACCGCCTCGGTCAGAGCGAACAGGGTGGTGGCCAGGGCCGCCGGCGACAGCATCTGGATATTTTCCAGAGTGAAACTCGGGGCGGACAGGGGCGGCAGGGAGGCGGGCAGGGCACCCACCGAGGGGATGGGGGCCGCCGCCGGTCCCAGCAGTCGGCTGAGGGCCAGGGCCGCGATGCTGCCCACCAGCATGGAGACGATCATGTAGGGCAATTTCGGCAGGAAACGCCGGACCAGAATTCCGGAAGCCAGGGTGATCACCCCCACCGCGACCACGGAAGGATTACTCTCTTGCCAGTGGACGAGGACATTGAGCGCGGTTTCGTGAAAATGGCTGGTGCGGGGCAGGGTCAGGCCGAGAAAGTGCTTGAACTGGCTCGCGGCGATCAGGATGGCCGCCCCGGCGGTAAAGCCGACCACCACCGAATGGGAAATAAAGTTGACCAGGGCGCCGAAACGGGCCAGGCCCATGACCAGCTGGAGCAGACCGACCATCACCGTCATGGTCAGGGCCAGCTGCACGTATTCCGGGCTGCCCGGGACGGCGTGCATGCTCAGCGAGGTGAAGAGGACAAGAGACGCCGCGGTGGTCGGTCCGGAGACCAGCAGCCAGGACGAGCCGAACAAGGCGGCGACGATGGCCGGCACCATCCCGGCATAAAGGCCGTATTCCGGCGGCATGCCGGCGATGGTCGCAAAGGCCACCCCCTGGGGCAGGGCAACGACCGCCCCGGTGATTCCGGCCAGCAGGTCGGCGCGCAGGGTGGCGCCGTTGAGCATGGGCCACCACTTCAGGAAGGGAAAGACCATGGCCTGCCAGCCCTTTTGTGCCTGGGTGTCCGGGACGGTCTGCATGAGATTCCTCCGCGCGTTTTAGGCCCTTAGTTGGTTAGGCTGGGGCAATATAACAGAAAGATGCTCCTTTTTCTTTGATTAATGCTCCCTTGGATGGTAAAAAGCTCTTCCACCCGGGGAGTTGACCCAGACCGCTTTTTTTTCTTTTCCCCAGTTTTAATGACCTCGCAAAACTCGAAACACTGAGGAGCCCCTTGCAAAATGAACGTCGTCGCGAGATCGAGAGAAAAATATTCTGGGCAAGGATGAGTTGTAAAATCGCCCGGAAGCGGAGCAGCGCTCCGTTGAGGACGATTTCACAAGGAAGACGCCGCCCAGGATATTTTTAGCCGATCGGAGCAGATGGTCATTTTG
>QZJD01000101.1 GCA_003604995.1 Desulfobulbus sp. | reverse complement strand
GCGTCGCAAAAAGTCCGATCTACTGCGTTGTGGCGGGTTCGGCCAATGCTCGACGTACCCTGTGTACGTCTGCGCGTGGCCGACACCACCACGCCTTGTTTATCGAACTATTGTGCTTAGCCATCGGCGGCGTATTATTAAATTTTTGCGGGTTTATCTTCATTTGCAAGAGACTCTTTCCAAACCCCTAAATCCTTAAACCCCTAAATCCCTAAACCCCTATATCCCTAAACCCCTAAACCCCTAAACCCCTAAACCCCTAAACCCCTAAACCCCTAAAAACCTAAACCCTATAATTGGCTGACGATTTCCTTGATATTGACATCGATCCAGTGCTGGTCCCACCACTCGATGGGGGTGACGAACATGCCGTGGATCAGCATGCTGAAGTGCAGGTGGTCGCCGCCGGCCATGCCCGTGGCGCCGGAATAGGCGATCACTGTGTTCTGGTCGACCTCGGCCCCCACCGTCGTGTCGAGCCGGCTCAGGTGCGAATAAAGGCTGAAGACGCCCTGGCCGTGGTCAATGAGCACCATGTTCCCGTAGATCCCAAGGTAATCGGCAAAAACGACCTTGCCCCGGTTGGCGGCCTTTATCGGAGCGTTGGCGGTGGAGGCGATGTCAATGCCCAGGTGGACCTGGTGGTCGATCTCCTTGCCTTGGTAGAAATAGCTGCGCTCCTCGGCGTAACCGGCCATGGTCTGGCCGGGCATCCGGGTGAACATGTCGCGCCACAGCTGTTCGGCGACCGGGGTGCCGCAGAGTTCCATGATGGTGGCGGCATTGCGGTTGCGCACCTCATTGTTGACAAAGAGGTATTTGTCGGTCTGGGAACCGGTCATTTCCGGATAATGCTCCTCGAATTCCGGGATCTTGCTGTTCAGAAAGTTGTCGCTGATATTGATGGAGTCTGATTTTTCCCTGACATTCTTGAACACCATGGTAAAGGCGGCGGTCCCTTCATTGCCGGCCTGATCGCTGGCGACGACCCGGCTGTTCTGGACACCCTTGCTGTTCCAGGGGAGGGCGATGTAGGCGATGAATCGGTTTTCCTTGCCGTTCAGGGCAAAACCCGGGAAAAAGAGGTCATCGATCATCGCCCCGTGTTTTTGGGCAGGCTCCGACAGGTCGTAGACCACGATGCCGCTGCCGCCAGGCCGGATATAGCGTTGGAAGTGCTGGAGGCCGATTCTGGGAGCCTTGGTGTCCACCTCCACCGCCAGGCGTTCGACGGCGGCGTTGCCCTTGAAGGTGCCGGCGAGGGAGAAGTCGCGGGCGGTGATCACGATTTCCGCCTGCCCCTCCTTCAGCTTGGTCCTGGCCAGATCAAAAACAGCCTTGTTCTCGGTCTGGGCGGGGCCGGCTTCGCCCAGCCAGCTTTGCCGGTCGAAATTTTGGGTCAGGAGTTCCTGCTCCTCTCCGTTCTGGGAGACGGTGACCACGATGCTGCGCAGCCCTCTCTTCCGGTCCGTGACGCTGAAGGGGATCTCCGTCTGCTTGCCGAGATAGCGGATTTCCTTCTGCAGGGCTATCTCGGGCTGTTCCCCCTCAAAAAGGAGGAATCCCGCGGCCCCGGCGATTACCGCCAGGGCCGCGAGAACAATGATCATGAGGTTGCGCAGGAGGCGCATGGGTTTGCCGGACGAGGGGGGTTTCAGTCTACTTTCTTTCATGGATATTAGGTGTTTAGGTGATTAGGTGATTAGGGTTTTAGGTGTTTAGGTGGTTAGGGGTTTAGGGGGGGCAGCTCGTGCCCTGATAGCTTAAGCCCCTAAGTCCCTAAGCCCCTAAAAACCTGTTTTCCTCAGTCTCCCCAGGATATTTCGTAGCGGCTGATATGGGTATCCCGGAGGGGTATAATGGTGAACTGCTTGCCGGTTTCCTTTTGCAGGGCTTCTATATACAAGGTTTCCTCCTCAAGGAGCATGTCCGCCACCATGGGATGGACCTTGATGTAGACCTTGTTGCCGGAAATTTTGCCCGCATCGCGGGAAATCTTGCGGAAAATCTCATAGCAGGTGCTGCGGCGGGACTTGACGATGCCCTCGCCCTCGCAGTACATGCAGGGCTCGCACATCATCTGCGCCAGATTTTCCAGGGAACGTTTTCTGGTCATCTGCACCAGGCCGAACTCGGAGACCTTGAGGATATTGACCCGGTTTTTGTCTTTTTTGATCGCGTCCTGGAAGGCCAGGAACAGCTCTTCCCGGTGCGCTTCATTATCCATGTCGATAAAATCGACGATGATGATCCCGCCGATATTGCGCAGCCTGAGCTGGTAAGCGATTTCCTTGACTGCCTCCATGTTGGTTTTGAAGATCGTCTCCGCCTGGTCCTTTTTGCCGACGAAGCGGCCGGTGTTCACATCGATGACCGTAAGGGCCTCGGTGGTTTCGATGATGATGTAGCCGCCGGATCGGAGCCATACCTTTCGGTCCAGTGCCCGGTTGATATCCACCTCGATCCCGTATGATTCGAAAAGCGGCGTGTCCCGGTCATAGTAGACGATTTTGCCCTGCAGTTCAGGGGCAAAGGTCTGCATGAAATTGAGCAGCCGCTCGTAGACGGGCTTGGCATCGACGATCAGTTCCCGGACATCCTCGGTGAACAGATCACGTACCGAGCGAAGAATCATGTCCAGGTCCTTGTAGACAAGGTTCGGCGCCGAGACCCTGCCGCAGTGCGATTTGATGTCGTCCCACAGGAGGAGGAGGAATTCCATGTCCGCCTCCAGTTCGGCCTCGGTGGCATGCTCGGCCACGGTGCGGACGATGAAGCCCGTTCCCGGCGGCCGCAGGCCTTCAATTTTCTCACGAAGCTTCTGGCGGACTTCTTCGTTCTCGATTTTGCGGGAAACGCCGATGTGGTCGGTCAGCGGCATGAACACCAGGTTGCGGCCGGGCAGGGTGATGTGGCAGGTCAATCGCGCCCCCTTGGTGCCGATGGGTTCCTTGGAGATCTGCACCAGGACGTTCTGGCCCTCCTTGAGCAGATCGGCAATCCCCGGCTGGGAGCTGCCGGCAATCGGCCGTATTTCGGACGCGGAAAAGACATGCCCCGGGATCTGTTCCTCCCTGGCAATCCGCCGCTCCATCTCGCAGGAGGAGATGAGAACGTCGTCAACATAAAGAAATCCGGCCCGTTCCAGGCCGATATCCACAAAGGCCGCCTGCATCCCCGGCAGCACCCTGACCACCTTACCGCAGTAGATGTTGCCCACGAGACCCTGTTCCGCCGGCCGTTCGATGTAGAATTCAAGAAGATTTCCGCTGTCCACCAGGGCGATGCGGTTCTCGTAGGGTGTTGCATTGATGAGAATGTCTGTGTACATACAAATCAGCTAAATGCCCGGGTTTGACGAAGTAATACAGCTCAAAAAAGTGAAAGGCTGCGGGCTGTGAGACTGATGGCTGTGAGGGAATAAATTGTAAAGATCAAATCATTTGCCCGGAAAAAAGCAAAGAATAGAATTTGCTCCATGGCAGAAGAATCTTACCCCTAACAGCCTGAACCACTTCAGCCTAAACACAGAACTATAGCAGAACGGCCATATTCTGCCACAAGAAACCTCGATTATTCCGATTGAGCGAGCCGGCGTGGCTCGACAATGCGTGGCAAGATGGGGCGCGGAGATCCTGTGCTGATTTCGGTGATCATTCCGACATACAACCGGGCGCAGTGGATAGCGGAAGCCGTAGCTTCCGTCATCCACCAGACAGTCCCCCCGGCGGAGGTGCTGGTGGTGGATGACGGCTCCACGGACGAGACCCGAACCGTGGTTCAGGAGCTGGTCCGGCATGCAGGCCTGCCGATCAGGTATATCGCGCAGGCCAACCGGGGCGCGGCGAGCGCCCGCAATACCGGCATCCTGACCGCCCGCGGCGACTACCTCTGCTTTCTCGATTCAGACGACCGTTTCGCCCCGGAGAAAATCGGTCGCCAGGCCGTCGCCCTGCGGGACTCGGGCTGCCTGATCTCCCATACCCGCGAACAATGGTTCCGGCGCGGCCGGCATCTCAACCAGAAAAAAAAGCACCGACCGCCGGACGGCGACATCTTTGCGGCCAGCCTGGGCATGTGCGTGGTGGGCATGTCCACGGTGATGGCCGGGCGCGAGGTGTTCGATCGGTACGGCCTGTTCGACGAATCGCTGCCCTGTTGTGAAGATTACGATTTCTGGCTCCGGGTGGGGTGCCGGGAGCGGTTTCATCTGCTGGACCTGCCCTTGACCATAAAAAACGGCGGTCGGCCCGACCAGTTGTCGGTCCGCTACCGCCAGGGCATGGATAAATTCCGGATCAGGTCCCTGGTCAACCTCCTGGAATCCGGAACCCTGTCCACCGAGCAGTCGCGCCTGGCAGCCCGGGAACTGGAGCGCAAATGCGACCTCTACGGCCGGGGCTGCATCAAGCACGGCCGGAGCGAGGAGGGACTGTTCTATCAGCAGCTACCCGCCCGTTTTCGCTGACGCGGTTCCGTCTCTCCCCGCTAGAAAATACTCGGTGTCGGGGTCGGTATCGAAAAAAGATTAAAGACCGACCCCGATACCGACCCCGACACCGACAGGGTTGTTCATAATTCTCCATTCCTTATTCTGCATTCTGCATTCAAATTTCCTCCCCTCCCTGGATAAACTACTGCGTACAGTAAAAAAAGCGCACGGACTGAATGGCCAATCAGCGCAATTGATGCGTATAGTTAACAAGTTGCATTTGTACAATGAAGACGATGATGCGTCGATTTATGCTTGAAATAATTTTTATATTCGATATGATAAACGCTCTTGTCAACTTTTCCAAAAAGCCCTGACAGTTGTTCCTCGCTCATTACCGCGAATCATTCATTCTGAGCAGATTTTGAACATTTTTTATATTTATTTCTTTGGGATGCAAAGGAGAACCCATGGGTGCAAAAATTATTAGTGGTACCGAGACGGCAAAGGCGATCCGTGAGGAGCTGAAGACTGAAGTCGACGAGCTTCGCCAGAAACACAACCTGGTCCCCGGCCTGGTGACCATCCTGGTGGGCGAAGATCCTGCTTCGCAGTCCTATGTGGCCGCCAAAAACAAGACCGCCCATGCCCTGGGCATCCATTCCGAGCAGGTGACCCTGCCCGCCGACACCAGCGAAGCGGATCTGCTGGCCCTGGTCGACAAATACAACAAGGATGCGAAGATCCACGGCATCCTGGTGCAGCTGCCGCTGCCCAAGCACATCAACGAGGCCAAGGTTCTCTACGCCATCGATCCGAACAAAGACGTGGACGGGTTCCACCCGGTCAACGTCGGCAAGATGATGCTCGGCGAGCAGTGCTTTCTGCCCTGCACCCCGCACGGCGTGCTGGAACTGTTACAACGTTCAGGCGTCGAGACCTCAGGCGCCGAGGTGGTGGTCATCGGCCGCTCCAACATCGTGGGCAAGCCGGTGGCCAACCTGATGCTCCAGAAGCGCCCCGGCGGCAACGCTACGGTGACTCTGTGTCATACCCGGACCAAGGACATGGACTTTCACACCAAACGCGCCGACATCCTGGTGGTTGCCGCCGGGGTGGCGAATATGATCAAAGGCGACCAGGTGAAGGAGGGCGTGGTGGTCATCGATGTCGGGGTCAACCGCATCGGCATGACCGAGAGCGGCAAGGCGATCCTGGCCGGTGATGTGGAATTCGAGTCGGTCAAGGAAAAGGCCGCGGCCATTACCCCGGTTCCCGGCGGCGTCGGCCCCATGACCATCACCATGCTGATGAAAAATACCGTCCAGTCCGCTCGGCAGCACGCCGGTCTGGCATAACCGCGACATGCAAATCAGGAAGCCCGGCCGACAACGCGCCGTCTTCCGTTTTTTCCAACCCGCAGGAGATTGAATATGGCCAAGTCAATTGGATGCGACACATGCAATGAAATAACCAACGCCTCGACCCTGGAACTGCTCAGTCAGGACCTGGGCCGCAAGGTCCGCACCGCCTACGACCGGATCGAGAGCCGCGGCATGTCCGCCTGCCTGTTCGGCTCCGGCGGCACCTGCTGCCGGATCTGCAACATGGGTCCCTGTCAGATCATTGACGGCGTGGAGAGCATGCTCGGCGTTTGCGGCGCCACCGCCGATACGGTGGTCGCCCGCAACCTGGCGCGGATCATCGCCGCCGGCACCGCCTCTCACACCGATCATGCCAGGGAGATGGTCCGCGGCTTCATCGCCACCGCCAAGGGCGAGACCCCGCACGAGATCAAAGATGTGGACAAGCTGCACAAGATGGCGCAGCTTTTCGGCATCGAAACCGAGGGCCGCGACAAGAACGAGATCGCCCTGGAGCTCGGCGAGAAAGCCCTGGCCGAGTTCGGCCAGCAGGACGGCACCCTGACCTTTTTGAAACGCGCCCCGAAAAAACAGCAGGAGATCTGGAAGAAGCTCGGGGTGGAGCCGCGCGGTGTTGACCGCGAGGTGGTGGAGATGATGCACCGCACCCACATGGGCGTTGACCAGGACTATAAGAATATCATGCTTCAGGGCGCCCGCTGCGCGCTGGCCGACGGCTGGGGCGCCTCCATGCTTTCCACGGAGCTGACTGACATCATGTTCGGTACGCCGGTGCCCAAACGGGCCATCGTCGATCTGGGCTGTCTCAAGGAAGATCATGTCAACGTCACCGTGCACGGCCACGAGCCGCTCCTGGCCGAGGCACTGTGCCTGGCCGCCGAACAGGAGGACATCCAGGAACTGGCCCAGATCGCCGGCGCCAAGGGGATCAACCTGGCCGGCGTCTGCTGCACCGGCAACGAAATCCTGATGCGCCGGGGTATTCCGGTAGCCGGCTCCTTTATCCAGCAGGAAATGGTTCTGGCCACCGGCGCGGTGGAGGCCATGGTGGTGGATGTCCAGTGCGTGATGCAGTCCGTGGCCCAGGTGGTCAAGGAGATGCACACCGACATCATCACCACCAACTACCGGGCCAAGATGCCGGACGCCGTCCACATCCAGTTTGAAGAACACGATGCCATGGGCTCGGCCAAGGCGATTCTCAAGCACGCCATCGGCAACTTCAAGAAGCGCGGCGCCCATTATATTCCCAAGGACAAGAAATTCGACGTGGTCGTCGGCTTCTCCCACGAGACGATCAACTACATGCTCGGCGGTCGCTTCCGCGCCTCCTACCGCCCGCTGAACGACAACATCATCAACGGCCGGATCAGGGGCGTTGCCGCCATCGTCGGCTGCGAACACTACAAATACGCCGATGACGTCCATTTCAAAATCGCCACCGAGCTGATCAAGAACAACGTCCTGGTGCTGGCCACCGGCTGCGCCGCCTCCGCCCTGGGTCGTCGCGGCCTGATGCGGCCCGAGGCCGCCCGCGAATACGCCGGTCCCGGCCTGGCCGAGGTCTGCGAAACCGTGGGGATGCCGCCGGTGCTCCATGTCGGCTCCTGCGTGGACAACAGCCGCCTGTTGATTGCCTTGACCGAAATGGTCCGGGAAGGGGGGCTCGGCGAGGACATCTCCGAACTGCCTGCCTGCGGCACCGCGCCGCTGTACATGTCCGAGAAGGCGGTGGCCATCGGCCAGTACTTTGTCAGCTCCGGCGCCCATGTCATCTTCCAGAACCTGCCCATCCAGGGCGCCAAGAAGTTCTCCGAATTCATCCTCAAGGGGATGAAGGAGCTGTACGGCGCCTGCTGGGACGTGGAGGAAGACCCGATCGAGTTGGCGCACAAGATGATCAGGGCCATCGACGAGAAGCGTGAGGCCCTCGGCATCAACAAGAAGCAGGACCGTGTTCTTTTCGACATGGCCATGCGCCGCGAGATTGAAGGACAGGCCCTGCCCGGCATGGGCTGCGGCGGCAAGGCCGGCGCCCACTGATCCCGGTCTGATCTATTAAAGATAACCCATGGCCGGCCTGATGATCAGGTCGGCCATTGAGATATTTTGCACAAGGAGGATTGATGAAATCGGGGAGCAATCTCGAGCGCGTGCTCACCAGCGGCGCCTTTGCGGTGACCGGTGAGCTCGGCCCGCCGAAAAACAGTGACCCGGAGGTGGTCAGAAGTAAGGCCCGGCTGCTCAAGGGTAATGTTGACGCGGTCAATATCACCGACTGCCAGACCGCGATCGTCCGCATGTCGAGTATCGGCGCCGGTCTGATCGCGAAAGAAGAGGGCCTGGAACCGGTCATCCAGATGACCTGCCGCGACCGCAACCGGATCGGCATGCAGAGCGACATCCTGGCCGCCTCGGCCCTGGGCCTGAAAAATCTGCTGTGCCTGACCGGCGACCACCAGAAGTTCGGCAACCATCCGGGCTCCAAGGGCGTCTTTGATATGGACTCCATCCAGCTCCTCGGCATGGTTCGGGGGATGCGGGACGCCAAGAAGTTTCAGTGCGGTGAGGAGATCCAGGGGCCGGCCCCGAAACTTTTCATCGGCTGCGCGGCCAACCCCTTTGCCTTTCCTCATGAATTTCGCGCGGTGCGTCTGGGCAAGAAGATCGCGTCCGGTGCCGACTTCGTGCAGACCCAGATCATTTACAACGTGGACCGGTTCGCCAAATTCATGGCGATGTGCCGCGACCTGGGCCTGGACAAGAAGGCCTACATCCTCGCCGGAATCACCCCGCCTAAATCGCTCGGCATGGCCCGCTACATGCACAATTCCGTGCCCGGCATGGAGGTCACCGATGAGGTGATCAAGCGGTTACAGGGGGCAAAGAACAAGCAGCAGGAAGGAATCAGTATTGCCGTCGATATCATCCACCAGGTCAAGGAGATCAAAGGGGTGGCCGGCGTGCATATCATGGCCATCGAGTGGGAGGAGGCGGTCCAGGAAATCGCGGAGCGCGCCGGCCTGCTGCCCAGGCCGACCTTTGCCGAAACCACGGCACCCGCCGCCGCTCTCGCGGCCGCGCCCGCGCCTGAGACGATCAGCGTCCGCGCCGAAAGCGACGCAGTCCTGGAAGAGGCCAAGGCCGAGGCGGCGCGGATCATCGCCGCCGCCCGCGAGGAGGCCGTGGCGATCAGCCGCCAGGCCGCCGGCTCGACACCATCAACAGAGACCATTGCTATAGCCACCGATGATGCAGGAGAACACGAGATGAACGAAAAAGAGCGCCAGATGGCCTTGGATGCAGTGAAACAGGGGCTCGACGCCTTGAAGAAGGCCTACGGCCTCAGTGACGATCAATTCGCCGCCTTGCTTAAGTTTGTCGATGCGGAAGCGATTCTGCGCCGCGAGCCGCCGAAGGCCGCCGCCGCACCGGCCGCTCCCGCAACTCCCGTGGCCGCTGCCCCTGTTGCACCGGCAGCACCGGCGGCGGATGCCGCCAAGGCCGAAGCGGAAGCCAAGGCAAAGGCGGAGGCTGAGCGCAAGGCCAAGGATGAAGCCGCCGCCAAGGCAAAGGCCGATGCAGAAGCAAAAGCAAAAGCGGAAGCCGCGGCCAAGGTTGAAGCGGAAGCCAAGGCAAAGGCGGAGGCCGAGCGCAAGGCCAAGGATGAAGCGGCCGCCAAGGCCAAGGCTGAAGCGGAAGCCAAAGCAAAAGCAGAGGCCGCGGCCAAGCCTGCCGCCCCTGCTCCCGCCGCCGCCCCTGCTCCCGCCGCCGCGCCGGCTGTGCCCGCCGAACTTGCGGTGGGCGAGTTGAAAGCCGAAAGCGAACCGCTTGCCCAGCGCGCCAGCAAGGTGCCGGCCGCCTCCTACCGCGCCGCCTACAGCGGCAAGATCCGCGAGGTCGTGCTCGGCAACGGCGACAAGACCGTCATTGTCGGCGGTTCCGAGGTCCTGCCGTTCCACCTTTTTGAAGGCAACATGCCGCGCAAGCCGCTCATCGCCATGGATATCCTGGACATCAAGCCGGACAACTGGCCGGCCACCCTCACCAAATACTATGAGGACGTGCTGGGCAATCCGGTGGCCTGGGCGCAGAAATGCGTGAATGAATACCGGGCCGAGGCCCTGAACATCTCACTGGTGGGCACTGATCCCAACGGGATGAACCGCCCCTCGTCCGAGGCGGCCAAGGACGCCGCTGCGGTGATTAACGCGGTGGAGGTACCGATCATCGTCTGGGGCTGCGGCAACAATGAGAAGGATACCGAGACCCTGCGCGAGATCACCGCGATCATCGGCGACAAAAAGGTCTGCCTGGCCCCGCTGGAGGACGCCAACTACCGGGCCATCGGTGCCACGGCCATGGCTTTCCAGCATCCCATGGTCGCCGCCTCGCCCATTGACGTCAACCTGGCCAAGCAGCTGAACATTCTCCTTGAGAACCTCGGGGTGCCGCTTTCCACGGTCCTGATGGATCCCTCCATCGGCGCACTGGGCTACGGCATCGAGTACACCTATTCGGTCATGGAGCGCATCCGTCTGGCCGCCCTGACCCAGAAAGACGAAAAGCTGCAAGTGCCGATCATCTGCAACCTGGGCCGCGAGGTGTGGAAGACCAAGGAGGTCGGCCTGCCCAGCGACGAATTGCTCGGCGACCAGGAGCGGCGGGGGATCATGATGGAGGCCATGACCGCGGTGTGCATGCTGCTCGCCGGCGGCGAGGTGCTGATCATGCGCCATCCCAAGGCGGTCAACATGACCAGATCACTGATTACGGGCCTCATGGCCTGATCAATACCGGTACCGCATATCAATTCGCAAGAATCTTTATAGAAGGGAGTATTTTCAATGTCGAAGATCATCTGTTCCGCAGCGATACGAGGCGCCAAGAAAATCATAGACATGGCCGAGGAGAGCTATGAGCAGGCCCTGCAGAAGTACGGTCCGAACCAGGAGGTGGCCTTCCCGAACACCGCTTACTTCCTGCCGGTCATCTACTCGATGCTGGGCGCCAAGGTGGAGAAGCTCGGCGACATGAAGGACATTTTCACCGAGTGCCGCAAGCTCCTGCCGCCCATCGTCACCGAGGACATCTGGCTGCCCTACCTGGCCCCGGCCCTGGACGCGGGCATGGCCACCTTTTTCGCCGAAGAGATGTATGAGGCGATCCGCTACCTGAACGAACCCAATTTCTACACCAAGACCGAGGATCCCACCGCGGCCAATATCTGGCTGGGCGCGGCCGACGACGTCATCTTCAGAAAGCGCGGCGTCGAGTTCGTGGACGGGACCGCCCCGGGCTTTGCCGCGATCATGGGCGCGCCGCCCAGCAAGGAGATCGCCTCCAAAATCGCCCTGGAACTCCAGGAGAAAAACCTC
>QZJD01000105.1 GCA_003604995.1 Desulfobulbus sp. | reverse complement strand
ACTGCTGGGTCATGATCGTTCTCCAAAATGATTTCTGGTTGAACCATCATGACACTGGCCGTAACAAGAAAAAAGAGGGGGTTTGCTGGGCGCTTACGTATAAATCCATACTCTGTCAGGAAGACGCCTATTTCCTTGAACTGGTCCGGTATATTCATCTCAATCCGTTGCGTGCAAAATTAGTTCAGGAATACATTGAGTTGCAAGACTACCCCTATTGCGGCCATTCTGCTGTCGTGGGGAAGGTGAAACGGGAATGGCAGGATGTTGATTCTGTGCTTTCCCAGTTCGGAGCCCGGCCAAAAGCGGCGCAGGAGGCATATCGGTTGTATGTCCAGGATGGCATTGCCATGGGCCGGCGCCGGGATCTTGTCGGCGGCGGATTGATTCGCAGTCATGGCGGCTGGTCAGCGGTGCAAGAACTGCGCAGGAAAAAAGAGTTTCAGAAAGGCGATGAGCGTATTCTTGGCGATAGCGACTTTGTGGATGGGGTACTCCGTCACGCCGGCGAGAAATTTGCACGGCAGCATTATCTCCAAACCCAGGGTGTGAACTTCGAGCAGTTGGTGGATCGGGTTGCCGATCTTTTCGAGATACCTCCTGCCGAGGTACTGGCCGGCGGCAAGAAAAGAAAAACCGTTGCCGCGCGGAGTCTGCTTTGTTTCTGGAGTGTGTCGGAGTTGGGATTGAGTCAAGCAGGGCTGTCTGCCAAACTCAAGATATCATAACCAGCGGTCAGCGCAGCGGTTGACCGAGGCAGGAAATTGAAGGAAGAAAAAGCTTACTGCCTTGCACAAGGGGCGGTGGAGGGCTTCCTGCCGACCTTGTAAGTAGTAGGGGAAATATAGGATGTCCCTGGCGCGACACTTAAAAATCGGTTCTCATTTTTGTTGAAATGGGAGATAATATGAGAAACGGTGGATCGGGGCGGCTTCTTTCCCCGACAGGAAGCGCAAGAGCACCTTTTCAATTATCCGCTTGCACGGCTCTTTCTCCTTATGGCCAGGAAAGTTGAGACAGTTATGCTGGGCCGACAATTCGACTGCGCTGCATGCAGGTTCAGGGACCGTCCTATATTCATCGTCGGCTCCCAGCAATTCAGTGCTGATCTTCTGGGCAACTACATTCGGGCCAACAGGCCGGCCTTGACGACCGTGGTCAACTGCCTGGCGGACATTCCGCACCCCGACGGACTGGCAGGCAAGGAATGGCGGCTGATTTTCATCGATTGCCACGGTCTGGAGGGGGCAGCCATTCTGGAGATGCTGCACACCGAGGCCACCCCGTACCTCCAGTATGATGTCCTGGCCCTGTTCAACCTCTCGCAGGGCAATGCCGACATCGCGGGATATATTGATTGCGGCGTGCGAGGCTTCTTTTTTGAAAACGATCAGCCGGATGTCATGCTCAGGGGGGTCTGTGCGCTTAAATATGGCGAGATGTGGGTCGCAAGAGGCGTCCTCATGGATTATATTTGTCAGAAGCCGAGAAAAGCACCCAAATCCGATTCGATGGCCTGCAATCTGACCCGTCGGGAAAAGGAAATTTTGATCCACCTCTCTTCCGGTGCCACGAACGAGGAGATTGCCTCCCGGCTGTATGTCAGCCTCCACACGGTTAAGAGCCATATCTTCAATATCTATAAAAAGCTGCAAGTGCGCAACCGGCTGCAGGCGGCCATGTGGGCAGCCAGGAATCTGAAATAACCAACGCTCCCTCCTTTGCCCGGCAACCCTTGTTGCTGTTCATCCTATCCTGACCAGAATCCCTATCATCCAGCATCTGCTGAGAGATGCCTCTCCCTTTTTTCCGGTGGTGACTCTCAGGCGAAAGTATGAGGCACCTTCGTGAAGAGTAAGGTGCATTTCATGCCTTCATCTGATGATTTACTCTTCAAAACTCATTAAAAAATCAGTCCTTCTTTGGATTGTTCCAGCAATTGCGGCTGCTATACTTGTGGTGAATGGGAAGAATTTTCATTCTTCGGGCAGGGAGATGTCGCAACATGGAAAACGAGATTGATCGCAGAGAGTACAGGCGCTTTGATATGAAATTGCCCGCCTTCCTCAACGCTTCGCGCTCCATGGATGCCGGCAATAATTATCATTTATCGCTGACCAGGGATATCTCGCAAAAGGGAGCATATTTCAACACCATGAAGCCCTTTTCCTGTGATGGACCTGTTCGGGTCGAAATACTACTCAATGTTCCGACGGACGCCGACGGTGGCATTTACGTGTTGCTGATGGCAAACGGAGAAGTCGTGCGCCGCGATGAATCAGGCCTGGTGGTCATGTTCAGCGAGGACTGCATGTTGACGCCTTTTCGTACTGAGAGATCCTTCAACAGCGCGGGGTGATCATGCAATCGGAATACAATGCGTCCGTAATGCCACCCCCTTTGATGGGTGAAGAGAGGAAATCGCAGGGCTTCGGGGTGTTTTCCGGAATGATCGCCTGGCTGCCGAAAATTTCCCTGCGGAATGGTAATTCAGAAAGGTCGGCAATTTCGTTGCTGACCGGTCTGCACAACTTTTATCAATGGAGGTTGATATGAGGAAACTGTGCATCTGGCTGTCGGCGGTGGTTGTAGCACTCTTCGTGTTCCAGTCGCCAACCGGTGCAGCCCAGGGGCCGGGACGAATTGATGTCCCGCTGATCGCCGGCCAGCAGTATGAGGCCGGCATGGTGACCATCCACAACAACAACGGTGGACTGCTGATCGACGTTCAGATTGCTGAAGGCTGGAGGATGACCGAGCTGCATGTCCATGCCGGATGGGAAGGCAACCCTATACCGATGAAAAACGGCAATGCGGTGCCCGGCAAGTTCGATTTCAAGTACGAATACAAAGAGCCCGCCGTCGAAGAGCCCATCTGGCTCGACTTTGTCGATGATCTGCAGGGCTTCCGCTGGGGCGAACCCTACGAACCCCAGCGGCTGCGCCACATCGCTGTGCATGCCAACGTCATCCAGGTCGATGAATACGGCCGGATCATTGCAGAGCAGGGCGCTTGGGCTCAAGGCGACATTCCCTTCGAGGGCGGCCAGTGGGGCTGGTGGTTGCAGTACATGATGGCTCACAAGGCGCGGGCGCATTTTGTCGACTCACCGGTGCAGGGAGTTCGGGCGGTCACGCCCACGGGCGACGTCCTGACCGACGAAGCCGGCGGCTTTGACTACTTTCCCGGTGAGTGGGTTGCTCTGTACCTCGGTCAGTACCTTCTCGGCAGCGCCATCGCCGATCACCGGGTGACCCTGCTCGATCTGTTTGAAAGCTCCGACACGGATGATCAGGAAGTGATCAATATGGCGCGTCTTCTTCAGAGCCTGGACTCCGACGGGTTCGCGAAAAGCGGTATCCAGATTTCGCCGGACATCGTCAGTATCTTTGAGGCAGTTATGGCGGACAAGGGGTTTGTATACCTGAACTGTTATGACAACATTCAGATCGATGAAATTATCAGCGAAGTGGTTGCCCGCGCGAGCATCGTCTACCCCCTGATGGAGGTGGTGTCGGCTGATGAGGCCAAGGACCACCTGGAAGAGCAGCTCAACTCGGCAATGTTCCGCAAGAATATTTCCAAGACGCCTGAGATGGCGACAGCCAAGAGCAAAGTCGATTTGATGCCGGTGCTTGTGCCGGCAACAAGGGCAAACGGTGAACCATACGATGATCCGGACACGGCAGCGGTGGGTGTCGACTATTACGATGAGGACGGCAATTACCTCTATACCCGGGACAATGTGAAGCCGCTGGTCGCGGTATATGCCGACCAGAACCCGGATTCGCCGACGGGCGCCATGGATGTGTTCGGCGCGGTTTCCCGCGACGACGGCAATACCTGGAAACGGATGAATCTTTCCAGGGCGGCCGACCGCAGTTCATTCACTCTGGCCAACGGGCTGCCCTACTACGGCGATGTCAAGAAGCCCAACCTGTCGATCAAGGGCAATTACATCCTTGCCGTCTGGCAGAGCAAGTTTTGCCGGGGCGGCCAGCCGCGCTATTCCAGGGGCGAATTCCTGGAGGACGGGGTAACGCCGAATCCCTATTACGTGGACGATATCTGGGGCGTGGGCGGTCCGCAGCGCTCCCGCGATTATACAGAGGACGGTTTCCCGGAGGTCGGTGAACTTCCCTATTACTGCCTTTGGGCCTGCCGCGGAGTGATCACCCTGGGGGATGATCCCGCGACAACCGATGTCAACGAGGCCGGCGAAATCAAGTGGCGCAAGCCCGAACGGCTCACCTCCGGGCGGCGCGATGTCTGGCAGGTAGCGGTCAACGGGGCCAAGGGTGTCGGCTTCGGGATCGTATGGCAGGAGGATCCGGAGGGGGTGCGCCCGGGCGAGATGGCCGGACCCGGCCATGGCTGGAGCGGGGCCACCACCAATCACAAGACCGATATCTGGTACAGTTTTATCAAATGGAGCGACTTCGCGACCATTGACGGGGACTTCTCGCCCAGCGGCGATCCGGCCCACGCTTTCGATGACCCCGAGTGGACCAGCAACCGGCCGATGTGGGCAGTGCCCATGTCTCTGCCGATGCGGCTTTCCGACAACGATACCTGCAATACCGACAACATGAAGGTTGAACTGGGCACGGACGGCTTCCCGAAGGAGGATGCCGACGGCAACTGGATTCCGATCAACGATCCGGAGGACCCCGAGTGGGACGGCAAGCATGCCGGCACCCACCGATACGCCTATCTCATTGATGACAATGCGAACGGCACGCCGGATCTGTGCGCCGCTTTCTATACGTTCGTCAACGAACAGGGAGAGACGAAGAACGTCTGCATTACAGAAGACCTTTCCCCCGGTGACAACATCGATGACCGCCGCCTGCTGGACGGAGACACCGGGGCTTCGCGGCCGAACATCAGTTTTATGCCGTATACCAGGACGGACGGGACGCAGAGCGCCTGGGTGGCCGTTGTCTACGAAGAGACCAAGGGGGTCGGCGGCGGGGCTCCGGACCATACCGGTGAATCGCCCTACGGGGGTGAAGACGTCAAGCCTGATTCCGGCAAGAATGTCATTTACCACAGTTTCGATTTCGGATTTCCGAACAAGGTCAGTGGCGGCGACATTGTCAACCTGCCGGCCCGGGACATGGAAGGAAACCTGCTGTATCTGATTGATTACGAAACCGGGGCCAGGGTGCTCGACTGGACGGGGCAACCCCAGCTTGCCTACGAGAACGCCCGTCGGCCGCGGATGCTGGTGCAGCCTCCCGGCCAGGCAGGGGCCAGCGGCACGGTCATGGTCATGGTTTATAAACAGGGTGAGGAAGGCAAGGGCCGACCGTCGGATATTTTCATGCGGCGGGTGAACAAGAAGCTGCACACAGGAAACCCTTATGCCTTCTGGAATTTCGTCTGCAAGGAGACGCGGCTGGCGGAGAACGGTCGGCCGGTCTGCGTCGACGGGGTACAGAACCTGAGCTCCGTTACGCCTCTTGAATACTGGTACAACCCCAACCTGGATGACCAGGCCAAGGGCGAGGGGGTCAAGGTCGTCAAGTACGAACAGTACGAGGCGAATTTGTCCGATGCAAGCTGGACCAATCCTTACGAAGACGCCCGCGCCCACCGCGGTATTCTGCGCGGGGACAATGTCTTCTTCGCCTACGACTACACTCCAAACTGGGCCGCCTCGCGCAACGCCCATGACAAGTATGATCTGTTCATCCGTCGCTCGTTCGACGGCGGCCAGACCTGGACGACCGATCCCGAACCGATCGAGCCCGACGGCGTGGGCGACACCTTCGACAACACGCAGGTTTGTCAGACTCGGATCTGGAAGGATTACACCACGATCCTTTCCGAGGATGACGCAAACAAAAGGGAAACCTACGAGGAAGTCGTCTGTTTCGCTCCCGGTGTGTTCGAACCCTCGCGCAATATGTCACTGCTGAAAAACAACAAGCTGAGCGTCATCGAGCCGCGGCTGGTCGGACCCTCCCCCGGTGCGATACCCGGCAGTACCTATCCGGAGGACATCTACGACTCCGCCGTCTATTACGCCACCTTCGGTACCGCGACCAATGTGCCCAAGGCTCATGGCGATGACGAGGAATACGAGGAAACGGCCGTCCCGGCTGATCTGTACTATACCTTTACCCGGGATCGCGGCCAGACCTATTTCAAGAGGCTTTGGGATGTGAATCCCGACAGCGCCGGCAACTGGGCCGGGCAGATCGTGGAGCGGTATGATTATCTGGCCAAGGACGACCCGGAACAGGGCGAAGCGCAGATACGGATGACCCCGGACGGTTCCAGGTTCTACGCGGTCTGGAACCAGGAGGGCGAAGAGGGAAGCGACACCTGGTTCAGGCGCATCATGAGTGCCGACTTCCCCCAGAATGTGGCTGCACCTGAAGAGCCGTAAAAAAACCTGAGGGGAGCGGTGGCCTGCTCTGGTCCAGCCGCTCCCCTCAGACAATTCAAACCCGATGTTTCCGGTGCTGCTCAGCCCGGTTGGATAAAGCGGGATAGTCGATATTTGGTGATGGGCTCGACAGCGGTGAGCCGAACTGTGCGCCTGGACGAGTTAATTTTGGTGGACAAATCCTCCAAGCGCCAAAAGCTGGAAGAGAAGTTGGGTTATTAAATTACTCAAGCAGCAACGTCCCTCAAACCCCACCTCAAGCCCCCAAGCTCCTCTCAGAAGGGGATTGATTTTGTGATGGGAAAAGCTCTAAAGTAACCGGTATCCCGATATCCGTTTACCAGGCGCCTTGGTGCACCTTGTCCGGGTTGAAGCGGGTGCGGGCGGGCGGCGGATCCTTGGGCCAGCCGATGGCGATGGAGCACATGGGGATGATGTTGTCCGGGAGTTGGAAGAGTTTTCGGATGCCGTCCATCCGCTCCGGCCGGGGGTGGACGCCCAGCCAGCAGGTGCCGAGTCCCAGGGCGTTGGCGGCAAGGAGGATGTTCTCGGTGGCCGCGCTCAGATCCTGGAGCATGTAGGACTCTTTCTGGTCGTGGGCCTGGTTGATGTCGCCGCAGACCACGAAGGCCGCGCCGGCCTGGCGCAGCATCTGGCCGTGGGTCAGGATGTCGGCCAGCTGGTTCAGCTTGTTCTTGTCACGCAGGACGATGAAGTGCCAGGGATCCCGGGCCACCGCCGAGGGCGCGGCCATGCCCGCTTCCAGCAGGTCGTGGAGCATCTCCGGAGGCACCTCCCGGTCCTCGTATTTGCGGACGCTGCGGCGGCTGAAGATAAAGGCGAGTTTCGGGTTCATGGTTTCCTCCCCTGTTGCGCGAATATTTCTTTGCCCATGCCGGCGGGCGTTTTTCCTGGTATACTGCTTCCCGAACCTCCGGGTTAAGGAGGTAAGGGAATTATTTTATTTCAGTATACCTGCCAAACGGAAAATCTGCCATGCTCGATTTTGAACTGAACGCGGTCGAGGCGCGGGTGCTGGGCTGTCTCCTCGAAAAGGAGATGGCCACCCCGGAATACTATCCTCTGTCCCTGAACGGGCTCCTCAACGCCTGCAACCAGAAGTCCAACCGGGAGCCGGTGGTGAGTTATGACGAGCACGCCGTGGCCCAGGCCCTGGAGAGTCTGAAGGACAAGCGTCTGGTCTGGCGGACCGACGCGGCCCGGGTCCCCAAGTACGGTCAGGAGGCGGACCGGAAGTTCAGTCTGGAGAAGCGGGAGCTGGCAGTGCTCTGCCTGCTTCTGCTGCGTGGGCCGCAGACGGTGGGCGAATTGCGGGGTCGATCCGAACGGCTCTATGGTTTTGCCGACCTGGAGGAGGTCGGCGTCACCCTGGAGGGTCTGACCGAGATGGGCCTGATCCGGAAGCTACCCCGCCAGCCGGGCCGCAAGGAGTCCCGCTATGCCCACCTGCTTGCCGGCGAACCGGAAAACGTGGAGCCGGCGGCCGCCGCACCTGAGGCTGCTGTTTTGCAGGTCCGGGCCGAGAACGAACGGCTGGCCGCCCTGGAGCAGGAGGTCGATGCCCTGCGCAGCGAACTTGCGGAGCTTCGGTCGGCCTTCCTTGAGTTCAAAAGCCAGTTTGACTGATCCGCCGCCCTCGCCGTGATGACTCTCGCCTCGCAACTTCCCTGGACGCCCGGCAGCTTTCCGCTGATGCTCGCCCCCATGCAGGGGCTGACCAACCGGGCCCTGCGCGGTCTGTTTGTCGAACGCTACCGGCCTGATGTCGTCTTCACCGAATACGTCCTGGTCAAGACGGACAGGGGCGAGCCCATTTCCCGGAGCGATCGGCAGGAGGTCGGGGCAGCCGAGGGCGGCGTTCCCCTGATCGTCCAGCTCATCGGCGGCGATCCGGAGGCAATGCTCGCCGCGGCCCGTGCGGTGCAGGAACTGGGCGCGGCGCACCTGAATATCAACCTGGGCTGCCCCTACGGCCGCATGGCCCGCAAGGTCGCCGGCGGCACCCTGCTCGGAGAGCCTGAACAGCTGGCAACCCTGCTCAAGCTTCTGCGGCCGGCGATCCGCGGCAGTTTTTCCGTAAAGGCCCGTTCCGGCGTGGATGATCCAGGGCAACTGCCGCGCCTGGTCGAGCTGTTCGAGGAGTGCGGCGTGGATTTTCTGATCGTCCATCCGCGCACCGTGCGTCAGCGCTACAACGGCCCGGCCGACCACCGGGTGACCGCCGAGGTGGTTCGGCGGACCAGGCTGCCGGTGATTGCCAACGGCGACATCTTCACCGAGGAAGACGGCCGGCGGGTACGTGCCCAGACCGGGGCCGCCGGCCTGATGCTCGGCCGGGGGGCTATTGCCGACCCCTTTCTTTTCCGCCGGTTGCGCAGCGACTATCCGGCGGTTTCCCATCCCGAACTGAAGGCCGCCGAGGTGCGCGACTATCTGCTGGCCCTGCTCGCCAGGTATGAAGAGCTGTTCTGCGGCGAGCAGCAGGTTTTGTACAAGATGAAAGAGGTGGTGAGCCAGATGCAGGCCCTGGAGGCCATCGAGGGCACCCACCGGCTTCTCAGGTGCCGGAAACTCGCCCATTTCACCGGCCTGCTGCGCGACCTGGCCTGATCCGGATCGTCCGCGGAGCTGATTGTGTCATGAAGCGCCAGGTCCTGGTCACGTTGCTGCTGTCGGTGATGATCGCCCTGCTGGGCATCGGGATCATCGTGCCGGTGGTGCCGGTGCTCGCGGTCAGTCTTGGCGCGAGCGGCCTGAGCCTCGGCCTGATCATCGGCGCTTTTTCCTTCAGCCGCACCATTCTGCAACCCGTGATCGGCAGCCTGTCCGACCGCTGGGGCCGCAAGGGATTTCTCCTGGCCGGGCTGCTGGTCTACGCCCTGGTCGGGCTCCTTTTTCCGGAAGCCACCTCCGTGCGCAACCTGATCGGGATCCGCGCCCTGCACGGCATCGGTTCGGCGATGATCGTGCCGGTGGCCATGGCCTATGTCAGCGACATGGCCCCCATCGGCCAGGAAGGCCGCTACATGGGCATGCTCAACATCGCCGTCTTCACCGGCATCGGAGGCGGGCCCCTGCTCGGCGGCGTGTTCACCGACCTGTGGGGCATGGCCGCGCCCTTTTACGCCATGGCCGCCCTGAGCGTTCTGGCCATGCTCCTGGTCCTCTTTCAGATGCCGGCCCTGGAGGTTCGAGGGCAGAACCGGATCCGGCAGCCGCTGCGCACTGCCCTGGCGAGCATGCTCCGCCGGCGGCGGACCAGGGGTATCCTGCTGGCCCGGCTGAGCACCATGATCATCATGGTGCCGACCATGGCCTTTCTCCCCCTGCTCATGCACCAGTGGTTCAACGCCAGCGGCCGGCAGATCGGCACGGTCATCGCTTGTCGCACCCTGGTCAACGCCCTGCTGCAGACTCCGTGCGGCCGGCTGGCGGACCGCTATGACAAGGTGTGGCTGCTGCGGGCGGGCTGCCTGGTCATTGCCGCGGTCATCTGTCTGGTGCCCCTGGCCGCGGATTTCTGGTGGCTGCTCTTTCTTTTTGTCGTGCTGGGCGCCGGTGAGGCGCTGATCTGGCCGGTGCTCGGGGCACTGGCCACCGAGGAGGGGCGGCATTACGGGCAGGGGACGATGATGGGCGTCTTCAGCCTGGCGATGAGCAGCGGTGTGCTCCTGGGAGCGCTGACGGCGGGGATCGGTTCGGACCTGCTGGGGCTGCGCTGGTCCTTTGTTCTGATCAGTGGGGTGGTCCTGCTTCTCAGCATGGTCGCCGCGCGCTGGATCAGGCGGGGCGGAGGGCCGCCGGCGGTCGAGGTCGCCGGCTCCTGAAAGCGTCGCTCACCCCGGCCCTCTTCGGGGCGAGAGAGACAGAGAGGGCGGAAAGGCCCTGTCAGCAGCAGCCGCCGACCGCGGCCGGTTTGCCGGTCAATTTGGCCAGCCAGCCCTTAATGATCAGGGTGGCACAGCCGCAGCGTTCGTCCGGGTTGACCAGGATTGCGGATACCGGGCAGTTCCGTGCGCAGGCCTTGCACTCCATGCAGGCGTCGTAATCGGCGATCCGCGCTTTTTTCCCGTCGAGCACAAAGATCCGGTGCGGGCAGACCGTCACGCACATTCCGCAGCCGATGCACGCCTCGGCATCGAGCTGGAGAATGGCTACGCCGTCGATGTAGCGGAAATCTTTCACTTTCGTTTATCCAAAAAAAGGTGCGGCCAGCCACAGACTGAGGGCCGCGAGCGTGGCCGCCAGCTGTACCGGCAGGCCTTGGCGCATTTCCGCCTCCACCCCGGACAGCGAGGTGAACGGAGTGGAGCCGGTGAAGTTCATGGCCATGTAGGAGGCCAGGGCCACCGTCCACAGCAGGAGTCCCGCGCCGGGCAGGGACCAGGCCGGTTGGTTGAGGAGGAAGAGATAGGCCAGTCCGATCCCGCCACCGGTTTGCAACCCCTTGAGCCAGAACTGCCGGCCCGGCAGCCAAGGCAGGAGAAGGGGGGTCAAAAACGCCCCGGCCAGGATGGCGAGCAGGGTGGCGCCGGTGGCGGCAAGCCCCCGCTGCCGGGCCGCGGCAAGCGAATAGAGCCCCGGGCCGATGCCGGAAAGGAGGAAAGCCGCCAGAGAGGCGAGAGCGATCGGCTTCCAGGCCAGGGCGATCTCCACCGGCACCAGGATCAGGCGCTCGGCAAGGGTGAAGGTGACCGCGCGCATTGCCTCGTCCGCCTCCTTGCCCCGGCGCAGAAATTCGGGGATGTCTGCGGCGCGGAGCGGGCCGTAGATGGCCCGGAAACCGCATTTGCGCTTCAGCTCAAAGGCCGCGACGCCGGTGGCACCGAACTGGGGCAGGATCAGCTCCCGGTGGCGGACCACCTGGTCGAGCTTCGCTCGCAGCACCTGCAGACCGATCTCGTCGGCG
>QZJD01000038.1 GCA_003604995.1 Desulfobulbus sp. | reverse complement strand
CGCCGGCCTGCCTGCCTGGCGACTTGTTGAAATCGCAGCCACGGATGCGCAGGGTTTTGATTTGTTCGAAATCATTTCACAGGATCTTGAAAGGAGGAATGTTCTTGCTATTGTGATGCTGGTTGGTCTATATGATACGATGTTCGGTTCCGCAAAAAAAGTGGAATCGATGCCGGCAGGCTCTGCAACATGTTGCCGGGCCGGCAAAATTATGAAAGTCGGAACGTCCCGCAGTGACAAGCGGGTTCATTTTTTGACCGGCTGCTTCAGGGGGGTTATGACCACACAGCACGATATGTCGCTATCCCAATCGCCAGGCCAGGAACGGTGGCGGGTCAAAGACCGGCAGGAGCCGCAGGCAGCCGTTCGTTTCCCTTCCTGGCAGGAACAGAAGATCCAATACCGGACCCGGTATCTGTTCTGGTGTCTGGCCATTGCATTTTTCAACCTGTCCCATGGCATGTCATTGAGCGTGCTCACCCGGTTCCAGATGAACATTGCCCTGATGATTTACGTGGGCTGTGTGACCGCCATGTACCTCCACGCCATGCGCTTGCATTTCTGTCCGGCCCGCTTCCGCCTGGCCATGTGGGTGGACATCGTCATCGTCACCATCGCGGTGGTCAACGATCCTTACCCCCTGCCGCCCGCCGAACTGGTCTTCATCGTGGTGGTCCTGGGTAACGGCATGCGCTACGGCATGCGCATCTTTGCCGAGGCCCTGGTAGGATCGTTTGCCGGGATCGTTCTGGCCTTCACCCTGCGTTTTCACGCAAACGTGCTGGAACTGAGCACCGGGCTGATTTTTCTCAATCTGTTCGGCGGGATTATTCTGATTTACAGCTATTTCCTCATGGGCCGCATCGAAAAGACCCGCATTCAGCTGGAACAGCAAAGCCGGGTCGATCCGCTGACCGGGGTGATGAATCGCCGGGCCCTGTTTGATCAGGCCACGCCGCTCTTTCAGCAGGCGGAACGCACCCGAAGCCCGCTGGCGGTTCTATTCGCCGACCTGGACAAATTCAAGGCCGTCAACGATTCCTTCGGGCACAGCGCCGGTGATCAGGTCCTGCGTGACTTTGCCGCCATCCTGCGGGATTCCGTTCGCAGGTACGATGTCGTTGCCCGGCTGGGCGGGGATGAATTTGTTCTGCTTCTCCCGGATTCCACCCTCGCTCTGGCCGAACAGACGGCCCGGCGCATCCAGCAGGCAGTGAGCGAGTACGCGGCGGTGAAGAGCCTGGATTTCAGCGTGACCTTCGGTCTCGGGGAGGCGCCCCGGCATGGCAGTGAGCTGGCGGTTATCCTGGACCGGGTGGACAACGCCCTCTATCAGTCGAAAAACTGTGCGCGCAGAAGCGGGCTTTCCTTCGCCACCGACGATTCCCCGGCCCGTTCCGCCTGAACCTTGGGGGTTGAGCCTCTTGCAAAATAACGGCAATTTCTATCCGGGAAATTTATTTTTTTGCGCAACGGCAGGGGACTGATTTTTTTTCGCGCCGGAGAAGCGAAAATCATTCTGTCCCCGAATATCGGTTCGGGAGAAAATCGTCGGGATATTTTTATATAACGGCGAGGAAGGCGAAGCCGAGAATCGCGACGACCAGACAGGGTAGGATGAGGCGGGAAGGGGTGAGGCGAGGGCCGAGCAGGCGGCTGAAAATTTTACAGGTTGCGTAGAGCGAGGCGCCCATCCCGCCGAGGATGATGATATGGAGCAGGGTGGTCGTGGCGGCCGGTGAAAGAAAATGAAACTGGCCCAGGCCGGTCCGGACGCCGAAGAGGTGTAGAAAATTCGGGATGATCCGCCAGGCCTCCTGGATGAACAGCTTGCTGTAATAGGCCAGGAATCCGCCGAGCACCAGGGGGAGGAGCCCGTATCCGGCCGCCAGGGCAACCTTGCGTCGCTCTTCCGCCAGGGCCAATGCCTGAAGGTGGCTCACCAGCAGGTAGCCGGCCCAGCCGACCAGCAGCATTCCCCAGAACAGAAGCGTTCCGGAGGTGACGAACGCGGCCGTCGAGCCGACGGCGAGGGCGTCACTCCATAACCGAACCTGTTCCAGGAACCGGGTGTGATCGGCCAGGATGAAGTAGACCGCCCCCAGGGAGACAATCAGAAAATTGTCGGCCAATCTCGCGTTGCGCAGCGACCAGAGTTCACGCGGCGCAAGCCGGAGATTCAATTCGATGGAGCGCAGCTTGCAGTTTCGGATGCAGCGGCCGCACAGGATGCAATCCCTGTTGTTGTCCACCATGAACGGATGCCGGAACATGGGGCAGCCCGGTGACGTTGCCGTGCCCCGAAAACAGGCGTGGTCCCGGCACTGGTTGACGCACATTTCCCGGTTGGCGCGCAGTTCCAGGATCGAGGGCATCGAGAAGACGGCGTTCAGCGCGCCGAGGGGACAGGCATACCTGCACCAGGAATACCGTTCGAACAACAGGCTGAAGAGCAGGGCGCCCAGGGCGATGGCCAACAGGATCATTCCGGTGAGTCTCGGATTGTCATAGGCGTTGAAGACGATTTCCGCCCAGAACACGGTCAGGCAGAACAGCGCCATAATCCAGCCGGAATGAGCGGCGGCCCAGGCCGGCAGCCGCCGGGAGGGTTGGAAATGCTTCTGCAGCAGTTTTCCCGGCGCCGAGAGCGCGCAGATGCTGCACCAGAAGCGGGGCAGGAAAAAAAAGGAAATGATCAGCAGCGGCCAGCCGATATACCAGCACAGGGTAATGCCCAGGTTCTTCTCGGCGTCCCGCGGTCCGAAGAACAGGATCAGCAGGATAAGGGAAAACAGGACCAGCACCACCCTGCTGAGCCTTGCCTGCAGCTTGCCCTGAAAGAGCCGGCGGACGGCCGGCAGGCGAAGCAGGTTGAACGACAGCCTTCCTTCCCTGCCGGATTGGCCGAGAAAGATCTGCTCGGCAACAATCTCCGCGCCGGACGACACCATGACCGCCCGCTGGACGACGTTGGAAAGCTCGGTCAGGTTGCCGGGCCAGTCATATTTCATCAGCATGCCGAGGGCGTCGGCGGAGATTCCGGTCACCTTTTTGTTCAATTCGGCGTTGCAGCGCTTGAGATAAAAATGAACCAGCGGCAGGATGTCCCCTTTGTGCTCGCGCAGGGGCGGGAGGATAAAGTGCTGGTCACGAAGTAATGCCGTCAGTTCCGGGATGAAAACCGACTTTTGTTCCAACGCGGCCGGGTCGCCGTCGAGAATAAAAATGAGGCGTGCGTTCAGGACGTTTCCGGCGCTGTCCTCCCTGCCGCAGGCTTCGGAGAGTTTTTCCTGCAACTCCCGACTTAATTTTTCCCCGTGAAACAGGACCAGGGTTCCGCCGCGCACCTGCTCCAGGATGCCCAATTGCCGTCCTGAGGAAAAGGGGAAGGAATCCTGTTTGTAGCCGAACAGCTTTTCTTCCCAGACCCATGCCTCAAACTCGCGGAGATCAAGTTCAATAAAGGGCTGATTCCGGCGGGCGCTCTGAAGATGGATCTGCCTGGCGACGAGCCGGCGGCCGGTCCCGGGTTCGCCGCTGATGAGAACCGGACAGTCCAGCGCGGCAAAGCGGACAATCTCCTTGCGTATTTTTCGGGCCAGTTCGAAATCTTCCTGCCGATCATCCTGCCCGTTCTCCTTTTCTTCATCCGGAAAACCGTCGGGCCTGCCGGATGTTTGTCCCGGCAGAGGGGCCAGAGGCGAAGCACCCCGAAGGGATGCGGATTTATCGTTGGGATCGGACCAGCCGTCCGAGGCGAGAAACAGCCGTTCCGCCAGGGCCTTGTCCAGGGTTCCGTGGATCCGGGGATCGGCCAGCAGGGTCGAATGAAATTGGTCCTCGTCAAAAACCAGCAAGCGGGTGGGGGCCAGAGCCCGGACGGTCAGCGAGCGCGGCCTGCCGGTCAGCAGCGAGACTTCGCCGAAATGTCCGCCCGCGCTTATCTGGCCGGCAATGCAGGTGAAATTGCCGTGGGTGCCGACGATGAGCTCGACCCGGCCTTCGGCAATGACATAAAATTCCGCCCCCTTGTCGCCCTTATGATACACAACCTCTCCGGCCGCAACTGTCCTCTCCCGGGCGGATGAGGCGACCGAGCGCAGTTCGGGGTCGGACAGCCCCTGAAAAAGATACGCCTGCCGCAGTTCAGTGCCGCTCATGGCAATATGCCCGGATACGCGGGGAAGGGGCGGCGGTGAACAGGGTTTTCATTTTCACCGGCCCGGGAAAAACCGGAAAGAAGGCGGGGGAACACCGTGGATTCCATGTTCTATTTCCCGGTCAACGCCGGAACGACAAGGTGCCAGGGAAAGGGATTGAGCGGCCGGGTGGCAAATGAAATGTTGTTCATGTCAGGCAGCTCCTCACCGTTCAGTTGCTCGATTTTTGTCCAGGTGGCGCCGCCATCATCGGTAGCGGCGATGAATTGGTCGGAAAAATTGAATGAGGTCCAGGCCTGCCGGTCGCTCACCGCGCTGATCCCCATGAAGGCGATGGCGCCGGACAGGCCGTGCGCGCTGCTGTGGTTCCAGGTCAGGCCGCCGTCGGTGGACCAGACGACCTCATTATCGGTGGCGACCCAGACCGTCGAGGGGTTCACCGCGTACACCTCATTAGCATCGCCCTCACCGCCGAAATTCGGGTCCTTTGTCCAGGTTTTGCCCCCATCGGTCGTCTTGAGCACGATAAAGTAATGTCCCACCGCCCAGGCGGTATCGGAGTCAGCCGCGGAAATGCCGAGGAGGTAGGGTGTCTCGCCGACGTCCCCGCCGCTCTGGCGGGTCCAGGTTTGGCCGCCGTCCGTGGTTTTCAGGATTGTGGCGTACCCGTCTTTGATGTCTCCGGTCACCCACACCGTTTTGTTGTCCAGGGCATAAACGCCCTGCAGGTAAACGGTCCCGTACCAGGCGGGATACCGGTTGGTCCAGGTTTGGCCGCCGTCGTCCGAGTGGAGGATGGTGCCGCCGGAGCCCACCGCCCACACATGGATGCCTGCCGCATGCACCTTGCTGAGTTCGACATTCGGAAGATAATCCGCGGCCCCGGGATCCGCGGATCCTTTTCGCTGCCAGGTCGCGCCGCCGTCACCCGTATGATAGATGGAAGCATAGCCGCCCTCCGCGGCGCCCACCAGCCAGCCCGTGTCGGTATCGACGGCGAAGACGCCGTTCAGGTTGATGTTCCCGATCTGGCCGGCGCCTTGCCGGACCCAGGTTTTGCCGCTGTCAATCGAGCGCAGGACCGTGCCGTATCCGTTCCAGGCACCGCCTGCCGCCCAGCCGGCGTACACCGGCTCAAACGCCCCGGCGGCATCGCCGGCCAGAAGAAAAAATACCAAAAGAAGAGATCCGATGCAGAACTGTTTTGCCGGAATGCGCGGTTTCATCTCGATTCAGTCATTTTGCAAGAGGCTCATTAACATTCGTCATGGGGCGATCATGTTGTCGGGGCGGCAAGGTCAGCCGGCTCCCTTTGTTCCGCCGATAACGGCCTGGCCCAGGGCCAGTCCGCCGTCGTTGGCCGGGACCTGGACATTGGTGTAGAGCCGTCGCCCGGCGGCGGCGAAAAAATCTGCAAATCCTTCGGCCAGGATCCGGTTCTGGATGCTGCCGCCGCTGAGCACCACCGTCTCGACGCCCGATTTCTTGCAGAGATGCTCGGTCATCGCTCCGAAGGCGGCGACCAGAAAGGCATGCAGGTAAAGGGCGAGTTCCGCCACGGTTTTTGATTCGGCCACCCGGGTATCGACCAAGGTGCGCAGGCAGTCGGTGACGGCTATTTCCAGCAGATTGTCGCGCTCCGCAAAGAGCGGCTGTCCCCGGAGATCAGCATAGAGGGACGAGTCGAGAAGGGAAGCGCCTTGAAGCGCGCGGGCGGCCAGATTTTCCAATTCCATCGCTGCCTGGCCCTCAAAGGTGTTGACCTGGCAGATCCCGAGCAGGGCGCTGACCCCGTCGAACAACCGGCCGCAGCTGGAGGTGACCGGGCAGTTGATCTGTTTGGCGATCATCTCCAGGATGAACGACTGTTCCTCCGGGCTGCCGCCCAGGGGCAACCCCTCGGCCCGGCCGATCAGGTTTGCTGCGTGCAGGGCGGCCAGGCCCATGCGCCATGGCTGCCGGGCGGCCATGTCGCCGCCGGGCAGGGGCAGGGGGGCGAGGCGGCCCAGGCGTTTGAAATCCCGCAGGGTGCAGTGCAGCACCTCGCCGCCCCAGATTGTGCCGTCCGGTCCGTAGCCGGTGCCGTCGAGGATGACGGCCAGGGCCTCGTCCAAGCCGTGCTCGGCCATGACCGAGGCGGCATGCGCCCAGTGGTGCTGGACACGAAGGAGCGGCAGGTCCAGCTGCTGAGCGAATCTGCTGCTCAGGTAATCAGGATGCAGGTCGGCCACCGCCAGTTGCGGTTCGATCTCCAGCAGGTCGCCGAGTCGGGTCAGGGCCTGTTCGAAAAATTCCAGGGTGGCCAGGTTGCTCAGATCGCCGATATGCTGGCTGAGGAAGGCATCCCGGCCCCTGGCCAGGCAGAAGCAGTTTTTCAGTTCGGCGCCCACGGCCAGGACCGGGGGGAGGTCCGCGGCCAGCCGGACCGGAGCCGGGGCATAGCCGCGGGAGCGGCGCAGGGGCCGCGGCCGTTTCTGCATCATCCGCACCACTGAATCATCCACCCGGGTGTGGATGTCCCGGTTGTGCAGGAGAAAACCGTCGCAGTACGGGGCGAGCCGGGCCAGCGCCTCGTCATTGTCCTTGCACAGCGGCTCGCCGGCGGGGTTGCCGCTGGTCATCACCAGGCAGGGCGGCGTCTCCGGCCGGGCAAAGAGGAGATGGTGCAGGGGCGTATAGGGCAGCATTACCCCAAGCTCGTCTATGCCGGGCGCCAGGTTTTCGGCAAGAGCGGTATCAGGCTTTTTGCGCAGCAGGACAATGGGGGCGGCGATGGCGGTGAGCTGCTCTTCCTCGGTCGGCCCGACCAGGGCGATCCGTCGGGCAAAGGCCAGGTCGCGGACCATCACCGCCAGGGGCTTGGCCGGCCTGTTCTTCCGTGCCCGCAGACGGTCGATCGCTTGCCGGTCGCCGGCATCCACCGCCAGATGAAATCCGCCCAGGCCTTTAATACCGACGATGGCGCCCCGGACCAGGGCCTCCACCGCGTTGGTCAGTGGGTCGGCAGCGGCGATCCGGTTGCCCTCCCGGTCATGCCAGCTCAGCTCGGGACCGCAGACCGGACAGGCATTGGGCTGGGCGTGAAAACGGCGGTCCGCCGGGTCTGCGTATTCGGCCCGGCAGGCTGGGCACATGGGAAAGGCGGCCATGGTGGTGCGCGGCCGGTCATAAGGGAGGGAACGGATGATACTGTAGCGCGGTCCGCAGTTGGTGCAGTTGGTGAAAGGGTATCGATGGCGCCGGTCGCCGGGGCTCATGATTTCCCGGCGGCAGTCCGCGCAGGTGGCGATGTCCGGCGGGACATGGGTGTGGCTGCGGCCGCCGCTCTCGCTTATCAGGATGACAAAGCCGGTGTGTCCGGCGGGCAGGGTGGCGGGTTGTCGCGCAAGGCCGACGATCCGGGCCAGCGGAGGCGGATGACGGGTCAGGGCCTCGTACAGAGCATCGATGCCGGCCTCGCTTCCGGCCACCCGGATGAGGACCCCGTCGGCGGTGTTGCTGATGGAGCCGATCAGTCCGTGCTGGGCGGCCAGGCGGTAGACAAAGGGGCGAAAACCCACCCCCTGGACCGTGCCGTTGACCCGAATTTCAGTGGCCGGGATCGTCATCGTCAGGGCGGGCGGCAGACAAGGAGATCAGGCGCCTTCCCCCTGCTTCAGCTTGCGGGCGTAGGTGGCCGCCTCCATGCCCGCCACGCAGCCTTCGCCCACGGCCTTGGCCATCTGGTAGGGCGGTCCGACTATGTCGCCGGCGGCATAGACGCCGGGGATGTTGGTTTCCTGTTTGCGGTTGGCGGCGATGTATTTGAAGTGCTCGCTGTCCAGCATGACCCCCAACTGGGTGGCCAGTTCCAGCGCCCCCTTGGAGCCGAGCTCGATGAATACCCCGTCGGTGGCAAGGCCGGCGCCGCTGGTGAGCTGGAGCCCGGTCACCGCATTTTCTCCTTCGATGGCCTTGACCCAGGTCTCATCCAGCACTTCCACCTTGCTCCCGCGCAGCCGATTCAGCAGTTCGGGAGAGACATCCAGCTTTTTGCTGATCAGATAAACCTTGGCGGCGTAGCCCAGCAGGGTAAGGGCGCCGTCGACGGCGGCGCTGCGGTCGCCGACCACGGTCACCGTGGCGCCGCGGTAGAAGTTGGCGTCGCAGTCCACGCAGTAGCTGACCCCCCGGCCCAGGAGTTCCTTTTCACCGGGCACGGCCAGTTTTTTCTTGGAGACCCCCATGGCGAAGATGATCGTCCGGGCCTCAATTTCCTCGCCGGATTCGAGTTCCAGCTGAAAGAGATCCCCGGCCTGGGCGATTTTGAGGACGTCCAGGGGGGCGATTCGGGTGCCGAACCGCTCCACCTGGCGATGGCCGGCGGCGAGCAGGTCGGCCCCCGCCTGCACGCCTTCGACAAAGGCGTAATTTTCAACATGGGCGCTGTAGAGGGCGCTGTTTTCAATGCGGCCGAGCAGCAGCACCTCGGTTTTTTTCCGCGAGGCGTGGATTGCGGCCTGAATGCCGGCCGGACCGGCGCCGATGATTACGACATCATAGAGTGAATTCGCCATGTTCTCTGCTCCTTGAGGCTTCCTGAAATGCAAGGCAAAAAAAAGGACATGCCGACGGCAAGACTGCCGGACAGGCCAGCCCGGAAAATACTTTCAGGATTTGTACACCATCCGCAGAACGAGGTCGACAGAATAATGTGGATCAGCTATAGTAACTGGTTCATGTGCATGCATGGTTCATGCTGACTGAGGTAGGTCCGTTTTCCTGGCCATGGGGACTGTTCCGTTGCCAGATCGAAAGATACATCTTGACAGCCCATCCGGCGGGCGTACTCCGTGCCGCCCCTGTCCGCGGCATCCGGTTCCGGCCGCCGTCCTGATGCGGGTTCCGGCGTTGACCCCGCCGCAAGTATCCGGGAGCAAGCCGCTTCAGCCAGTAACGACCAGACGGTCATGCGGATGGAATTCCGACCGGGAGTCCCGGCCTGATTTCTTCTTTCTTGTAATTTGCTTCGAGTAAATAAAGGGTTATTGCCGTGAATACTTCCATTGTCGAGATGATGACGCAGGCCGGTCTGATGGTCCAGGCCGTCATGCTGGCGCTCCTGATTTTTTCGGTGGGTTCCTGGAGCATTATCGTTATGAAATTCCTTCTTTTCAGGAAGCTGAAAGAAAATTCCGATGCATTTCTTGACCGTTTCTGGGAAAGCAAGACCCTGAATGAGGCCTATGATTCGGCGAGGGAGTACACGGACAGTCCCGAGGCAGCGGTCTTTGTCTCCGGCTTTCACGAGCTGAAAAAGATCAGTATGGCCAGGGAAGGGCAGGAAAGGGAAACCGATTCCCTGGAGATGCAGCTGGCGACCCTGGACAACGTGAAACGGGCCATGCGCAAGGCCCAGCTCATGGAGTCGGACCGGATGGGTAGATGGCTGCCCGTCCTGGCGACCACCGGCAGCGCCACCCCGTTCATCGGTCTGTTCGGCACGGTCTGGGGCATCATGACCTCGTTTCATGACATCGGCATGCGGGGCTCGGCCTCCCTGGCTGTCGTCGCTCCCGGTATCTCCGAGGCGCTGGTTGCCACTGCGGCCGGTCTGGCGGTTGCCATTCCGGCGGTTATCTTTTATAACTTCTATGCGAACAAGGTGGTCAGGGTCGAGTCGGAAATGGAGCATTTTTCCACGGATTTCCTGAACCTTATCGAACGCGATTTCCTGACCAGGGCGTAAGTTCCGCAAGAAGGGGGAAGCAGAGATGGGAATGGGCTCGATGAACGGCGGCGGCCGCCGCGGACTGGTGGCGGAGATCAATGTTACGCCGTTGGTGGATGTCATGCTGGTGCTCCTGATCATCTTCATGGTCACCGCGCCGATGATGACCCAGGGGTTGGAAGTCGAACTGCCGGAAACCACGGCCAAGGCCATGCGCCAGGAGGAGGAGCCCCTGGTGGTGACCCTGAACAAGGACGGCGAAATCGCGCTGGGCAAGATCAAGGTGAGCAATATTCAGTTACGGGAGCAGTTGGGCTCTATGACCGACGAAGCGAAGAAAGCACCCATCTATCTCCATGCCGACAAGAACGTCCCCTACGGCGAAGTGGTGAAGATCATGGCAGATATCAAGCAGGCGGGCTTTGAAAAGCTGGGGATGGTGACCCAGCCCGACGAAGAGAAACAGTAGGAGGCGTGGCCCTGAACGGGACGACTTTCAGCGCCGGTGAGTTTTTTCTCCGGCAGCGGGATGCCGAGGAAGGATGGCAGCGTCCGGTGGGGATTGCCGTGGCCCTGCATGTTCTCACCCTTGTCCTCGCCCTCACCCTGCCGATGCTGATGAATCACCGGCCGCTCCTCGACAATGTGGTGACGGTCAATCTGGTTACCCTCCCGGATGCCGGTCCTGAGACCTCCCAGCCGGCGGCGGAGCAGCCCGTGGAGCAACCGGCGCCGCCCGAACCGGCCCCGGCCCCGGAGCCACCTCCCAAACTGGAGCCGGTCAAGCCGAAAGTGCAGGTGCCGGTGGTTGAACCGGTGCCGGCCCCCGAGCCGGTGGCGGTCAAGCAGGTTTCCCTGAAGCCGATCAAAAAGAAAAAGAAACTGGTGGATGAAAGCAAGCTCCAGCGGGAAAAGGCTGAACAGCAGCGGCTCAAAGAGATCGCCCAGGCCCGGTTGGAGGAGCAGCGAGCCCAGCAGGAAGCGGAACGTGCCCGCGCCGCCCTGGCCGAGATGATCAGGGCGCGGGGCGTGCAGAAGCCGGCTCCATCCTCTTCCAGGGGCTCATCCGCCCGGCAGGGGGTGAGCAATATCGTGTCTCAGCAGTATATTATGAGCGTGGGGGCACATATGCAGCAGTTCTGGATCCTGCCGGAGATGCGCCAGTGGAATCCCAGCCTGGAAACAGTGGTGGTGCTGACCATCCGCCGGGACGGGACCGTGGTGAAGGTGGATATCGAACAGAAATCAGAGGATCCGTTTTTTGATCAGTTCGTGATGCAGACCGTTGACAAGGCCTCGCCCGTCCCCCCGTTTCCCAAGCTGATGAAAGAGGATGCCATCGAACTCGGCTTCCGGTTCCGGCCCAGCGAGGAAATAGGTAATTTGTGATTGTCGTCCCCGCAAAAATGCGGAACCGACCCCGGCATGCCTTGTAAATTGTTGAAACCCCTGTGGCGGCGGCTGCTCAGTGTTTTGAGTTTTTAGATGTTATCATGTTTGTTTCACTACCATCGAGGATGAAAGAGCGCTCTATGAACAGGATTGGATATATTCTGGCTGGTCTCCTGATGCTTCTGGGAACCATTGTTTCCCCGGTCCGGGCGGAGCGGGT
>QZJD01000096.1 GCA_003604995.1 Desulfobulbus sp. | reverse complement strand
ATGGTTAATTTTTCCATGGAGCTGTTAGCATGGAGGGGGGTCAATTTTCGATGCCGATTTCTCTCATAAAGGGGTCATTATTCCACGCCGATTAACAGCATTACCCGAAAATATTCGAGAAGGCTCTGCTGGGCGCATTGACACAATTTACCGAGCAGTTTCCGGTTATACTTGAAGAACACCCGCAGGATTTTGGGCATACTGAACACATACTGGCGGTGAGGAACAGGATAGAGAACATTCGCCTGCAGATGCGCCCCGAACTGGACTACTTTTTTTGTATGGCAGGAGGGACAAAACCAGCGGCCCCGGCAACTGAACGAAAGCAGGTATTCATGGTGGCAGTCCGGGCAGCGCACCCGGGCAAACCCCTGGTGAAGGTTGCCGCAATCAAGATACTTGCGGACAACCCGTGAAATGACAGGCCGGAAAAAACCGTACGCTTTGGTGTAGCAACCGTCGTAGCTCTGCTCGAAACGGTCGAACCAATCCGCCAGAATCTTCCAGAGCGGCATCTGCTTCGGTTTTCTTGACTGATATATTCAACTGATTTTTATCGATTTACTCGATTTCTGCGTTGAAACAACAAGGCAGGAAAATAGGGAGGGACTGTTGGTGTAAATGTTTTGATTGCAGAGAAGCAGGTCTCCAAGCGTGACCCTTGCGGCCAGAACCAGAAAATCCGGGTTCTATGATCTCCTCAAGCTGATCCGGATGGCACCCGTACCAACACGGGTCCAAGGAGAAGAGGTATTTTTCCCCAAAGCCTTGCTGACTTACTGAGCAAAATCATGTGCCTGTTTAAGTGACAGCCTGCCTGCTTTAACACTGTTTCGACAATATTTATTCATCATACCGGGAAGTTAAAGACGACCCGCATTCAGCAGGTACAGATAAACGCCATTGTACCTGGAATCGCTGTGTGAGAAAAAATTCACACACAAAAAAGAAAAGGACTTACAGTGAATGCCGTAAGTCCTTGATTTTTGGAGCCGATGACCAGACTTGAACTGGTGACCTACTGATTACGAATCAGTTGCTCTACCGACTGAGCTACATCGGCGCTGTTTTGGCGCGGGCCCTCGGAGAGGGGTAAATTGAACTTCCTTCATGTAGCAGGTTTATGGTACAGTGTCAAGGCCATGCGATGCAAATTGATTTTTCTTTTCCTTGTCTTATCCATGCTTTGCGGTTGCTGCGGCGACGAGGCGGCTACCGGGGAGAAGACCGTGGAAAAAACGGCGGCCGACACGGTCCGGCAAAAAGGTTGCGCCGGTTGCCATCCTGATGTTTCGCTGGTCCCGCCCCATGACCTGGCCTGCGAGGTATGCCACCGGGGCGACCCGGAAGCGGACCGGGAGGAAAGCGCCCATGCGGGGCTGATCGCCCGGCCCGCCCATCCCGATCATATGGGCGACACCTGTGGTTCCTGCCACGAAGACCTGTCCCGGCAATGCGCCGGCTCGCTCCATTTTACCCTGCGCAACGAGGTGAATCTGGTCCGCGGCCATTTTGGCGCGGATGAACCGCTGCCCGGCCTTCTTGAAATTCCGGTGCATGATGAGCCGACCGGAATACTGGCGATGGCCGATGATATGCTGCGCCGGCGCTGCCTGCGCTGCCATGTCTACAGCCCCGGCGACGACTATCCTCTGACCCGACGCGGCACCGGCTGCGCCGCCTGCCACATGGCCTTTGCTGAAGGCAGGCCCCGGAGCCACCAACTCCTCGCCCGGCCAACCGATCAGCAGTGCCTGAGCTGCCATTACGGCAACGTGGTCGGCGCCGATTATTACGGCAGGTACGAGCACGACTACAACTGGGAATACCGAACCCCCTACGTCACCCGCGAGCCCTACCCCCGCGCCTACGGGGTTGAATATCATGATCTGGCGCCGGATATCCATCTTCAGCGGGGCCTTGCCTGCATCGACTGCCACCGGGGCCGCCAGCTGATGACCGGCGGCCAGGCCGCCCCGACCTGCACAACCTGCCACCGCATGCCGGGCAATGAGGACGAAGCCTTGCCAGACAACGTGGTCCGCGCCGACACCACCCTGACCCTCACCTCAGCCGGAGACGGAAAAACCCATGTGATCCCGCCCCGTACCCACCCTGCCCATGCCGAGTACGGTTCGAAGGTAGCCTGCCAGGTCTGCCACGCCCAGTGGGCCTTCAACGACTCCACCACGCACCTCCTGTACAGCGAGTCGGAAATCTATTGGGACTGGGAGCGGCTGACCGTTCAGGGCAGCTTTGAGATCGAGCGATTCCTGGAGCACAACCTGAACAGTGACGAAGATGAACTGCCGCCGATGATGCGTGACGGGATCACCAGCGCAATGCGGCCCGGGGTCTGGTATCAGGGATTCACCCAGCGGCGTTGGGAAGACATGCTCATCCGCCGGGACAGCGACGGGGTGATCAAGGTGTTCCGGCCTGTGCTCGACCTGCGCCTGTCCGCCATCAACAGCGAGGACACCGTCCTCCTCGACAGCGTGGCCGGCAAGGGTTCCGGGCTCCTTCCCTACACGCCCCATACCACCGGTCCGGCGGGCCTGTTCTACCGGAACCGCTTTGCGGGGCTTCTTGAACCCTTCTCGCCGGTCAGCGCCCCATGACGCGCCTCTCCCGCCTGACGCTGCTGCTGGTCGCGACCCTGCTCCTCTTTTCCGGTTGCGCGGAAAAAATTCCGCCGCCCGAGCCTGCGACAAAATATCCCTACAGGCCGGGCACCCAGAGACCCTACACGATCAACGGCAAAACCTACTATCCCATCGACTCCGCGGACGGCTTCCGGGAGCAGGGCGTGGCCTCCTGGTACGGCAATCCGTTCCACGGCAGGAAGACCGCCAACGGCGAGACCTACGACATGCACAAGATGACCGCGGCGCACAAGATCCTGCCGATGAACACCATGTTGCTGGTGCGCAACCTGGAAAACGGCCGGGAAACGGTGGTCCGGATCAATGATCGCGGTCCCTTTGCCAGGGAGCGGGTCATCGACCTGAGCTATGCGGCGGCCAGGGAGCTGGATATCGTCAGGCCGGGGCTCGCCCGCATCGAGATCATCGCCATGGGCGAGGTAGCGGGCGGGGTGAGAAAGGCGGGGGCCGCGCCGGCGAGGCTGGTGCATCAGGATTTCAAAAAGGGGAACTACTTTGTGCAGATCGGCTCATTCCTCAAGCGCGACAATGCGGAACGGCTGGCCAGGAGTTTCCTGGACCGCGATTTCCGGGTGGTTATCCAGCCCTATATCACCATGGGCTTTACCTACTACCGGGTCCAGCTCTTTGCCGGCACCGAGCTGCAAGCGGCCCGCGGTTTAGAAAAGAAGCTGGTGGGCAGAGGCTTTTCCGACGCGTTTCTCCTTTCCCGGGACGTGCCGGGGAAAACAAAGTCCTGAGCGAAGAGATAAGGTATGACCCTTTGATGGCGATGGCGACATTGCCGCAATGATGGGTTTCGCTGTGCTCTACCCATCCTACGCATTACGAACTGACGGCAGAAACAAATCGGGGTCGGTATCGGTATCGGGGTCGAAAGAGAGCGGGCAGCCTGGATGGAGCTGCGCAATGCGGAGCTGGCGCGAAAAACATCCCCCGGATTCCACTTCGTTGCATCCGGGCTACAGCCTGACGTCGGAAACAAATCGGTATCGATATCGGGGTCGAAAGAGAGCGGGCGCACACCCGCTGATCTGCCCGCCAGGACGAGACGCACTTGATAAACTTGATGAACTTGACAAACTTTACTTAACAGCCCTCTTCTTCCTTCTTCCGAACGGTTGCGACGAAATCCCTGACCAGTCGGTGATCCTTGATGCCGGGGCTGATCTCCACCCCGGAGTTGACATCCACCCCCCGCGCCTTTCCGGCCTGTAACGCCGCGCCGATATTGTCAGCGCTCAAGCCCCCGGCCAGGATATAGGGCCGCGCAAGCCGGAGCTTGTCGATGAGCGACCAGTCGAAGCTCCGGCCCGTTCCACCGGGCATCTCCTTGTCATAGGTATCCAGGAGAAAGGCCCTGACATAGGGTGTGTACTCTTCGAATTCTTCCGCAGTGGTGTGGGGCCCGACCCGAAAGGCCTTGATGATCTGGCAGGGGGAGACGAAACGGACCAGGCGTTCGCAGAACTTGGGCGATTCCTCGCCGTGCAGCTGGACATAGCCCAGCCGGCAGTAATGGATGATCTCCTCCACCTCCTCCAGCTCCCGGTCGACGAACACGCCCACCGTATCGATGAAAGGCGGCAGCTGGTCGATGATCTGGCGGGCCTCCTCCGGGGCGATGTACCTGGGACTTTTCGGGTGGAAGATAAACCCCAGGGCATCAACGCCGGCTGAAGCCGCGCACAGGGCGTCCTCCTGCCTGGTGATCCCGCACACCTTGATGCGTATCCTGCCCGGTTCCATGGCGCAAAGTCAGGCGGTCATGAATTCCCGCAGGAGCAGGCTCTGTTCGCCGCTGCGCATGAGGCTCTCGCCAATGAGGGCCGCGGTGATCCCGGCCGCGCGCAATCGCTGCATATCAGACCGGCTGGCGATCCCGGACTCGCTCACCACCGGAATGCCCGGCGGAATGAGTTTCTGCAGGCGGAAGGTGGTGTCGAGGTCCACGCTGAAGTCATTGAGATTGCGGTTGTTGATGCCGATCAGCTTGCTGCCGGCGGCCAGGGCCGATGCGAGTTCCTTCTCGTCATGCACCTCGACCAGCACGTCCATGCCCAACCCCTCCGCTTCCTCGCGCAAGGCCCGCAGCTGCGAAGTATCGAGGATGGCCGCAATGAGCAGGATGGCGTCGGCCCCGTACAGGGAGGCCTCCCGAATCTGCAGGGGATCGATGATGAAGTCCTTGCGCAGCACCGGCAGGTCGACCGCTCCACGCACCAGGGGGATATAGGTGATGGAGCCCTGGAAAAAATCCACGTCGGTGAGCACCGACATGGCCTGGGCCCCGCCCGCCTTGTAGTTTTTCGCAATGGTTACCGGGTCAAAATCCGGGCGGATGACCCCCTTGGACGGTGATGCCTTCTTGGCCTCGGCAATGACCGCTACTCCGGGAAAAGCGGTCAAAGCCCGGGTAAAGCCGCGGGGCGGCTCAACCTCCTGCCCCGGCCCCCTGAGGCCGTCACGCTTGAGGACCGCGACCTCTTCCTGCTTGCGGGCGACGATGGTGTCTAAAATCATGGCTCAGGCGACCTGCTGCTTGCAGAAGGCGACCAGCTGCTCCAGCTTCGCCAGGGCCGCCCCGGAGCCGACGAGATCCCGGGCCAGGTCCACGCCCTGCCGCAGGTTTGCTGCCCTGCCGGCGGCCATCAGCGTGGCGCCGGCGTTGAGGAGAACCATGTCCAGCTTGGCGCCCGGGGTGCCGCCGAGCACGTCCCGCACCTGGGCGGCTGACTCCTGGGGAGTCGATCCGCCCCGGATCTCCGCGAACTCGGCGCGCTTGAGGCCCACATCCTCCGGATTGACCGTATAGGTCTCCACCTTGCCGTCATGGGCATCGGCCACCCGGGTGGCGCCGGTCACCGTCATCTCGTCCATGTTGCCCTCGCCCCAGACCACCAGGGTTCGCTTCATGCCGAGGCGCAGGAGCACCCTGGCCAGGGTCTCGGTGAGCTCCGGGGCAAAAACGCCGGTGAGCTGGATATTGGCCCCGGCCGGGTTGGTCATGGGGCCCAGAATATTGAAGATGGTGCGGATACCGATTTCCCGGCGCGGTCCGATGGCATATTTCATCGCCCCGTGCATCATCGGAGCGAACAGAAAGCCGATGCCCACCGTCCGGATGCACTCGCCGACCTTGTCCGGGGCCATCGCCAGATTGACGCCCAGGGCCTCCAGGACATCCGCGCTGCCGCATTTGGAAGATACCGCCCGGTTGCCGTGCTTGGCTACGGTCAGCCCGGCGCCGGCCACTACAAAGGAAGAGGTGGTGGAAACATTAAAGGTCCCGGAACCATCCCCGCCGGTGCCGACGATGTCCACCAGGATCCCGCCCGCCGCGGTATCCACCCCGGTATCGACAAAGGTCGCCTTTTCACGCATCACCCGAACCGCGCCGACGATCTCGTCGATGGTTTCGCCCTTCATCCTGAGCGCAGTGATAAAGCAGCCGATCTGGGCGTCGGTGGCCTCGCCGCTCATGATCTCCTGCATCACCCCGACCATCTCCTGTTCCTGGAGGTCGGTGCCTGTCACCACCTTGGCAATGGCTTCACGTATCATCGCGTCCCTCTGTGCAGACTTGACTCTTTAGCGCAATAAACTCAAATAATCCGGCCGCAGAAACGTATGGAGAAGCACCATGCCTACGCCGGTCATGATCGATTCGGGGTGGAACTGCACCCCCTCCACCGGCAACTCGCGGTGGCGCAACCCCATCAGCTCGCCTTGGTCGGTGAAGGCGGTGGGCTCGAGGCAGGAGGGCAGGGTCTCCTTTTCCACCACCAGGGAATGGTAGCGCATCCCGTCAAAGGGATTGGCCAGACCGGTGAACACCCCACGGTTGTCGTGGCTGATCGGGCTGGTCTTGCCGTGCATCACCCTGCCGGCGCGGATCACCCGGCCGCCGAAGGCATCGCCGATGGCCTGGTGCCCCAGGCAGACGCCGAGCACCGGGATGCGGCTGCTGAAGTAGCGGATCGCCTCGATGGAGATGCCCGCCTCCTTCGGCGTGCAGGGACCGGGCGAGATGAGCAGGCGGTCGGGTTGCAGCGCCGCGATCTCCGCCACCGTAATTTTGTCGTTGCGAAAAACCTTTATCTCCGGCGGCCGCCAATCCGGAGCCGCGCCGGGCGGCGCGGTCATCAGCGTCTGGACGATATTGAAGGTGAACGAATCATAGTTGTCGATGATGACAAGCACGGCCTACAACCCCTTTTCCGCCAGTTCCACCGCCCTGCGCAGTCCCCTGGCCTTGTTGATGGTTTCCTCGAATTCCTTGCGCGGCACGGAATCGGCGACGATACCGGCGCCGGCCTGGACCCAGAGATCCGAACCCCGCATGACAAAGGTGCGGATGGCGATGCAGAAATCCATGTTCCCGGAAAAGCCGAAATAGCCCACCGCGCCGGCATAGGGACCACGGCGGTCCGGCTCCAGCTCGTCGATGATCTCCATGGCCCGGATCTTGGGCGCCCCACTCACCGTGCCGGCCGGGAAGCAGGCCTCCAGCACGTCGAACTGGTCCTGTCCCGAAGCAAGCCGGCCGTGCACCCCGGAAACAATGTGCATCACGTGGCTGTAGCGCTCGATGACCAGCAGATCCTCCACCCGCACCGAGCCGCCCTCGGCGACGCGACCCACATCATTGCGGCCGAGATCAACCAGCATCAGGTGCTCGGCCCGCTCCTTGGGGTCGGCGAGCAGCTCGGCTTCCAGGGCGTCATCCTCCTCGGGCGTGATCCCGCGCTTTCTGGTCCCGGCGATGGGCCGCAGCTCGATCTCCCCGTCCTCCAGGCGGACCAGGATCTCCGGGGAGGAACCGATCAGCACGACATCGTCGAGATGCAGAAAAAAAAGATAGGGGCTGGGATTGATATGGCGCAGTGCCCGGTAAAGAAGAAAGGGATCCAGGCTGGTCCGGGTGTGAAAACGCTGGGACAGCACCACCTGGATGATGTCGCCGGCCAGGATGTACTCCTTGGCCCGTTCGACCATTTGCTCAAAGGCAGCCTGGTCCATGTTGGAGGTGAATTCGTGGCCTATTCCGGCAGGGGCAAAGATAACCCGCTCCGGCGGCAGCGGGCTGCGCAGCAGGGCCACCACTTCGTCGATGCGGAGTGCCGCGTCCTGGTACAGTCCCGCCGGGTCATCGGCCCCCTCGGTCTCCACGTTGCAGACGATGGTCAGTTCCTGCTGCACGGCGTCATGGATCAGGACCAGGCGCGGCACCATGAAGGAACTGTCCGGCAGACCGACGCCGGGGTTGGTATCCGGGATGGCCTCGATGAAGCGCACCATGTCATAGCCGAGAAAGCCCACGGCGCCGCCGTAGAAGCGCGGCAGGCCGGGAGCGGTGCTGGGCCGGAACGAGGCGAGCAGGGTACGCAATTCGCGCAGGGGATCGACTCCGACGCGCTCCTCGGGTTGGCCGGCGCGGCCGGGCCGGGTCACGGTCACCCTGTCGTTATAACTGGCAAAGGTCAGGAGGGGGTCCAGGCCGATGAAGGAATAGCGGCCCCATTTCTCGCCGCCCTCCATGCTTTCGAAGAGAAAGGCGTGCTTTCGACCGTTGCTCACCTTGGCGTAGATGGTCAACGGCGTATCCAGGTCGGCGATGATCGTGCGATGCACCGGGACCAGCCCAGATTGGCCGGCCAGACGGACAAACGCATCCTGATCGGGGAAATTCATGATCGTTGCTGCGCCCTGTTCATCAGGGCAAGGGTTCATCCTTGCCGGGAAAATAAAAAAGGGCTATGGAAGGTTTGCTTCTTCCACAGCCCTTGCAATCTCGATACAACAGCTACAAAATGAGGAGCATCGACCTCAGGCAAGAGGCTGCAGCCGGTTGACCCTCTTGGCCAGCCTGGACACCTTGCGCGACGCCGTTTTCTTATGGATGGACCCCTTGGCGGCGGTCTTCTGGATTACGGAAGCGGCCTTCTGCAGGGCCTCGCGGGCTTCCTGCTCGGAACCGGCGGCAATCGCCTCGTCGACACGGCCCACGGCGCTCTTCATCTGGGTCTTGTTCATCCGGTTGCGCAGGCGCCGGACCTTGGACTGCTTATCTCTTTTCAATGCGGATTTATGATTGGCCATATCTACTCCTTAGGGCAAACACACTATGATCATGTCATTTTTTATTGCGGCGAACTCCAAAACCTTTTGTATATCGAAAAAATGCCGCTCAGTCAAGAACAATTTCCAAAGACTGACCCGCGGTGATCATCAATCCCGCAGCGCCTTGGCAAAATCAGCTCCCACCGCACCACGGTCGGTGATCGAATCGATCTTGGCATCCTCGAATCTTGTGCCGGTAAGGTCCGCGCCGCTCAGATCGGCGCGGTACAGGTCCGCCGCCCTGAGATCGGCGTCCCGCAGATTAGCGTCCCGCAGATTGGCCCCCTTCAGATTGGCCTGGCGAAGATTGACGCCTTGCAGATTGGCCCCCCCCAGGTCGGCGCGCTCAAGGTCGGCGCTTTTCAGACCCCGGCCGGCCAGATCAACCCCGGAAAGATCGCAGGCCACGCAGCGATTTTCTTCGAGAAGAAAGGCGATCCGTTTGCTTTTCTCCGTTTCAGGGGGATCGGCGGGCTTTTCCTCCGCGGGCGGCGCGGCCGGGCCGACCGCCACCTGTGCGGCAGCCGGAACTTCCGGATCAGGGGTATCCAGCGATTCCGCCGTTGCCGAACCGGATGCAGGCACGGCGGGGGGCGCCGCAACCACAGGCGGCGAGGGGGGCAGCACAACTTCCTGCATTTCGGGCGCGGAAGCAGGGACAACCGCCGCGCTGGCGTCGGCCGGCTCCTGGGACGCGGATGGCGTCGGCACCTCCGGTGATGAGCTCATCGTTTCAATTGCCTGCTTTTTGTCTTCCGGGTCATCCTGTGCTCCAGTGTCCGTCTCTGCCGCAGGCTGTTCCTTGACGGCGGGATCCGCCGCCACGGGCACCGCCGCTTCCGTCTCCGCCGGCATGGCTGCCGCTGCGGCAACAGCAGTCTGTTCTTCCCTGCTTTCCGGGTTGGCCGGCACGACAGCCGGAAGAGGTTCCGCCTCCGGAACATTGGGGGGCGTCGCCGAAGCCTCCAAAAAGGGTTCGCGCGCCATCTCTTCCGGTTTTTTCGGGGAAGACGGAACAACATCCGCCGCCACCGGCGGAGCGGTTACCGCCTCGCCGGTATAGGGCAGCTTCTTGGTCTTTGTCTCATCCTCGACAAAGACCATTTCCCCTGAGGCAATCCCGTCCTCTTCCTCATCGGACCTTCGGACCTCCACTCGGCCGTCCATGAGCGCGCCGGCCAGATAGGCCCCTTCCAGGATGGCGCCGGTGAGGTTGGCGCCGGTCAGATCGGCGCCGGCCAGATCAGCGCCGCCCAGGGCCGCGCCCTGCAGGTTGGCTCCTTTCAGGTTGGCCTTGGCCAGGGTAGCCATGTACAACTGCGCCCCGGCCAGGTTGGCCCCTTCCAGATCCGCTCCGGAGAGGTCAAGCCGGTTGAGTACCGCGCCGGACAGGTCACAGCCGGGGCATTTCCCGGTATCCGCCAGTTGCTGATAATTTTTCTGGATCTCCGGCCGGGGCGAAACCGTTATTTCCCCCAATGCCGCACCGGCAGAAAAGACAGTGCCCAGCAGACACGACAGCAGAACAGCACCTCGCTTCATGAAATATTCCTTCTTGTTTTCATTGATCATCAAAAGCACACCGGATCATTCCCGATTCCGCCGCTTCCAAGACAGGCAGGTCCCTAATACCTTGCCTTGTCGTCATCGATATCCACATAGGAGTCCACAACCCGGGTAACCGCAAGAAACGGGAAAAGGATCAGGGTCATATCCCGGCCCTCATCGTCGCGCAGATGAATGAGGGTCTTATCCACATATCCCTTCGTGCTGAAGCGGATGGTCGCGGTTCCCGCATTCTTCTTGCCCGCGGAAACCGAAGCGACATCCACGACCCGCACCGACTCGGGGATCTCAAGCCGCCGTTCCGGTTCGGCCGCATCCGCCGCATCAGACTCCCAAACCGGCGTCGGATCCCAGACGGGAGTCGGATCCCAGATAGAGTCGGGATCCTTGCCTTTCGTGATCTTTTTTGCCGAAGAGGTCCACACCCGGTTGCGTTCCAGGTCAAAATGCAGCGTCTGCTCCGCCTGGGCCCGCACCGCTTCCTGACTGGTCTCGACCACCAGGCCGACCAGCTTTCTCGCTGTTGCCTTCAACTGGTCGGTGAAAAGGGCGTTGCGCATGGCGGGCATGGCAAAGGCGGTGACCATGGTCATCAGGACCATAACGACCATGAGTTCAAGGAGGGTGAACCCCCTGGATGGCGATAGACCGGGGTTCATGGCGGGATGGTGCGGCCTGGTGGCGATTACTCTATTTCCCAGTTGTTGACATCGGCGTCGGCGTCTTCCCCGCCCGGTTCGCCGTCCGGTCCGTAGGACATCAGGTCAAAATCGCCGTGCAGCCCCGGCGCGATATAGACAAAATCATTGCCCCACGGATCCTTGGGCACCCTGCCCTTCTCCAGATAGCCGTCCTTGCGCCATTTTTTCGCCAAACGGCCCACCGAAGGGGGCTCGACCAGGGCTTGCAGACCCTGTTCCGTGGTGGGATAGTCACCGTTGTCCAATTTGTAGAGCTTGAGAGCCTGTTCTATGGCCTGGATCTGGATGGCGGCCTTGGTCCGCCGCGCTTCTTCCGGCCTGTCCATGATCCGGGGAACGATGAGGCCGGCCAGAATTCCAAGAATAACCATGACCACCATGATCTCGATCAGGGTAAAGCCCCGGCTGTCGCGAATATACGATACAAGACGGGGGGTGCGGAGCTGTGTGTCCATGCGCGTTCTATTTCTTCGTCGTCTGTTAAAGTTGATGGCGTCGCAAAAAGTCCGATCTACTGCGTTGTGGCGGGTTCGGCCAATGCTCGACGTACCCTGGGTACGCCTGCGCGTGGCCGACACCACCACGC
>QZJD01000022.1 GCA_003604995.1 Desulfobulbus sp. | reverse complement strand
GGTGCCGGCCAACAGTTACCGCATCGATCTTGCCGAGGGCTGCGGCGGAACACTGGCCGGCGATCTCTTTACCACGGCGCCGGTTGCCGCTGACTGCACGGTAACCGTCCTCTTTGCCAAAAAGTTTCCCTGGTTTTTGTTCATGCCCCGCGGCTCCCGCTAACCTTTACCGGGTTTCAGGTGATAGTTATGGGCATCCGTTGACATGATGTGAACAGGTGGCAAGGCTTCCCGGGAGCCGGTCCCTCCCTATCCGGGGAGCATTTGCATTCCCTTCGCAAAAGTGCTATGTTTATCAGGAATGAGAAATTTTCTCTTACGTAAAACCTGAACATAATTTCTCCCCCATTCTCTGCCCGAGGCAACGTATGCTGCAAAGGACACGGCGTACACCGGTGCGGTACCTTTCCCATCACCTGCTCCTTTGCCTGGTCTCTCTGCTGCTCTGGTGGTCCTCGCCGGGGTGGGCGCAAACCCCTGCCCTCAGGATCGCCATCCTTCCCTGCAACGATGTGGTGAAAACCTTTGAGCGGTTCAAACCGTTGACCGATTACATCGAAAGCAAAACAGGTTTCGCGGTCCAAGCGGTTTTCCCGAAGGATGAAGAAGAGCTCATCCGGATTTTCAGAAAGCACGGCGCTGATTTTCTCTTTCACTCTCCGTACGAATTTTCAAGAATCGAGGACAGCATAGATCCGCGATCCCTCCTCAAGGCGCTCGGACCGGACGGCAAGGATCATGAAATCGGCTACATCGTCGTCCGGAAGGACAGCGGGTTGAAGACCTTCCAGGATTTGCACGGGAAAAAGGTCATCTTCGGCATGGAGTGCTCGGCCGGCCGCTGGCGGGCAGCAAGAGAGGTGTTTGCCGAAAACGGTATCGACATTGAAAAGGATTTGGACAGCTTCACCGACGGCGGCTGCTGCAAGGACATCAGCTTCAATATTTTTCTCAAAGCGGCGGATGCCGGTCTGGTCTGCCAGCACTACTTTGATGAACAGAAAGAACTGGGAGCGGCGCATGTCGAGGCCCTTGCCGTAATCGGCAAGACCCGTCCATCCCCCACCCGGATCTTCGCGGCGCATAAGGATACCCCCGGAGCGATAACAGACCGTGTCATGCAAGCGCTGACCGCCATTGACCTGCGGGATATCGAATACCACAGTCTCACAAAAACAACGGAAATCGGCGGATTTGTCAACGCGGCAGCCGATGAGTACCGTTAATGTGTTCCAACACGCTGTTTCCATGATACGCGGTACCCATCGGAAAGATCTGTAGATTTTCGCGTCAAGAGATACGAAAGGGTGTGGTATGCGATTCGGTTTAGCTGCCAAACTGACCCTGTTCATGGGAGGCGCCATGGCCCTGGTTGCCGTGACCATGGCCCTCACCGTCTCCCTCTATATGCAGAAATCACTCGAGCGGGAGCATCACCTCCGCTGCCTGTCATCCGCCGCACACCTGGTCCGCCACATCAGAGCCCCCCTGATCACCAATGACCTCTATTCCCTGTACGAGTATTTTCAGGACACCGTCCAGCAGGATCTGTTTTACTCGGTCATGCTCTTGGACGGCAGCGGCAAAGTGCTGATGCACAACGATCTGCTCGAAATCGGCAAGATCCATGAAGATCCGTTCAGCCGGCACGCCTTGCAGACTGAAAAGCCCCTGTTCAGCGATATCTTTTGGACGGAAGACGGCCTGCTGGTCGATGATGTCTTTGTGCCGATCGTCGTCGCCGACATCAGGCTGGGCACCCTCCGCCTGGGGCACTCCCACGCGGAAATCGAAAAAACCGTCGGCGACTCCAGAAAGCAAATTGTGCTGGTCGGGATTGCGGCCATCCTGGCCAGCCTGCTGCTGGCCAATTTCCTTGCTTCCGTCATCGCACGCCCCATCCGCTCCCTCACCGATGCGACCAAGAGGGTGGCGCTCGGCGACCTGAACCTCTCGGTCGATGTGCGCAAGGGCGATGAACTGGGCATCCTGGCCCGCTCTTTCAACGCCATGACCAGGGAATTGCGGAGAACAACCGTATCTCATGATTCTTTGCAGAATATTTTCAACAGTGCCAGCGATGCCATCCGCACCATCAACCTCGAAAACGACATCGTGATGAGCAACCGGGCCATGACCGATTTGCTCAATGGACAAGGGAAGTGCATCCAAGGCAAATGTTATCAGCTGATTCACGCCCCGATCTGCGATACAGCAGATTGCGTCCTCAAGCGCATTGCCGGGGGCGAAAAGTATGTGCAACTGGAAACCGCCATTGAACTCCATGACGGCAGAAAAAAAGTGGTCCGGCTCACCGCTACTCCTCTCCTGGAAAACGACCGTATCGCGGGGGTGATTGAATCCATTCAGGACATCACGGACCAGAAGGCGGCGGAAAAGGAAAGCCAGAATCTGCAAAACCAGCTGGTGCAAGCGCAAAAAATGGAATCGGTGGGAAGACTGGCAGGCGGCGTGGCCCATGATTTCAACAACATCCTCTCGGTGATCATCGGCTATTCCGAACTTGGCCTGGCCACCGTACCCAAAGGCGATCCGCTCAGCGAAAAACTCCGGATCATCGAAGATGCCGCCCAGAAAGCCGCGGCCCTGGTTCGCCAGCTCCTGGCCTTCAGCCGCAAACAGGTCCTGGAGATGACCGTCCTGAACGTGAACGAGGTCGTCACCAACATGATGAAAATGCTCGGCAGGGTCATCGGCGAGGACATCCGGCTGGAGTTATCCTCCCTGCGGGCCACCAGAAAAATTATCGGCGATCACAGCCAGCTGGTGCAGGTGCTGATGAACCTTGCGGTCAATGCCCGGGATGCCATGCCCAACGGCGGGAGGTTGATCATCGAGACCGCTGATGTGGATCTCGATGAGGACTATGCACGCCTCTACAGTTATGTGCAGCCCGGCCCCTATGTCCTGTTGTCCGTAACCGACACCGGGATCGGCATGAGCCGGGAGGTCATGAAAAACATCTTCGAACCGTTCTTCACGACCAAAGGACCGGAGGCCGGAACCGGGCTCGGCCTATCCACCGTGTACGGTACGGTCAAACAGCATGGCGGCCACATCCATGTCTACAGCGAGCCGGACCGGGGAACGACATTCAAAATATATCTGCCGGCCACGGACAAGGAAAAGGGTGAGAGGGCGGCCACCAAAGCCCTGCGGGGTCGTCAGGGGAGTGAAACCATTCTCGTCGTCGAGGATGAACATGTCCTCCGCCAGCTCCTCGCCGATATCCTGCGCCCGATGGGCTATAAGATCCATCTGGCCGCGAACGGCCGTGAGGCTCTGGAGCTCTTTAATACCATCCAAGGCCCCTTGGATGTTCTGCTCACCGACGTCATGATGCCGGAGATGGACGGCCGGGAACTCGCCCGCCGGATAATGGATATGCATCCGGCAACGAAAGTTATCTTCATGTCAGGGTACGCGCAGAGCATCATCATGCAGAACGATTCAACACTGGAACAGTGTTATTTTATTCCCAAACCGATCACCCCGAGCGTGCTCGACGCCAAACTGCGCCAGGTGCTGGGCGAGTCCACCGCGTCCTGAGAACACCCCTCACACCAGCTCGGCCATCACCTGATTGGCCAGGGCCAGGCCCGACTGGGTGAGACGCAGCCCCATGACCACGTCTTTTAAGAACCTTTTTCAGAATAAAAAACTCTGATGCAGCTGGCAGCATAAGCACGCCGGACCCAAGGCCCCCGACCAGCTGTACTCTGGCCCCTTCTCCGCCGTGTTTTCATCCTGGCCCACTCTTTGCCAAAAAACAATTTTCAGAACTTGACGCACACAATTACACACTGTAATATAACCACAGCGTAGTATCAGTGTCCTCTGGAGCAGAAGGTTGTCTTGTCCGGCAGGACTTTTTCCGGGAACGGCTCTTAGGGTGCGTGAAGAAGATGGTCCCCCCTCCCCATTTATCTCTCCGTCTTTTTAAATTTCACGGCGTAATTTCGCGGCGAAGGGATTGGCAAGGACGACCGCCCCTAAGGCAGACGGCCTGGTATATTTTCCGCAAAAACAGGTGCATCGGATGAGTCGGGACACCGTCACTGGCATGACCACCAGGTTGTGCCGCGTTGACGTTGAAAGGACTCCCTGGGGGGTATCAAAAACTGAATAAGAGGAGAACAGTATGACATCGAGAAAGAAAATCGGGATTCTTGGCCTGCAACATGTTTACGTGACAGGAGGGGCGGCATGAATATGCACAAACCTCTCATAATGGGTCTGGCCGTGACGGTGGCGCTGCTTTGCGGAGGCGTTGCCCAGGGCCTGGCGCAAAAAGGCAACCCCGCGGCCCCGGGCCAGCAGAAAAAGATAACCCAGGCAGATCGGCAGGCCGCCGCCGCCCGCTCCCTGCAAAAGGGCGCCATCAACCCACTGATGGTGGATGCGCAGCCGGCGGCGATGATGATGCCTGGTCAGGCGCCGCACTACTTCAGCCACCCCAACTATGCCAACAGCCCGCTGCCCATGGTCGAAGGCGCGGTGATCCCCGTGGGCAACCCCCTTGTCGACCGCCAGTACGCCTCGGATTTCCCTGTCGCCGCGGGCGAGCTGGCCCCGGTCTTCACGGTAGTGCCGACTGCGCTGCCGGACGGCATGCTGCAGTCGTTCCAGGTCTGGAACCAGGCGAGCCCGGGCGGGAGCCCGTTCCCCTCCGCGGGCAACGTGTTCCACGCCTACGTCCTGCGCCCGACCGGAGTCCCCGGCGAATACACCGTCGTCTTTGACAGCGGTCTGCTCACCCTGCCGGCCCTTGCCGATCCGGCGATCAGCGAGATCGCTACCTTCGGGGTGGCAAACCTGGCGGTCCAGGCGGGTGATGTGCTCGCTTTCTACGGCCAGGGCATCCCGGTGGATACGGGCGTGGGCTCCGACGTTCTGGCCTACCCGGCACCGACCCCGCCACTGCAGGATTCGACGATCACCCTGGGCAATGCCGAGTACCCGATCTTTCCCCAGGCGCGGACCTACTCCTTCGGGGCGCAGGTGCTCGACCTGTCGGGCCAGAACACGGTGACCGTCGGCGGCATCAGGAAGTTCATCGACGGCTTGCCCGGCCTGGGTGTCCCCAACAACCTGGGACAGCAGATTCCGGTCGCCGTCCCTGACACCACCACCTACCCCGGCTCCGACTACTATATCATCGAGCTGGGCCAGTACACCGAACAGATGCACTCGGACCTGCCGCCCACCACCCTGCGCGGGTATCGGCAGGCCGGCGGCGATTTCCACTACCTGGGGCCGGCCATTGTCGCCCAGAAGGATAGGCCCGTGCGCATCCTGTTCCGCAACCTGCTGCCCACTGGTGAAGGCGGCAACCTGTTTATCCCGGTGGACGCTACGGTGATGGGCTCGGGGATGACCGCCGATGGCCATGCGTGGATGGAGGCTAACCCCGACATGGTCGACCCGCAGAACCCCATGTGCAGCGGACCTGACAAGGCGATGATGGTCGCCCAGGGCCTGTGCTATGCCGACAACCGCGCCACCCTGCACCTGCACGGCGGCATCTCGCCCTGGATCTCGGACGGCACCCCCCACCAGTGGATCACCCCGGCCGGAGAGAACACCGCCTACCCGCAGGGTGTGAGCGTGCAGCCAGTCCCCGACATGAGCGACAGCGGCGATCCGAATGACGGCGAGATGACCTTCTTCTACACCAACCAGCAGAGCGCCCGGTTGATGTTCTACCATGACCATGCCTGGGGCATCACCCGCCTGAACGTCTATGCGGGCGAGGCTGCGCCGTACATCATCCAGGACGCCACCGAGCAGGCCCTGGTGGACCAGGGGATCATCCCCGGCCCGGCAGACACCATCCCACTGGTGATTCAAGACAAGACCTTTGTCCCAAGCGATGCGCAGCTCATGATGCAGGACGAGACCTGGGATACCGCCCGCTGGGGCGGCGAAGGCAGCCTTTGGGTGCCCCATGTCTACTCCCCGGCACAGAACCCGGGCGACGCCTCGGGAATCAACGAGTTTGGCCGCTGGGCCTACGGCCCCTGGTTCTGGCCGCCCACGAATAATGTTGAACACGGGCCCATGCCGAACCCCTACTTTGATCCGACCTGCAACCCTGATATGCAGTGGTGCGAGCCGCCGCTGATGCCGGGGGTGCCCTACCTGTCCATGGGTATGGAATCGTTCAACGATACGCCGGTGGTCAACGGCACGGCCTACCCGACCATCACCGTGGAGCCGAAGACGTATCGCTTCCGCATCCTGAACGCAGCCAATGACCGCTTTTTCAACCTGTCGCTGTACCAGGCGGTGGATGCCAACGGCATTCTCTGCGATGCCGCCAACTCCAATCCGGCCCCGGAAGCCACCGGCGCCGCCTGCACCGAGGTCTTCCTGAACCCGACCGAGGTCGCGGCCGCCCTGACGGACGGGACCATCTTCCCCACCCCGGTCGCGGGCACCGAAGGTCCGGACTGGATCGCCATTGGCACTGAGGGCGGTTTCCTGCCTTCACCGGTGGTTATCCCGGCCCACCCCACCACCTGGGTCAATGACCCCACGGTGTTCAACGCCGGCAACGTGGACCAGCACTCCCTGCTCACCGCCCCGGCGGAGCGCCACGACGTCATCGTCGACTTCTCCGCCTTCGCCGGCCAGACCCTGATTCTCTACAACGATGCCCCGGCGGCCTTCCCGGCGCGCGATCCGCGCTACGACTACTACACCGGCAACGGGGACTACCGTGACACCGGCGGCGCGCCTTCGACCCTGCCCGGCTACGGCCCCAACACCCGCACCATCATGCAGATCAAGGTGGCTGCCGCCGCTCCGGCCCCGGCCTTCAACCTGGCCGCGCTGGAAAACGCCTTTAAGGCCACCAGCACGGGCGGACTGGGCGTGTTCGAAAATGGCCAGCACCCGATCATCGTCGGCCAGAGCGAATACAACCAGGCCCTGGGCACCTCGTTCACCGGCAGCGAAGGACTGGTGCAGATCTACGACACCTCGCTGAACTTCCGTAACGAGGCGGGCGTGCCGCTTTCCATGAACCTCAAGCCCAAGATGATCCAGGATGAGATGGGCGAGGCCTTCGAGCTCTCTTACGGCCGGATGAGCGGCTTTCTTGGGGTCGAAACACCCAATGCCCAGGCCGGCCTGCAGAACATGATCCTGCATCCCTACACCTACCCGCCCGACGAGATCCTGGATGGTATCGAACTGCCGCCGGGTGTCGAACTTGCACCTCTCGCTACGGCTGACGACGGCACCCAGATCTGGAAGATCACCCACAACGGCGTGGACACCCACCCGATCCACTTCCACCTGTATGATGTGCAGTTGCTCAACCGGGTCGGCTGGGACGGCATCATCCGCAAACCCGACGCCAACGAGCTGGGATGGAAGGACACCGTCCGGGTCAGCCCGCTGGAAGACACCATCGTTGCCCTGCGGCCGCTGGTCCCGCACCTCCCGCCTGATTGGAGCGGCCTGCCCAACAGCATCCGCCTGCTCGACCCGTCCATGCCCGAGGGCATGTATCTGGAAGGTGCCAACACCACCCAGCGCGAGGCCATGGGCCTGCCGCTCCTGGCCTTCAACCCTGACGGGGAACCGGTGGACATCGTCAACCACTTCGTCAACTTCGGCTGGGAGTACGTGTACCACTGCCACATCCTCAGCCACGAGGAGATGGACATGATGCACGCGCAGGTGGTGGGCGTGGCTCCCGCGGAACCGACCTTCGTCAGTGCGGTTGCCTCCGGCAACGGAAACAACCGGATTTACACCGTGACCTGGGTCGACAACTCGAAAAACGAGACCGCCTTTGTCATCCAGCGTTCCTCCAGCCCCAACGGCCCCTGGAGCATCCTGGCGACGGTCCCGTCCGACCGGCTCACTGTCGGGCCCGGAACAGGGACAAGGACCTACACAGACCGGACCAGGAACACCTACTACTACCAGGTCTATGCCATCAATGTGGTGGGGGACATCTGGGACTACTCCAACCCGGCCTTCAACAACATCCTGCCCGGCGGCGGCTGGCCCACCCTGACGCTGACCTCATTGCCGGATGCGCAGCAACCTGCGCCAACATTGGCCCCTCCTGCCAACCTGGCGGCAAGCGCGGCTGTGAAGAACAAAAAGACGGCTACCGTTACCCTGACCTGGGCTGACCCGGCCTCCAACAACGAGACCGGCTTCCTGATCCAGCGGGCCTACAACGCCGCCTTTACCAGCGGCGTGATGAATGCCACCGTTGGGCCCAACGTCACCTCGTTTACCCAGGATGTGGCGCGCGGCACGATCTTCTACTATCGGGCCCATGCCTTCAATGACACGACCCAGTCCACTTGGTCGAACACCACCACAATAACCACTCCGTAATGCTCACCCCGCAGCCGTGGAAGGAAAACCCTCCACGGCTGCGGACCCGTGCAGGACAGAGGCGCAATAAAGACGCTCTCTGATGGTGGTTCCGAATGACAGGACCATGTTTTTTCCCTTGATATCATCGGACTGGAATGGGTTGACTATCCGTTCCATGCTGATGCTGGAAAATTCCCATCACTGTTCTCAGAACGCGGCAACACCCCTCACACCAGCTCGGCCATCACCTGGTTGGCCAGATTGAGCCCCCTGGCGGTGAGGCGGAGGTTGCCATTGGCCTGGACCAGCAGGCCCTGCTCTGCCAACCGGCGCAGCGTCGAGCCGTAGTATTGCAGAACGTTGAGATTGAACCGGGCTTCCAGCTCGGTCAGGGAGATGCCGGCGGTAAGGCGCAGGCCCATGACCACGGTTTCGCGCAGGCTGGCCTCAGGGTCCAGTTCCTCCGCCTCGGCCCAGGGCTCCTGGCCGGACTCGATCAACAGGCAATATTGTTCGATATCCCGCACCGCTGCACAGCGGCGGCCGGCCAGGCAGGCCACCGCTCCGGCGCCCAGCCCGAAATAGTCGCCGTTGTGCCAGTAGTTGAGGTTATGGCGGCACTGCCGGCCAGGCCGGGCGTAGTTGGAGATCTCGTAACGGACAAAGCCGGCGCCCGCCGTCTCCTCGGCGGTGATCGCCATCATCGCCAGCACCTCCTCCTCAGGGGGGAGCGCCAGTCTCCCCTCCTCGCTGAGCCGGGCAAAAGGGGTGCGCTCCTCGATGGTCAGCTCGTAGAGGGCCAGATGCTCAGGGTCCATGTCCAACGCGGCGCGCAGGGTCTGACGCCATCCCTCGGCGGTCTGGCCGGGCAGGCCGTACATCAGATCCAGGTTGAGGTTGTGGAAACCGACGGACCGGGCCGCCCTGACCACGGCCCGCGCCTCAGCGGCGTTGTGGGGGCGGCCCAAAACCTGTAATTCGGCATCATCCAGGGACTGGACTCCGACGGAAAGCCGGTTGAAACCGGCCCGGCGCAAGACCCCTAACCCCTTTGCATCGATGGTCGCCGGGTTCGCCTCCATGGATACTTCGGCTTCCTCGGCCCAAGGCAGTTGGGCGCGGCAGGCGGCCAGCAGCGTGGCAAGCTCCTCGGCCGGCAGGATCGACGGGGTGCCGCCGCCGAAAAAAACCGTGGTGACCGGCCGACCGGCCGTGGTCCCGGCTATCTGCCGCCGCAGGGCCAGGCCATAGCGGCGGATCAGCTCCCGGCTCGCCGGCACGGAGAAAAAGGAGCAGTAGGGGCATTTGCGCAGGCAGAAGGGAATATGCAGGTAGAGCCCCAGCTCAGCGGGGGCCCAGACCTCAGCGCAGGGTCTCATGCAGGGTGCGGCACTCCTCGCGGAGCTGGGCCATCAGGCCCTGGTCGGCGAAACTGTAGGCCTGCTCGCCCGCGCCGATAATCAGATGATCCAGGAGGTTGATGTGGAGAAAGGAGCAGATCAGGTGCAGGGTGCGGGTCAACTGCTTGTCCTGGACGGAGGGGATGAGGCTGCCGGAGGGATGGTTGTGGGCGATGACCAGGGCGGCGGCGTTGCGCTTCAGCGCCGCCAGCACCACTTCGCGCGGATAGACCGTGTTCACGGTCACCGTCCCCTCCCCCAGCACCTCGGAATCGATGATCGCATGCGCGGCATCCAGATAGACCGCGACAAAGGCCTCGCGCCTGAGGCCGCGCAGCAGGTGGATCAGGTAGTCGGCCACCTCCTTTGACGAGGTGATGTACTGCCTGCCCTTGAGCTTCTGCTTCAGATAGCGCCGGGCCACCCCCTGGATGAAGTGCAGGGCGAAGACGTTTTTGGGACCGATGCCCTTGATCGTGCCAAGCCGCGGGGCGGGGGCGTCGAGGACCGCCGGCAGTGAGCCCAGTTCGGCCAAGGCGGCGCGGGCCGCCTCCTTGCAGTCGCTGCGGGGAGTGCCGAAGGTGAGGAGCAGCTCGATGACCTCGTCGTCGGTGAAGGCGTCGATGCCAAGGGTCAGGAACTTTTCGCGCAGCCGCTGCCGGTGGCCGGCGCCCTTTTTCTGCCAGTCCTCCCTGTCCACGGCCCGCCGGTCCGGGCCGATCAGCCCAGTTCCTTCTCGAACAGGGCGTTGGCCAGCTGCGGGTTGGCCTGCCCCTTGGTTCGTTTCATCAGCTGGCCGACGAAGAAGCCCATGACCTTGCCCTTGCCCTCCCGGTACTGCTGCACCTGCTCGGGACTTTCCGCGAGGATCTGCCGGACGATGGCCGCCAGTTCGCCCTCATCGCTCATCTGCACCAGGTTCTTCTCCTTGACGATGGCGTCGGGCTCCGAGCCGGTGGCCAGCATCTCGCTAAAGACCGTCTTGGCGATCTTGCCGGAGATGGTCCCTTCCTCGATCATACTCAGCAGGCGGGCGAGCCGGGGCGCCGTTACCTTGCACGCGCCGATCTCTTCGGCCGCGCATTCGCGCAGCAGCTCGGTGGTGATCCAGTTACTGAGCTTTTTCGGGTTGGCGTAGAGGGTGCAGGCCTCTTCAAAATAGTCGGCCAGTTCCCTGGCCGAGGTGAGCAGCACCGCCTCCTGCTCACCGAGGCCGTACTGGGAGGCAAAACGGCTACAGCGGGCATCGGGCAGCTCGGGCAGCCCTTCCCGGACCCGCTCGATCCATGCCTCATCGATCAGGACCGGCACCAGATCCGGTTCCGGGAAGTAGCGGTAGTCGTGCGCCTCCTCCTTGCCGCGCATGGACTCGGTGCAGTTCCGGTCCGGGTTCCAGAGCAGGGTCTCCTGGGTAACCGAGCCGCCGTCGAGCAGGACATCCCGCTGGCGGCGCTCCTCATACTCCAGGGCGAGTTGCACGTTGCGAAACGAGTTCATGTTCTTCAGCTCGGTACGGGTGCCGAACTCGGTGGCGCCGCGGGGCCGGAGCGAGATGTTGGCGTCGCAGCGGAAGCTGCCCTCCTGCATGTTGCCGTCGCTGATGTCCAGGTAGCGGACAATGGCATGGACCTTTTTCAGGTAGGCCACCGCCTCCTCCGGCGAGCGCAGGTCCGGCTCGCTGACGATCTCCAGCAGCGGGGTACCGGTCCGGTTCAGATCCACATAGCTTTTCGGCTCCCGGGGGTCGTGCACCAGCTTGCCGGCATCCTCCTCCATATGCGCCCGGGTGATGCCGATGGTCTTGCGGGCGCCGTCCACCTCGATGTCCACCTGGCCGTGCTCGGCAATCGGCAGCTCGAACTGGGAAATCTGGTAGCCCTTGGGCAGGTCGGGATAAAAATAGTTCTTGCGGGCAAAGCGGTTTTCGCGGTTGATCCGCGAATCAGTG
>QZJD01000085.1 GCA_003604995.1 Desulfobulbus sp. | reverse complement strand
GTGGTGGTGTCGGCCACGCGCAGACGTACACAGGGTACGTCGAGCATTGGCCGAACCCGCCACAACGCAGTAGATCGGACTTTTTGCGACGCCATCAAGACTGCCCGGAGGCGGATAAGATTTTTCGAATCCGGCGCACTTCGATGCATTGTACCTGCGGGACCAAAATAAGCGCATGAAATTAATTAACTTTATCAACTAGACCGCTGCCTGTAAAGATAATTGGATAGGCAGGGACGAAGAGAAACCGCAAGGCCAGACACCCGGGGTCAGCTCGACGGCTCCGCTGTCTTTTTTGCGCTGCCGAAAACCCGGCCGAGCAGGATGCCGGTTTCGTAGAGGCCGAAAAGGGGAAGGGCGAGCAGGACCGTGGCGGTCACCTCGCCGGCGGTGAGCAGAAAGGCGAGGACGACAATGGTGATGTAGAAGTAGAGGCGCTTGGCGGCAAAATACTTTGCTGAGACCAACCCGGCGCGGCTGACCATGAACATCAGGAAAGGGATTTCAAAGGAAATGCCGAAGGCCAGCACGGTCCGACCGACAAAGGTCAGATAGAGGCCGAGGCGGGGCAGCGGCTCCAGGTTCGGACCGGCATAGCTCATGAAAAAGTGGAGCATCCGGGGCAGGACGATGAAAAAGGCGAACAGCGCGCCGCCGACAAAAAGAAAGGTGGACCAGAAAACAATGTTCCGCGCCAGCCGCCGCTCGTCATCCAGCAGGCCGGGCGCGATAAACATCCAGGCCTGGTAGAGCAGAACCGGAAAGCTGACAAAAATCCCGAGGAGCAGCGAGAGTTTCAGATAGGTGATAAAGGCCTCGGTCAGGCGGGTATAAACCAGCTTATGCAGCGGCGGATAGGCATGGAACAGCGGCTGCATGAAGAACTCGGCGATGGAGTCGATGAACAGGTAGGCCAGGCAGGAGGCCAGGGCAACAGCGAGGAAGGAGCGGAGAAGCCGCTTGCGCAGCTCTTCGTGGTGCGGCCGGAAATGTTCCAGGGCAGCCAGCATGATCTATTCACACCAAGGCATGGGGAATGCTCACGGATTCAGGATTCCGTCCGCCGGCTTTCCGGATTCTCGCCCTCGCTATCCGGCGCCATCTCAGCTTCCGGCCCGGTGGTGGTTCCGGCCGGGGCCTCCTGCTCCTCATCCGCAAGCTCTTCGCTTTCCACGTCAATGATATCGCCGTCCTGGGCCTCGGCCTCGCGCAGGGGTGCCGCCGGATCGCGGAACTCATACTGATCGACCTCAATGAGGTCGCCCTTCAGATCGCCGGTGGCCTTGCGCAGGTCGGACTGGACCGAGTCGAGAAGATGTTCCTCCTCAGCCAGGCTCGCCTTCACCTGATTCAGGGTCTTTTTCAGTTCGAAAACTCCCTTGGCCAGGGATTTGGCCATGTCCGGCAGCTTGTCCGGCCCGACGACGATCAGGGCGACCGCCAGAATAACGAGCATTTCAGGAAGACCAATACCGAACATAGGAAGTTAGGTTGTTAGGGGTTTAGGTTGTTAGGGGTTTAGGGTTTTAGGGTTTTAGGGGTTTAGGGGTTTAGGGTTTTAGGGTTTTAGGTTATTAGGGGTTTAGGGGTTTAGGGGTTTAGGGGTGCTTTGCCGGCCCTGGTCCATCATCATTTTTGCACCTTACACTGTAAACCGTTGCCCGTAAACCCTTGATACGTTCCCACTCTTCCGCGTATTGCCCTGACAGCCTTCCGCCTCAACAGCTTCAGCCAGTTTATTGTTCCAGGACGAACTCGTAGGAGAGTTCGGAGCGGTCGAGATGCTTGAAAATCTTGCGGAGGGCGTGCAAATCCGGCGCGGTGAAGTTGACCTCCCAGGCCGGGGTGGTATTCGGCCGGTCGGTGAGGGCGATGATGTCAAGGATCTTCATTTCGCTCGGCGCCACGGAGAGCAGCATGAAGAGACGATGCCGGTTGGCGGCGAAGACGATCACCTTCTGCGGCTTGACCACCCTGGTTTTTCTGGGATCCCAGCGGACCTCCACCGCGTCCTCCCGCTGGAAACCGATTTTCTGCAAACGGATACAGTCCTTGCGATGGAGAGAAAGGCCGCGTTCGCTGAGCAGGCCGAAGATGCCCTTGTCCAGAGGGGTGGGCTTGCAGCAGGCCGAGGACTTGACCACCACCGGATCCAGGGTGGTGAGTTCCACGCGGTTGAACACGCCCGTCGGGTTCTGAAGGGTCTCCTGCCCTGCGTACAGGCAATCCTTGATCTCGTAGATCACATCGCGCAGCCGCCGCTTGCCCATGCCCACCTGCAGATACAGGTCCGCCAGGGACTCGACGTTGAAATAATCGAGCAGGTACTGCATGCCCTCCTGCTGAATGATCTCCACCGGCAGGCCGTAACGGCGCATTTCCTGCTCCAGGACCGAGCGGCCGATCTCCTGAACCACCGCGTTGCGCCGAATCCGGAAGGTCTTGGCCAGCTCCGATCTGGCCCGGGTGGTCTGGCAGCGCTCCTGGATATCCGGGTCAAACCTGACCGGATTGCTCTGGCGGATGATCTTCACCACATCGCCGTCGCTGAGCACATGATCCGGTTCCACCCGGCGATTACCGATCATCGCGGCGATGCAGGTATGGCCGATGGCGGTATGGACGTTGAAGGCAAAATCAAGGACGATGGAGTTGACCGGCAGGCAGACTAGATCGCCCTGGGGGGTGTAGGTATAAATCTCCTTGCGGCCGCCGGCGGCAATCATCTCCCGGTAGGAAAGCGATTCGTCGCTGCCGAGGATGTCGAACATCTCCTGCAGCCCCCGAACGAACTGGCCGCGCTTTCGGCTCTCGTCCGTCCAGTAACGCACCAGACCCCGCTGCGCCCGCCGGGCCATCTCCTCGGTGCGAATCTTGAACAGAATCTTCCGGCCGCCGATGTTGGCGCGGGCATGGAGCCCCTGATAGCCGGATGGCTTGGGGTTGGCGATGAAATCACGAATGGTCCGCGGAATGGGCGGATAGATCCGGTTCAGGGTACCCAGAGCCTCGTAGCAGGCCTTGCGGTTCGCGACCAGGAGCAGGATCTCCTGGGGACTCTCGATCTCCTTGATCAGAATACGGTTGCGCGAATCGTAATATCCCCAGAGCCCTTTGGTGCGGACGCTCACCTGGCCGGCGATCTCGTCCTCGGCCAGGGCCGACTTCAGCCGCTCGGCAATCTCCCGGGCCTTGGGGTCCAGCTTGAGCTTGTTGATGTGCAGTTGCAACCGGTTGCCCTGGCGGGGAAACTTATAAGCCAGGGCCAGGTTGTACATCTCACGCTTGATGGCGAACAGGCCGAGGATCGTCGCCAGCGGCCCGTAGATATCCAGGGTTTCGTCCGCCACCCGCTGCCGCTTGTCCTGGGGCATGGAGGCGAGCGTCCGCAGGTTATGCAGCCGATCGGCCAGCTTGACCAGCACCACCTCGGGCTTGGCCGCGGCGCCGGTAAAAATCTTGCGATGGACCAGTTTTTTCAGATTCTGCCGATCACCGCTGACATGGGTCACCTTGGTGCAGCCGTCGACAATGGCCTCCACGTTGGCCCCGAACTTTTCGCGAATCAAGGCCGGGGTGACATGATGAACATCCTCCACCGTATCGTGCAGGAGGGCGGCGGCGAGAATTTCCGGATTGCGGATGTCAAGTTCCTCGGCAAGGATGCGGGCCACATTGCAGGGGTGGATGATATAGGGATCACCGGAACGCCGCCACTGTTCGCCATGCGCCTCCAGGGCGAAATCCAGGGCCCGCCAGAAGACCTCGGTCTCCGGCCCGGTCCCGATAAGGCCGGTCATCAGCTCACGGTATGAATCGACATCAAATTTCTTAAACTGCATTACGTATTCCTGCCGTACTGATGCCGTTTTTCTTCCCTTGCCCCGCAAATCGTGTACAATACAATAAACAAGGTACTCGCCGGACACCTGCTTATCCTGTTTACTGTAGCAGAAGTTGTCGGGTGAACAAAGAAAAATCATCAGAACACCCCGCGGACACGCTGTTCCGTTCTCATGCGTCAAAGGGGAAAGTAAGAGAGTATCCGCATGGTCAAAAAACGTTTCGGCAAGCCGCGAACCGGCCCAACACTGCGTAAACATCCCCGCCGCGGCCGGCCAGATCACCTGGACCATACCGATCATCTCGCCGACAGCCTCCTCCAGTTTCTTGCCGGCAGGGAGGACTTCGCCGGTCTCGGCGAGATCATCCTCGGCCTGGACCTGCCCCGGCATGAACGCAAAACCCTCAAGGACCTGCTGACCGCCCTGGAAAAAAGGGGCAAGATCCTGCGCCAGGGCAATACCTACAAACTGGTCGGCGATTCAGGATTGATCAGGGCCACCCTGGAACTGAACAGCCGGGGCTTCGGCTTCGCCCAGGTGGAAGGCGCGGGCAGGCAGGACAAGGATCCCTTCATCGCCAGGAACAATCTGAACGGCGCCAGCCACGGCGACACGGTCCTGATCCGGCTGATCAGCGACCGGGGCCGGCCTGAGGCAAGGGTGGTCAAGGTTCTCCGCCGCGGCATCTCCCGGCTGTGCGGCATCTACACCGCCGCCGGCAAGTCGGGCTACCTCACCCCGGACAATGATCGGATGCCCTTCACCCTGCTCATCCGCCGCAACAACAGCCTGGGCGCCCGCAGCAACACGGCGGTGCTGGCGGAAATCCTCGACTACGGCGACTCCGGCCAGCCCCCCGAAGGCAAAATCATCGAAATCCTCGGCGATCCCCTGTCCGCAACGGTGCAGGTACGGATGGCCGTCGAGCAGTTCGAGCTGTCCCGCTCCTTCCCCGCCGCGGTCAACGAGGAAACCGACCGCCTGCAGCCGCTCACCGAATGCGAGGGCGGGCGCGTCGACCTCAGGCAAATCCCGCACGTCACCATTGACGGTGAAAGCGCCAAGGACTTTGACGACGCCATTGCCGTGGAAGAGACCGGAAACGGCTTCCGGCTCTATGTATCCATCGCCGATGTCAGCCACTATGTCCGACCCGGCTCAGCCATCGACCGGGAGGCGTACCGCCGCGGCACCAGTGTCTATTTTCCCGACCTGGTCATCCCCATGCTTCCCGAGCGCCTCTCCAACGATCTGTGCAGCCTGGTGCCGGACCAGGACCGGCCGGCCTTCACCGCCATCCTCGACTACAACGCCCGGGGACAGCGCACCGGCGAAAAATTCAGCAGAAGCATGATCAAAAGCCGCCAGCGCTTCACCTATACCACCGTCCGCCGCATCCTCTATGACCGCGAGCCGGCAGCCCAGGAGGAGTTCAGCCACCTCCTGCCCATGCTGGAAAACGCCAGGGTCCTGGCGGACCTGCTTGCGCACCGGAGGATGAAGCGCGGCGCCATCGGCTTCGACATCCCGGAGCCGGAGATCCTTCTCCAGGAAGAAAAGGTCGCCTCCATCGACCGAGCCGAGCGCAATCTCGCCCATAAACTGATCGAGGAGTTCATGCTCGCCGCCAACGAGGCGGTGGCCGAAACCATGGACCGGGAGCGCCGGCCGGTGCTCTTCCGCATCCATGAGCGTCCCGACCCGCTCAAGGTGGAGCAGTTCACCGAGGCCACCAGGGCCATGGGCCTGCAGCTGCCGCCCTTTGAGCTGACGCCCTCCTGGTTTGCCGGAGTGGTGGCCAAGGCCGAGCACTCGCCGGCCCAGTACGTCGTCAACAACCTCATGCTGCGGACCATGCAGCAGGCTCGCTACTCGCCCGACAACAACGGCCACTTCGGCCTGGCCGCCGACTTTTACCTGCACTTCACCTCGCCCATCCGCCGTTACCCGGATCTGGTCGCCCACCGGGTCCTGGCGCAGCTGATCTCCCGCAGCCGAACCAAGGACAAGCCGCCGCCGGTCCTCGCCGACAACGCCTCCATGGCGGACGCGGCCCTGCATCTCTCCAAGCGGGAACGGGTGGCCGTGGACGTGGAGCGCAATACCCAGGCCCGCCTGAGCGCCCTCTTCCTCCAGGACCGCATCGGCGAAGAATTCGAGGCGATCATTTCCGGGGTCAGCACCTTCGGCATGTTCGTCGAGCTGCTGGACTCGTTCATCAGCGGCGCCATCCCCTTAAGCGACCTGACCGACGACTACTACATCCTGGACAGCCGCGCGCACCGGCTGATCGGCGAGCGGACGCGCCGGACCTTCCAGATGGGCGACCTGCTTCGGGTGCGCCTGGTGCAGGTGGACATGCTGAGCAAAAAAATAACCTTTGCGCCCGCGCCGGACGCCGAGTAAATTCGCGGCCATGCAAACCGCGACAGAGGACATCGTCATCAGCCTCCGGGGCGTTGACTTCGGCTACAACGGCGAACTGGTCCTCCAGGACGTAAACCTGGAGATTCGTCACCGGGAGATGATCGGGATCATCGGTCCCAACGGCGGCGGCAAGACCACGCTCCTCCGCCTGATCCTCGGCCTGCTCAAACCCCTGCGCGGCCAGGTCCTGGTTTTCGGCCAGCCGCCGGCAAGATCCTCGCACCGACTGGGCTACGTGCCCCAGCACATGCTCTACGACAACCGCTTTCCGGTTTCCGTGCTGGATGTGGTCCTCATGGGCCTCGCGGGCAAGAGCGGCATCGGCCCTTTTTCCCGGAAAACAGTGCACGCCGCCGAGGAAGCACTGGCCGCGGTCAACCTGAGCGGATACCGCAACAATCCCTTTGCCGAACTTTCCGGCGGCCAGCGGCAGCGGGTCCTGATTGCCAGGGCACTGGCCTCCGCGCCGGACATGCTCCTTTTCGACGAACCCACCGCCAACGTCGACACCACGGCCGGTGAAAAACTCTACGAGATCCTGGAGCAGCTTAACGAACGGATGACCATCCTGGTGGTTTCCCACGACATCGGCTTTGTCAACCGCCATATCACCAGCGTGGTCTGCGTCAACCATCAGGTGGTGGTCCACCCGACCAGCGCCCTGGCCGGTCAGAACATCATCGACCTCTACGGCCACGACATGGCCCTGATCCGTCACGACCACCGCTGCGCCCGGGAAGGACACCAATGCTCCAGTTCCTGAGCGACCTGCAGCAGTTCCGCTTCCTCCAGTACGCTCTGCTCACCGGCCTGATGGCCTCGGTGGCCTGCGGGATCATCGGCAGCTACGTCACCGTGCGGCGGATCACCTACATCGCCGGGGCGATCGCCCACTGCACCCTAGGCGGCATGGGGATCGCCGGCTACCTCCACAAGGAGCAGGGGCTGACCTTTCTCACGCCCCTCACCGGCGCGGTCTGCGCCGCGCTGCTCGCCGCCCTGGTGATCTCCTACATGCTCCACCGCTCCACCATGCGCCTGGACACCATCCTCAGCGCGGTGTGGGCCATCGGCATGGCCGTCGGGATCATTTTCATCAGCAAGACCGGCGGCTACAACAAGGACCTGATGAGCTACCTCTTCGGCGACATCCTCATGGTTTCGGACCAGGATCTGCTCCTGATCACGGTTCTGGATCTGATCGTGACCGCGCTGGTGCTCCTGTTCTATAACCGCCTGGTGGCCATCAGCTTTGACGAGGAATTCGCCCGGATCTCCGGAATACGGGTGGACCTGTACAACACACTCTTCCTCTGCCTGGTGGCGCTCACCGTGGTCCTGCTGGTCCAGGTGGTGGGGATCATCCTGGTGGTCGCCCTCCTCTCCCTGCCCGCGGCGACCGCCGGCCAGCTCACCACCCGCCTGCCGGCGATGATGCTGCTGGCCGTTCTCCTCTGCGCGCTCAGCACCACCGGCGGCCTGTTTTTAAGCTACGCGCCCAATCTGCCGGCCGGGGCGACCATCGTCATGCTCGCCGGCGTTCTCTACCTGGCCAGCATTTTTTTGGCGAAAATCCGCGGCCGGAGGGATACGCCCTGACTCCCGTCCCGGATTCTTTCCCTTGACGAATCTCTCCATAGTCAATTACAAAGAACTGATAAGCAGGAAATTCAGCGGGACAGCGCGAGAGCAAACAGCCCGGCAGCCGGCTTGAGCCCGGGCATGGATGAGAGGTGAATATGGAAGAGACAAGCTGGTACATGAACATCCTGGCAAGCCCTTTTTTCAGAGGCCTGGCCATCGGGCTCATCCTCTGGCTCTTTTTCTGGATCCGCTATATCCTCCAGGTCCGCGAACTCAACGCCAACATCACCAAACTCCGGGAGCATCTGCACACCAAGCTGGAGATCGACGCCGCGGAAAACGAGCGGCGCAAGAAGGAGATCGAACAGCTCAAGGAGGAACGGGACAACCTGCGCAATATGGCCCAGGTAATGAACCAGAAGCCCGGCCGCCAGGAAATCCGCCAGGCACAGGTGTACCAGCGGGCCATCGACATCATGTTCGCCAAGGCCCCGGGCTTTGCCCCGGCCTGGCAGATCACCCTGAAGGAGGCGGAGGAGGAGATGCTGAACGCCGAGCGCGGCATCATTCCCTTTTTCAAGCGGATGACCGGCTCCACCTCGAAGGGTCACGAGGATTATGAGACCGAACGGCGCAAGGCCCTGGAGATGAAAAGCGACTCCTGAGCCCTTTCCCACTTTTCCCCGGATTATGCACCATGTCGGCGCAGCAGCGCAACGACGGGCTCTTGCCCGAAACGGCGATCATCCTGATCGGTCCCCGCTACCCTGAAAACATCGGGGCTTCCGCCCGCATCGCCCTCAATTTCGGGATCAGCCGGCTCATCGTTGTCACGGACGAACGGCCCGACGAGGAGCGGATGCTGAAGATGGCCACCCACAAGGCCGCCCACCTGATCCAGGCCATGACCGTCTGCACCGATGCCGCCGAGGCCGCGGCGCCCTTCCAGTTCATCGTCGGCACCACCGCCCGCCAGGGCCGCCAGCGCATCCCGGAGCGAACGCCGCGGGAGGTGATGCGTGATCTTGCTCCGCTGGTGGGCGCGAACAGAGTGGCCCTGATGTTCGGCCCGGAAAACACCGGGTTGACCAACAGCGAACTGGATCTTTGCCAGTTCACCTCGACCATCCCCACCGCCGATTTCTCCTCCCTGAACCTGGCCCAGGCGGTGGCCATCCACTGCTACGAACTGGCCATGGCGATCCGCCGCCCTTCAACCCCGCAGGTCAAAGAGAGCGATTTTGCCAACTCCCACCAGCTTGAGGGGATGTACCAGCATATCGAAGAGGCCCTGACCACCACCTCCTATCTGATGGACTACAACCGCACCTACTGGATGCGCTCCATCCGGCAATTCCTCAGCCGGGTCCGGGTCACCAAAAAGGAGGCAAGCATGATCCGCGGCGTCTGCCGCAAATTCCTCTGGCACCACGCCGCCCGGGGTGACGTGGATGGCCGCGGACTGGACGGGGATAACTCCTGAATTGTATTGCGTTACCGATACCGACACTTCCGACATGCCATGCAAGACATCAGGTGGAAACAGCAATTCAATAACTTCAGGAAAGCATTGCAAACCCTTCGTACACCTTGTTAATTGCTGGAACTCCCTGCATGCTCAGTGAGGACGCCCTGATCCGTGCGGTGCGTGAACATGCTCACGCCATGCTCTCTGGCGGGGATACGTGTAAATCAATACGGGGAATGACTTGCCAGACAGATACTGAAAAAACAAAGGAGGAAATCATGAAATTGTTGCGAACTTTCGTTGGCCTGAGCATTTTCTTATTGGCGGCCATGGGCGCGGTGCCGGCGCAGGCCTACGACCTGCCGGCGGTAAATCTCGGCTTTACCAGCTTTATGGACGGTGGCCCGCCGGCCGGACCGGGACTCTATTTTTCCCAGTACATCCAGTACTGGTCATCGGACAAGTTCACGGATCAAGATGGCGGCCGGCTTCTTCCGGACGCAGCCAACGAGGATCTTGCCGCCTGGATCAGCCTGTCGCAGTTCCTCTATCAATCAGACAAGCCCTTGCTGGCCGGTGGCAAAATGGGTCTGGACGTTATCGTGCCGGTGGTCAGCCTGGACCTTTCCTATGATTTCAACCCAGGCTTTCCCGAAGATAACGGCAGCGGCCTGGGCGACATCCTCATCGGGCCCTATTTGCAGTGGGACCCCATCATGGGACCCAATGGCCCGATCTTCATGCACCGGGTGGAGCTCCAACTCATCCTGCCCACCGGCAAGTATGATGAAGACAAGGAGTTGAATCCGGGCAGCAACTTTTTCTCGTTCAATCCGTACTGGTCCGGCACCCTGTTCATCACACCGCGCTGGACCGTATCCACCCGGATCCACTACCTGTGGAACGCCGAGAATGACGACCCCACGGTCCCCGGTGCCGACGATACCCAGGCCGGCCAGGCAGTGCATCTCAACTTTGCCACGGCGTACGAAATCATTCCCCAGACGCTGCGAATCGGGATCAACGCCTATTACCTCAAGCAAATCTCGGATTTCCAGGTGGACGGCAACGATGTGGACGACTCCCGCGAACAGGTGCTGGGCATCGGACCCGGTCTGCTGTGGCACATCAACAAGGACGCGCACCTGTTTTTCAACACCTATTTCGAGACGGAAGCGGAAAACCGGCCGGAGGGCACGCGCCTCAATCTCCGGCTGGTCTATCATTTTTGATGGACATGCGCCGCGACGCCGTCCCCGAGTAAAAGCTCTTTTCAGCAAGGCGGCCTGCTCAACCGATTGTTGAGCAGGCCGCCTTGCATGGCTTTGCCCATGCGAACCCCACCGATGAAGAACTTTTTCCGGACGGCAATTCTCTGCGACAAACCCCGCCTGTACTGAATACCCCCTGATCCATCAGGACATTTTGTCCATTTCCCTGCCTTTCGTTTCGACCCGCGGGAACAGGTGCATTGAAACGGCTCTTTTTTTCGTCAACCGCAATGTGGTACTTGACAGCTCATTTTTTCCCCTCTATTGTGAAACTAGATTCACAATAGAGGAACCATGGCTGCGCAAAAACTTCCCACCGCTGTCCGCCAGGATCAGATCGTCGAGACCGCGTTTCAGATGCTGAGCGAAAACGCGACCAGGCACCTGCATGTCAAGGATATTGCCGAGCGGCTGGGCATGGCCCCGTCGGCCCTCTACCGGCATTTTCGCAACCGGGATGCCCTGATGAGCGCGGTGCTCGAACATATCCGCACCAAACTCTACAAAAACATTGAGGTCGTTCGGCAGGGCAGCGACGATGCCGGAGAACGACTGCGGGAACTTCTCTCCCGCCACATCCGGCTGATCAGGGAACGGCACGGCATTCCCCGCATCCTTTTTTCCGATGAGCTGTGGGGCCAGAACCAGGAACGGCGGCGGAAGATGTTCCGGATCGTTAACGGCTACCTTGCCGAGGTGGAGGACATCGTCCGGGAGGGTCAGCAAAACGGGCAGCTCCGGAAGGAGATCTCCCCCAGGGCTGCGGCCAGGATGTTTTTCGGCATGGTCCAGCCGGCGGCGCTTCTCTGGCACATGAGCGGCGGCGACTTTGACATCGAAGAGCACATCGCCCTGACCTGGCCGCTCTTTGCAAAACTGGTCATTCAATAATTTTCTCTTCATGTGAACTTAATTTCACTAACGGAGGTGCGGGTATGGCTGTTCCGGTTGTTGATCAGGAGTTGTGCATTGGTTGCGGCGTATGCGCTGAGCTGTGTCCCGAGGTCTTTGAAATCCGCGATGAAAAATCCTTGGTGATCGGACCGGACCGGTGCGACAGCTGCGACTGTGAGGAAGCGGTTGCTTCGTGCCCGGTTTCGGCCATCGAACTGGTTGACAATACATAAACGGAGGTTGGTCCTATGAAACTGAACAAAACGGCTTTTGGTCTGCTCGGCGCTTGCATTCTGCTGGCCGGGCTGCTCGTTTTCTCGGAAACCGCACGGGCCCATTGCGATACCCTGAACGGTCCGGTGGTGCAGGCGGCCAGAAAGGCCCTCGAAACCGGCACCGTCACCCCGATCCTCAAATGGGTGCGGAGCGAGGATGAGCCGGAAATCCACG
>QZJD01000052.1 GCA_003604995.1 Desulfobulbus sp. | reverse complement strand
CCGAGAACATGCTGGTATTTTCAAAGAGCAGTCTGCAGTAACCTGCTGAAATCACTTATACCTGTCCACGCTATGCCTTTGACATGCCGAGGTTCTCGACAGCCGCATACAACGTACCAGTATCACATTCAGACGACATTGTAAAAACAATCCGCTTACCGGCAGGCGGCAGACAGTTTCAGAAAACATAATACAACGAGGATTCCTCGCCAAACTGCATCGCCTGTCTCTTACACCCTTCACAGAGTCGTATCACCGCGACCTTGCCTTTCCCATCCGCCAAGCCTGCAAGTTTTTTCTGTAAACGGCCAAAGCTGTGCCGTTCGATCTTCACCGCAAAAACCGATTTCTGCATCCGTATACCAAGGGTCAGCAAATAGCGGGCCATCTGATTGCGGGTGCGATTATCTTCAATATCGTATGCGACAATGCAGGTCATGTCAGTCTATCCGCAGCGGTTCGTAAGGAATGTTGTACAATACGTCCCTCTTAAAGGCATCGACGGTCTCATCCAGCCATCCATTATAGCTTGTTTTCTGTCCTTTCCGTGGTGTAAAATTAGATGCCATCGTCCATTCATACCGATTTATAAATGTCCTGAATCCCTTGCCATTCATCCGGCATGTTGTCCCCGCACCGGCATCCTGTGATGCGAAATCGTCCGGAGTCACTTCTCCCAAATGGATCAGGGAAAGGACAATCCGGTCGGCGAGATGTCGCAACGGCTCAAGCAGGTCGGAGGCGAGAGCGGCATGCCGCCCGTGCTCCCGGTGAAAAATACCCTTGCGGGGATTGAAACCCTTGTCGGCAAGAACCGCTGTCAGACGGTTGTAGAGCAAGGTGTATCCGAAAGAAAGCAGGACATTGACTGGGCCGTCAGGGGGGCGATAGACTCGCCCTGTAAATTCGAAGGGCGCGACCAGTCCACCAAAATACTCGAAATAAATCCGCGCCGCCGTCCCTTCGACCCCCCGCAAACTTTCCAATGAAGAGACCTGAGTAACTTGAGCTTCCAGGTCCTTCAGTTCATGCACCACTTTATCGTTCCGCCGCAGAAGAACATACGCATTGTGGATTTTAGCTGCGACCAGCCTGCGGCTGACATCAAGAACCCAATCCCTATCAGCGCATTTCTCCGTCTGGACCGGAGTATGGTCAAAAATATCCCCGCTGGTCGCGGTCAGGCGTCCTCGCGTCCTGCCCATGACATCGATGAAGGTAACCGGGATTTCCTCCCGTACCGCCCGATACATAACCCCCCCGCTGAAGGAGGATCGGCCAACCACCACCAGGCGGCTGATACGGTTCCAGGGAATGGATTCGCTGTTTTCATCTGTTTTATTGACCACCAGAGACGGGCCACTTGAATAAGCTCCCCGGCAGATAGAGGTCAGGTAGACCGGCAGGCCGTTCTGCCAATCCGGGCGGAATACCGGCAACCACACCTCTTCCGGTGGCTCATCGGGTCGTCCGGCCTCTCGAATCTCTTCCGCGCTGACCAGATAACCAAGAAAAGAAACCTGCGTTCCACCCACTACCTCGCTGGTCTTATCCGGCCTGAGGGAAAGGCCCAACTCGGCAAGTGAGGACTCCACCGCTCTCAGCACCGTATCACTGCTTACGCCCCCCCTGCACAAGACCACAAAATCATCGGCAAAACGCACCAGCCGGAATCCATGCCGGTCCATGGTCCTGTCAAACCGCTCCAGATACAGATTGCTCAGAGGAGGAGACAGAGACCAGCCCTGGGGCAACCCGGAAATACCTTGCCTGGCAATGGTATGAAGCCAGGCGGAGAGGAAGAATGCCAGGGGCTCGGCCGGATACATTCCGAGGAGCAGGGCGCAGAGGTCAGAGGTGTTCACCGAGTCGAAAAATGTTGCGATATCCGCTTTGATGCCCAACGAATGCTCTTCAGCCAGCAATCCCTGAAGCGTTCTGGCGGCGTTTTTCCGGGACAGTCCGCGGCGGTATGCATAGGCCGAGGACGAGAGAAGCCCTTCGAGCGATGGAGAAAGGGTATTGGCAAAGGCCCGATGCAGAATTCTCTCGCCAATATTCTGGATATGTATCGCTCGATACCCGCCGCTCGCCTTGGGAATCGCGTATGGCTTCAATGGAATCGGGCCGACAGGAAGACCGGAGCAGGCATTATCAAGGATCTTCCGCAGAAGGGGCGGTCCCGCGGCTCGGGCATCGGTCAGCGACATGCCATCAGGCCCCGGCGAGGAATCAGATAGACTGCCGAGGGAATCGGTCAACGCCTGGAGGTTTACCGCTCGCCCAAACAAGGTGGTAGCACGGGTCAGGGGGGTGATACGGAGGGCGGTCTCGAGTTGCGGAATACGGTAGAACCCGAGGCCGAAAGCAGCGTTTTTGCCAACCCCGACATACTGGCCCCACACCAGGCATTCCGCTTCTCCACGACTGGGACGACCTGAAACAGTGAGGATTCCCGTAACGCCGCCGACTGTTTTGCCCCTGGCATCGCCGTATGAGACATCGAGCCAGGTCATGGCACCACCGGTGATCAGCAGATCGGAGTTTGCGGAAACGGCATGGCCGCCCCGCACCTTTTCGAGGAACCGGGCGAAAGGCTTTTCTGTCGTTCCGGAGAGGAAGTATTCGGCGTCGCAGTAGCGATGCTGCTCCCCCTTCAGTCCTTCCGGCCGGGGAATACGCAATGGGGAAAGGGTTTCAATGCTGAATGTATCAAGTTGGCAGAGTCTTTCGATCTCCGGTGTCAGATCCTCCAGGCTCAGGGGAGGATCGGCCGCACTCCACTGTTTTGCCGTCAGCCGGGAAATCGCGGATTCCAACTTGACGGTGATGCCCGTTTGGAAATGCCCCTTGCCAACAGTGACAGCATTGAACCTCTCCAGCACATCCTGCAGAAGCTGTGCGCCAGATGACGGCACGACCAGACCAAGGCTGATTGTGTCTCCCTCGTCATAGGAAAGGATGCCGGTCTCGATGGGCTGCACCCATACAGACGAAGAAAGGCTGTCAATGCCATCTGCCGCTCCAACAAAATTTATCAGGTTGCGGAACAGCCCCATCCACTGCGGTCCATGAAAGTGCGGCAGACGGCGGATGGGCGCAAGAACGGAAAAACGAAAGGAGAGCAGATGGAAGGACTCGACCGGCAACACTTATCTGGCGGCATTCTTCTTGAAGGTTGGCCAATACCTGTTGCCGGGCGGAGGGAACCGTAGCTTTCTCCCCTTGCTGTTTTCCGTCAGGTTCAGCCGTTCAAGGGCATGTTGAATGGTTTTCAGGTTCTCCGCTGATTCTTTGAGCCCCGGAATCATTTTCTCGAGTTCGGACAGCAGCAGTACCTCTTTCCCTCCCTCTTTCGTGGAATTGGAAGTTGCAAGGCTTGGCCGGAGGTCAATTTCATGCCATCTTTTTTTCTGTTCTTGCCCCTCCTGGAAATCTTTTTTCCGGCGAATCCATACACGGCAAACAGTAGAGGCCATGCTTCCCAGTCCCTGCGATTTGCCAAGGCCGATCTTGAACCCATGGCCGGCCAGGCGGTGCTCCAACAGCAGAAGCAGGGCAGCGATCTCGTCCACCGAGGAGTTTTCGACCCCCAGGACACCGGAAAAGGTTTGGCCGTCGGCACAGACCATGGCGTAATTCCGTTGGGTGTGGGTATACGGCATTCCGTTTGCCGGACATCCGTGATACTCATCAAGGGTCCGGCAGATATCAACCTCCCGGATCCGCTGTTTAAGGCCGGCGTATGTCAGGTCGGCATGAAAATATTCCTTGGCCCCCGGAATCATCCCGGTCTCATGATCGAAGTAACCTCCCGGGATGTCCCGCTTGTTCGGTTTGGGCTGACCCTGGATCTCCAGGAGGAACTGGCCAGCGACCTCGACACCCTTGCTGGTCCATCGTTTCAGGGGAACAGTAGGAGGAACTTTTCCGGGAAACCTTTCCGTTGCCGGATCACCTTCCTTGACTTCGGGGCCAATCAGAGTGGCTGCCTTGAAACGCCCTCGGTAGCCGATGGCCTCCTTCTTCTCTCTTTTCGTGTCATCCGACATGCCAAAAAGAGCGCACCGGGGACAAAGTTGCCGCATATCCCTGCATTCCTGCTGCGAGGAAGGCACCGCATCGACATGAAGGTGGAAGGCCGTTTTGAACTGGTAATTCAGCCCGATGGCAGAGATCCTCTTGTTCCCTTTCGTATCGATAACCAGCTGATAGTACACCCACTTGTCCCTCTTGAATTCTGGATTGGCCGCCGTCAGATCCTGGAACCAGGAGTTTCCGTCATACCCTGTGCGCTTATCAAAAGCAGCGGTGTTACCAAATTTCCTGAAGACACCCACATACACTTTTGCCTCCTGTTCGGCACAGGACCTGAAATTCAGCGGATTCACCGTGCCGGATAAAGGTGTCGTGGAATCGATACGATAAAAACGATGGTAATGGTTTTTTCTGAAATCACCTGGCCCGAATGAAAGGTTCATGCCGAATCTGTACCAATCGTAGTAGAGGACCTCGGTCGCGCCGGGAAACGGTTTGTCGCGGATGACATCGATGATGTTTCTATTTTTATCTTCATGAAAGGTAATGTAATATTTTGCGCGCTGTACAAACGTCATCCCTGACGGGGGGGCATTCTGGTCGTAATAATATTCAGTGACGGGAACGACGGACACATCGCCGGTATCATAGTTGATGCTCTCAAGCAGTCCAGGAAAGGAATTGGAGCGCGAGACCCGGTATCGCCGCCAGGCGCCGGTGTATTGGAATTTATCCGGGTCCGGGTGATGGCGCACCACGCTGTTTTCGACCCGGTAACAGCTGCCCAAAATTGCTGCAAAACCGTTGGCGATGGCGGATTTCACAGTAAATGGGCTGATGGCCAGCCGGTTGCCCACCATGAGCCAGCGCTTGTCATACCCCTGGTAGTCACCAGTATCGTTGGCCGGGCAGGTTGTCCCACAGGCGGGATCGGAACAGGGATTTGCCGCCACTGGGGTGAGAGCGGTCCATGTCACCTCAAAGGCGATGTCAAAACAGTCGTCATTCAGCTTTTCGTGGAACCTGGGTAATTTTCTTTCCGCATTCGGGCGAGGCATGAAGAAATAGGGAGAAGCGTGGAGGTCACTCTGTTTTTGAGGAAGACCGGACGGATTTGATCTTGCCCTGGGTCGCTCATCTCTGGGGGTAACTTCCGGCCGCTTGGCACGGCCAACCGGGGTACTGGCCGTACTCAGGTCATTTTCCAGGATTACCGCCCTGCAGGCCTCAATTCCTTTACGGCCCTGTCTGGTTTCGAATTCGACCAGATCTCCCTTTTGGGGCTGAAAACCTTTTGGCAACTCGCTGATGTGCAAAAAATACTCCGTACCGTCCTCAGCCGCGATAAACCCGTACCCTTGTTCATCCTTAAATAACTTAATCCGTCCGGTTGCCATTATTCACCCCTTGCTATGTAGAAACGAAGCCGATACTCCGGTACGATCACTTCGACGGTCGATAAATCTCCGCTGAACACCTTGAGAGCTCCCAGGACAAAGGTATCAGCCGATCGATAATAACACTCATCCTGGCCCTCATTGACGGTTTGTCGGGTGTCCAGACGCATGTACTGAACGAAAAAATTGTCGCCTTCGCGTTCGAAGGCCAACTCCTCATAGGCATCATCGCCATCTTTCCGCCAGAGCCCCCCCTCCATCAGAAAACCTTCTGGACCACCCTGTTCTTCTGCCCGGCAGGTGAGAAATTTTATCACTCCTAACACACCTCCCACTTCCCGCAATGATCTCTCGCAATTCGAGAAGGCGGTGAATCCAGCATCCCACTCCCGGCACAGATACTCCCGTTCAAGGTCGTTTGGCTGTACTGATTTGCTGACCCAGGTGAACCATCCTTTTTTGAATCCGTCGTTACGCATGTTCTACCTCTACAAAATAGATGGATATTCTGTAACGGAACGAACCTCTATCTGTCCGGTGCAGGTAGTAGTTGCGCCCAGGCGATACCAGCCGGGTGGGGCGACGCTGTCCTTCAGCATCTCGCCCAGCAGCTCGCGGACCTCCTTTTCCAGTTCCAGAGAGGCAGTATCCTGCTGCCTGGAATGGTCGATAATGACGTCCAGGGTAAAATTCCCGCCAGTCAAATATTCTCCGTTAAAAAACTTGTTGTTCATGCTCTGCCGGGAATGTTCACAGATTTGCAACCGGCGGATGAGCTGGCTGACTCCCTCCTCCACAGGGGCATCGCCAACTGCAATGACTCCCCCGGCATCGGCGTCGCCAAACCACAGGCAGCGTTTGCAGTTGCAACGTCTCTTCCCGCTGGCATCAGGTACGGTTGCTTCACGCTTCGGATCAGAAGTGTTGAGGCAGGCCTTCCCCCTGGTTCGCAACAATCGTTCGATCTCGCGGGAAAGCACCGCTTGGCGAAAGGCCTTGCCGGTGACAACTGGAATTGCTTCCAGCATGCCGTTCTCCCTGATTGTCGGTCGGGTAAAGATAAATGCGTCCGGCAATTCGTCCTGGATGTCCGCACCCATTTCCGGTACATCGGTATGAATGGCCAACAGCTGCCCTTCGGTGATCCCTGCCCAAACCTTGAATCGATGCCAGGCCTTGCCTGTGGCGATCTCTGGTTCCCGTCGCTGCAGATCCATTTCGTCCAGTTTCCCATGCCAGCCCTCAACCTTGCTCGCCCAGAGCTGCTTTCTCTCCGCTGATTCCTTCAGGTCCAGAATCACCCATCTGGCAGCAGAAGGCTTGAGCCTCCCGAAGCCGTAGGACCAGCCGCCGCCGATGGTTTCAATTCCTTCACTGATGACCCAAAGGGAGTCGCACAGCGCTTCGGCGGCTGCCTCTGCCGCGGATTTTTCTTCAAAAAACACCCTGCATCTGAAAGTCAGAGGGACAAGGGGAAAAGCCAGTTCGTCGCTGTAAAGGGCGCCGCTCTCCGGAGCTCCCCATTCACGGTTGATACGGATGCCAGGATTGACCACGGTCATATAGTCTCTTTCCCTCAGGAAGACCGACTCGCTCCAGAAGGGCGCGACCTCTATTTTGTCAGGTGCATACTTGCCCCACTCTTGTGCCAGCTTCTGGCCATTCGTACACCGGGACAAAGCTCTGCGCAGCAGGCTGGCCCAGACATAGCCATTCACGAACAGCCTGCCATCAGAGGTTTTCTCCACCGAGGAGTCAGTGAAATCCCCGGCCCGTCCGGATCGCAGCATGAGGCCGGTCAAGGCCTGGCAATCGGCTTCAAAACGAAGAACGTATTTCTGTTTCGTGATATCCATGGCTCAAAGTCCTTCCGCAGGCCTTTTATGATTATTTTTGGTCTCCCACCGGGCCAGGGCAAGCTGCTCGATCACTTCCTTTACCGCATACCGCATGGCGTCCATTCCACCGTTTTCATGGGCAATCAGAACACCAAGGATCTCCTGGAGAAGTTGCCGCAATTCTGGTTGCCTGTTCTTCCTTGCATACTTATCAATCCTGTCCAGCAGGTGTTTTGCAACTGTTTCCCGACTGAGCCCCGGATGCATCAGCATTCGCAACAGTCCTGCCTGAGCCCGGGATATTTTTTTCTGCGCCGCGTTAAGCAGGATACGCGGGGCCGGACGCTGCTTGTGCTGGCGCTGTTCTTTTCCGCAGTCATCCTCCCCCGCGAGCACGGAGTTGAAGCCCGGCCATGCGGCATCGCCGGCAATACCGTCTGCCAGAATAGCCCCTGGCTGAACAATCACCCGGCTCCGTCTTGGGCGGGGATACTCAAGGGCCGTGTTGTAACCGCGGAACGACGAGATGGCGATACAGTTTCTGGTGTCGATCTTCCCAGGGAGAAAAGGCAAGGGTCTGTCAAGCAGCTGAGGATTACCCCCCGCGACACCGTAAAGAAGACACTCGCTGCCAAGGCTCGGCGCAAACAACGCTCCTTTGAGACAGGGGGGCTTTTCGATGAGCAGCCTGGTTATTTCTTTGTTAAACTGTTCGTCCGTCCCAAGACTGACCGTTCCAGTGAAGACGGTTCCCGCGGGCAGATACTCCTGGACAAAGAGACCGTTTTTCGTCGCGGTGAAGGCATCGGTTGTATTATTGCGCATCCGGCTGCCGATGGTCACCGGCCACGCCGTGCCGCCTTCGGTCACCATATAATTCGCTCCGAGGGGTTTAACCTTGCCGCTGAAGAAATTCTCATGCTGCTCTGACTTTTCTGAGTTCCACTGATCCTTGATCTTGCCATCCTTATCCATGAGGGTTGTCGCTGGAGCCGGCCAGGCAAGGATGTCAGACGCTGGGGAAGGGTAGAGGGGCGAAAGCTGAAGAGTGTCCATCTGGGCCGGCTCAGGCCATCGCCCGCAGGCTTCCCGGTAGACCCTGGCCAGCCACCCCTTGAGTTGCTCTGCGGATATCGAAAGCGCGGTGGAAATGACCTGAGCGCTGCCCGGGTCAACCTGCTTGTTGCGGAAATTGACCAAGGCGGTCAGGGCGTATCGGTAGCGCTTCCGGCTGGTAATTTCACAGGCTTCTGCCGAATCGCGTTGCGCTTGCCAGGGGATGAATTCATCAACCGCGATGGAACCTCTTCCGTACCCGCGCGAACGAAACCCTCCAAAACCGCTCAGGAGAAACGCTGCTTCCTGAATGAGTTGAATTGCGGCGACCAGTTGTTCTTCCGGGACAGTTAGAAAGATTGGCGACTCAAGAATGATATCGTCCAGGCGAGCCATTTCGAGATCGACAAGGAAGTGCTTATCCACGCTGCGGGTTTCGTCATTTATCTGGATGCGGGACTTAACTTCGAAGCGTGCCGGACTCCACTTATTTCGGGACTCCTCGGCCAGTGTCAGGTCGCCGATAAACACCCGTGATGGCTTTGGCCGTGCGCCTGAATCACCGCCACCCCCAAATATGTCCGATACCAGATTGGGGTTGGCGACGCCAAGGCCTGTCAGCCACCGGGCGGCCATTTTCAGATCCCCATGGATCTGGGTATCGGGATAGAGAGGAAGGTTGTCAGCATCTCGGAGATGGGGGTAATAGCCAAAGGCCCCTTTCTCACCGCCGGCGGTAAACCAGTAGCCACGGGCCGCCACAGACAATTTTCCTTGAAAGGTCAGCAGCTCCTTTTTCAGTGATTTCATGAGTATTCTCTTGGTCCTTACATTCCTTAATTTTTTCTATCCTTGATCCCGAGCAGTTCAAACAGGGTAGCCACCCTGGCGGGGACAAGCTTCCCGGAACTTGTATTGTCGCAACGGAGGCGGGATTCCCGCAGAAGATCACTGAAACTCTTGTCAACCTCACCGGAATCATAACATTTGAGCCAGTCCTCGAATTGCTCTTCCGCCTCCTGCTGCCGCAATTCAATCAACTTGGTTATTATGGCGTACCGGTGCGATGCTGAGATATTGGTGAATTTTCTCCGCAGGTCAAGATAGTCATCCAGGGAAAGCTCATTAAATCCTGCGTTCTTGTTTTCCTTACTATTTATAAAGAGTGGTCTTTCAAAATCGAGCAGGGAGTCCGAAACGGCCTGTTCCTCTGCCATGATCCGCCAGTTAATGCTGTTACCCCGGCGACCGGTTTTCTCTTTCGCTGTTTTCATAAGTTCTTCGCCAAGTTCATGGATGCGGTTGAAGGGGGTATGGGTCGGAGTGATAACGAAACTTGCGCCAAAACTGTAGGGCCCTATTTCCGTTACTTCCGGGTCACCGCTATTTTCAGGATTTTTCTTTGCCCACTCGTTCCGCATTTGTTTAAGCCATTCCGGGTTGAGCGGATTTGACGAATCCCGGTTGAGCTGCTCGATTTTGTCCCTTACCGCAGCATCGAGTGCGCTGGCAAAATCAAGGACATATTCCTCAGGCATCACCAAGCAGAGATCGTCGCCACCAGCCACGATGAGACGGAAAGGCATTTTTCCTGCCGGTGCAGGAAAGGTTTGGGAAAGGGCCGTGGCAACAACAGCGATATTGACCTCCTTCACCGTTTCAAAGGTTTCGAATACCTTTTCGTCGGGCATGGAGAGCCAGATGGGCACCTTCTGGTTCATATTATTGAGGTCGGAAAACCAGACAGCCATCCGATTCTTCGAGTCGCTGCCTGCCCCCTTTCCACCAGGGAACAGATCATCGAAATCATAAACCGCCTTCAATTCAGAAGGGGGAGGCGTCAGTTTGAAATACTCCGCATAGATTCTTTCAAGGCTGGTTAAGCCCTTTTCGCTTCTTAACTCTGCCAGATCGATCCTTGCCAGCCACCATGCCTCATGACAGGTTCGGCACCAATACGTTGACTTACCCGGCGACTTTGATCCGAAGCTTCGCTCTGCCGGGTATTCGCCGCATTCGTCACAAACCTCCAGATGTGGCAGGAATGTTGTGGCATACCCCCGGAACCTGCGTTTCTGGTCATTCAGGCCATCAATAATATTCTTTTCTTTTGCCTGGATGAAATTATCAGCTTCCTCAATATCTGAAGCTTGGAATTCCAGCATGGGGAAGCCAGTGACCAGTTTTTCAATAATTGCGCTTTGAGCCGATTCCGCCGCCCGGGGGGACGGGAAAAAAGCTGTGAACTTGCCGCCGCCGGCAACCATCACTGTTCCGCCATACCTTTGCGCCTCGGCAGTAAACTCGATTTCGTTGAGGCGAGAGAGCCCCTGACTGATGCCGGCGATGGACCAGAGGCGGTTATGGCGCAGGACTGTTTTCTGGATAGCTGAATACTGCATTGAAAAAAAAGAACTCATAAATCGCACCTCGCTCTCAAATTCAGCTTCTTATTCAATTTCGAACTACAGAAAAGTTTCCTTGTCCGCTCATGTCCAAAATAGGATTTCCGGTTTGGCAAGAAATCCCTCAACGCGCATGTTGAAATGCCCCGTGCGTAACCCTTCCAGCCTGGAAGCCATTTGCTACAAAGTCTGCTTGCGAGCTTGAACGATCCCAATCCTGTCGCAACCCTTCCAGTCTGGAAGCCATTTGCTACTTTAGAGGGAAATTTCAAAACAAAAACCAAAAAGTCGTAACCCTTCCAGTCTGGAAGCCATTTGCTACTTATGAAATTAATCTCAAGGGTGAATCATCAGTAGTCGTAACCCTTCCAGTCTGGAAGCCATTTGCTACTATTTATGAAAATGGCCAAGAGATCAAACGAGAGTCGTAACCCTTCCAGTCTGGAAGCCATTTGCTACATTCAGATTTAACAAGGAGGAGAAGGATATGTCGTAACCCTTCCAGTCTGGAAGCCATTTGCTACAAGATACAGTAATCACAAAAGTTGTTGGAGTATGTCGTAACCCTTCCAGTCTGGAAGCCATTTGCTACTTTTGATGGGAAGTGCTATCGCCGTTGGCGCGATGTCGTAACCCTTCCAGTCTGGAAGCCATTTGCTACACAGATTAATGACCGTTCTTACAAAAACCATCATGTCGTAACCCTTCCAGTCTGGAAGCCATTTGCTACATAAGTTTTTTTAGAGGGAAAAGCAGTTCTTTAAGTCGTAACCCTTCCAGTCTGGAAGCCATTTGCTACAGGAGAATGATTATGGAAAAAATAATCGAAGATGTAAGTCGTAACCCTTCCAGTCTGGAAGCCATTTGCTACCCACCCTGCGGATTTGCAGTGCTAGTACTATGCGTCGTAACCCTTCCAGTCTGGAAGCCATTTGCTACAAAGGGAGGGTTTATGATAAAAAGGATTAGATTGTCGTAACCCTTCCAGTCTGGAAGCCATTTGCTACTCATATGAAAATATTAGTTGTATTAGGTGGTTGTCGTAACCCTTCCAGTCTGGAAGCCATTTGCTACAATAGCAAAAAACAATATGACAAACAGTTCTTTAAGTCGTAACCCTTCCAGTCTGGAAGCCATTTGCTACCAGTAGTCCGCCATGGTCAAAAAGACGGTGACGCGTCGTAACCCTTCCAGTCTGGAAGCCATTTGCTACTAATCAGCGCAAAAGCAAACTGAACGTTCAAAATTGTCGTAACCCTTCCAGTCTGGAAGCCATTTGCTACAGCTCCTTCCGAAACTCCCTTTTCCAGGGAGCCCGGAAGGCCAATTTCGAGAACCTCTTGTTGTATATCTGAGACGTATCGAATAACGCGCTTTCCTTGAGCGCCATTTCCTCTGTAGGCCGCCTCCCGCAAGCTTCCGAGAACATGCTGGTATTTTCAAAGAGCAGTCTGCAGTAACCTGCTGAAATCACTTATACCTGTCCACGCTATGCCTTTG
>QZJD01000079.1 GCA_003604995.1 Desulfobulbus sp. | reverse complement strand
GGGGAGGTTATGGAAACAGCAAAGATCATGAAATATGTGTCCATCGGGTGCGTGGTAGTGGCCGTGGGAACCTTTGCCTATGTGGTGAAGGCGTCGAACATGGTTTCCTATCTGTCCAGTGATCCGAAGGTCTGCATCAACTGCCATACGATGCATAGCCAGTATGCCACCTGGCAGCACAGCTCGCACCGGGAGCGGGCCACCTGCGTACAGTGCCACCTGCCGCAGGACAACCTGCCCGGCAAGCTGTTCGCCAAGTCCAGGGACGGCTTCAAGCATTCCCTGGCGATGACCCTGCGGAGCTACGGCTACAACATCAGGGCCAGCGCCGACGCCTCGGAGAGGATTCAGGCCAACTGCATCAACTGCCACCAGGAGATAGTGTCCCAGATCACGGCTAACAACGCGCTGTATCAAAGTGAGGGAGGAGGGGGAAGCGAGCGCCGCTGCTGGAGCTGTCACCGGGATGTCCCGCATGGCTCTACCAGAAGTCTGACCGCCACCCCCGATAATTTAGGGGTCAAAGAAGTCAACATTTAATGAGGAGAAAACAGGCAATGAAAAAGACGACTCTTCTTACCGTGGGTTCAGTGCTGGTGACGGTGCCGCTGATGCTGCTGGCCGTTTCCATCAACGAAAACAAGGCAGAGCAGAAAGAATTAAACGCGGTGCCGAAAATCAAAAAATTCGAATCGCGCAGTTCAGAGTGGGGCAAGCATTACCAGCGGCAGTACGACTCCTATAAGGAGACCAAAAAAAGCGACAAGATCGATGACATGCTGGCCAAGAATCCGGCCTTGGTCGTCCTCTGGGCGGGCTATGGCTTCTCCAAGGATTACAACGCGCCGCGCGGTCACTTCTACATGCTGGAAGACAATATCAATACCCTGCGCACCGGCGCGCCGGTGGACGCGGTTTCCGGTCCCATGCCCACCGCTTGCTGGACCTGCAAGTCCACGGACGTTCCCCGGCTCATCGACCAGATGGGCGAAAACGACTTTTTTACCGGCAAGTGGGCCCGGCACGGCAATGAGATCGCCAACCCGGTCGGTTGCGGCGACTGCCATGACAACGAGACCATGAAGCTGACCATCACCCGGGATTACCTCAATCGCGCCCTGGATGCGGAAGGCAGCCTGAAGGCGGCCGATGCCAAGCATCAGGACATGCGGACCCTGGTCTGCGCCCAGTGCCACGTCGAGTACTATTTTAAAAAGACCGAGTGGACCGACAAGGAGGGCAAGCCCCAGACCGCCGCAGTGGTAACCCTGCCCTGGGCCAAAGGCCTGAGCGTCGAGGACATGGAAGCGTATTACGACGAAATCAATTTTGCCGACTGGACCCACCAGATCAGCAAGACCCCCATGCTCAAGGCACAGCATCCCGGCTACGAGATGTACAAGACCGGCGCCCATGGCAAAAACGATGTGGGCTGCGCCGACTGTCACATGCCCTATGTCCGGGAGGGCGGAGTCAAATACTCCTCGCATAACGTCGGCAATCCGCTGGATCACATGGAAAATACCTGCCTGAACTGTCACAGCGAGGATGAGAAGACCCTGCGCGATACCCTGAAGCGCAAGCTTGAGCGCAAGGATGAGTTGAATATAGCCGCCTCCGAGGTGATCGCCAAGGCCCATCTGGAAGCAGGCAAGGCCTGGGAGGCCGGCGCAACGGAAGAAGAAATGAAGGACATCCTGCGGGATATCCGCCATGCGCAGTGGCGCTGGGACTTCTCCATCGCGAGCCATGGCTCCTTTTTCCATGCCCCGGAAGAGACCCTGCGGATACTGGGAACCGCGATCAACAAGGGTCAGGACGCACGGGTCAAGCTGCGCACCGTCCTGGCAAAATACAATGCCGCGGATTATGTAGCCCCGGATTTCTCGACCAAAGAAAAGGCCCAGGCCCTGATCGGACTGCCCATGGATAAACTGGTCGATGAAAAGATGCAGTTCCTGAATACGCTGCGCCAGGAGTGGATCGCCGAGCAGACGAAGAAAGGGCTCTATGACCCGCCCACCCGCGAGGGAATGGATTTCAAAACCTCGTATCAGAAATAACGGTCAATCCTGTCCATGGCCGTTGCGAGCTCCCCGCGTCCCCCTCCAATCCCGCGGGGAGCTCGTTTTTTCTCAGATGGTCCCGGCGTTTGGGGCAGGATGAAAGAATGCGTGTTACCGTTGAGTAACGGAGTGGCATCGTGTATCATGGAATCGACTCCGGCAAGGGTGCAAGGCATAGCTAAACCATTCAATCCTTCACGATATTTCGTGCTTCGGTGAACCTGACCATCAAGTTCATAGTCGCCATCAGCGCGATCATTCTCCTCTCCTACGGGTTCCTGCTTTTCCAGACCTCCAGCCTGCAGAATCATCTGGTCATGGAGCAGGCCAAGCAGCAGGCCCGGGTTCTCTACAAGCAGATTCTCCTGACCCGGCAATGGGTTTCCGACCACCACGGGCTTTTTCTGGTGAAAACCGGCCAAGTGTCCGAAAACCCCTATCTCCGCGACGGGGTGATCCGCGCCGATGACGGGACCGTTTTTGTCAAGCGCAACCCGGCCATGGTGACCCGCGAACTCTCCGAATATGCGGCCAAAACCGGTTTCTGCTGGTTCCGGATCACCAGTCTTAAGCCGGTCAATCCCGCCAATGCCCCGGATGATTTTGAGCGCCAGGCCATGCGGCAGTTCGAGCAGGGGGTTCCGGAAATCGACGCAGTCACAAACGGCGAGGGCGGGCGGGTGCATCGTTACATCGCCCCGCTCCTCGTCCAGGAGTCGTGTATGGAGTGCCACGCCGAACACGGCTACCAGGTGGGGGATATCCGGGGTGCGCTGAGCATTAGCGTTCCCCTGGCCTGGGCGGATAAGGTGATCCATCAGAACAATGCAGCCATCCTGCGTTATGCCCTGCTGTCGGTTGCGGCCGTGGCGGTGGCTCTGACCCTGCTCTTCAACCGGCTGGTGGCGCGACGGGTCGACCGGCTGGCCCGGGCGATGAACAACTATCCGGACCGCGATTATGCGGTGGTTGATGACCGGCACCTGATGCACGACGAGATCGGCCGCCTGGTCTCCGGCTTCGGCGACCTCTGTGCCAGGCTCGACCTGGCCCAGAAGGAGCTGGACAAGACCATGCAGCAGGCCTTTTACAATGAGAAGATGGCATCCCTGGGTCAGCTGACCGCGGGCATTGCTCATGAAATCAACAATCCCCTGGGCGGCCTGCTCAACTGCGTGAAGACCATGCGCGAGGAGCCGGAAAACCTGGAACTGCACGCCCGCTATCTTCCCCTGCTGGAAAAGGGGTTGCGGCGAATCGAGCTCATCATGCGCCAGCTGCTCAACTTCGGTCGCAAGGCGCCGCTGACGCTCAGCAAGGTCAATATCGACGAGATCATCCGCGAATGTTTCGAGCTCCTGGCGTATCGGCTGAAGAAGATCACCCTGACCCTGGATCTCCATTTGCAGGAGAGCTTCTGCATCGACGTGGAAGCCCTGCGCCAGATCATCGTCAACACCGGACTCAACGCCATTCAGGCCATGTCCGACGGCGGCAGCCTGACCGTGACCACCGCCCGCGCCGGCGACCGAATCACCATCTCCGTCCAGGATACCGGGACCGGGATCGACCCGGCGATTATGGACCGGATCTTCGATCCTTTTTTCACCACCAAGGACGTGGGCGAGGGCACGGGCCTTGGGCTGGCGGTGACCTATTCCCTGGTCCAGCAGATGGGCGGTGCCATCGCCGTGCAGAGTGAACCCGGTCGGGGCACGCTGCTGACCATTACCCTGCCCGCAACCCAGGATTGCGTCATTGCCGCAGCCGGAACGACCTCTGCAACCAACAGGGAGCAATGAAGCCATGCCGAGAATATTGCTTGCTGAAGATGATGAAATAATGCGCATAACCGTTCAGGATCGTCTCGCCAGACACCAGTGGGAGGTGGATGCGGTTGCGGGCGGCCGGGAGGCGGCCGACCGGCTGCAAAAGCACAACTATCATCTGGTGATCTCCGACATTCGCATGCCGGGCATGGACGGGCTGCAATTGCTGGACCTGGTCCGCCAGTCCGCCCCGTATACGGACATCATCATGATGACCGCCTACGGCAGCGTCGAGGACGCCATCGCCTGCCTGCAACGGGGCGCGGCCGACTATATCCTCAAGCCCTTCAACATGGACGACCTGGTCATCCGAGTCAGCCGGATTCTGGAGATGCAGAGGATCAAGGCCCGTTGTACTTCCCTGGAAGAGCGCTGCAGCGTGCTCAATACCGAGATCGTCGGAGACAGCGAGGCCATGCAGCGGGTGCACGCCCTGATCCGGCAGGTGGCGCCCACCGAATCGACGGTTTTGATCAGAGGCGAGTCCGGCACCGGCAAGGAACTGGCCGCCAGCGCAATCCATCGCAACAGTAAAAGGGCGGATCGGCCATTTGTCCGGATCAACTGCGCCGCCATTCCGGAAGGGTTGATGGAGTCGGAGATGTTCGGCCATGAAAAGGGCGCCTTTACCGGCGCCCATGCTCGCAAACCCGGCAAATTTGAAATGGCGGACGGCGGAACCCTCCTTCTGGACGAGATCGGCGAGATGCCGCTGCCCTTGCAGGCCAAGCTTCTCAGGGTGCTGCAACAAAGCGAGTATGAGCGGGTCGGCGGCACCGGCACCGTTCGCATCGATGTCCGCATCCTCTGCGCCACGGCCCGGGATCTGGAACGGGCCGTCCGGGATGGGCAGTTCCGGCAGGACCTGTTTTACCGGCTCAACGTCATTCCCCTGGTCATGCCGTCGCTGCGCGAACGGCGGGAGGATATTCCGGCCCTTACCAATCATTTTCTCCATGAATTCAGCATCCGGCGCGGCGTAGCCCTGGAGGTCAGCCCGGAAGCCATGCAGTGCCTCCTTGCGTATGAGTATCCGGGAAATATCCGCGAACTGAAAAACATCCTGGAGCGTGCCTCCGTCCTCGCGCCGCAGCCGGTAATCACCCCGGCCGATCTGCCGACGGACCTGGCCGGGGGCAAGGAGGTGGAGAGCGGCGGCGGGTCGTGCAATCTGGCAGAAGCAGTGGCCCGGATCGAAAAGCAGGCGGTTCTGAAGGCCCTGGCCCTGGCGGAGGGGCGTCGCGCCGAGGCGGCCGATCTTCTCGGGATCAGCCGTAAAAATCTCTGGGAGAAAATGAAACTCTACGCGATTTCCGGATGAGGGCCGGGTGCAGCCCGCCGAGACGCGCTGTTCGGTTCGATTCGCTCCCCCTGCCGCATCGGTTCCTGATTTTTCCTCCCGCAATCGGGTTTTTCCCGCTATACTGGCCCCTGATTTGTCTCTCGACCTGTTGACCACGGGGAGAGGGAAGCGCAAGCAAGCGTTGTACCGGAGCCGGGAATGGGAGCAGCACAAGGCGAAGAGGCACTGCAGCATTCGACCCTGATCGTCACCGCGGTGACGGCCTTCATGGCGCCGTTCATGCTTTCGTCGGTCAATGTTGCCCTGCCGGCCCTGCAGGTTGAGTTCAACGCCGATGCCGTCCTGCTGGGCTGGATCGCCACTGCGTACCTGCTGGCCACCGCCATGGTGCTGGTGCCCGCGGGCAAATTTGCCGATATCCATGGCCGCAAAAAGGTCTTTTTGACCGGGATCGTCATCTACATCCTGGGATCGTTTGTTGCCATTCTGGCCCCGGATATCTGGTGGTTTCTTGCCATGCGGGCGGTGCAGGGACTAGGTGCGGCAATGTTCATAACCACCAGCATGGCCCTCCTTGCCTCGGTCCTGCCGCCGGCCAAGCGGGGTTGGGGGATAGGCATTCTGGTTACCGCCGTGTATGCGGGGCTGGCCACCGGCCCTTTTGCCGGCGGCATGCTGATCCAGCAATTCGGCTGGCGGTCGCTGTTCTGGCTCATGCTCCTGCTCGGTGCCGGTTCCCTGCTGCTCGCTCTGCGCTTTCTTCGCGGAGAGTGGGCCGATGCCGGCAAAGAGCGCTTCGACGTGCCGGGCAGCCTGGTCTACGCCGCCGCCATCTGTTGCCTGGTCTACGGCGGGACCCGGCTGCCGGATCGGCTGTCCTGGCTGCTCGTGCCCGCCGGCTTGCTGGGGCTCATTTTTTTCTTCCGCATGCAAAAAAAAGCGGCCTCACCCATTTTCCCGGTGACCCTGCTGCTCGGCAACCGGGTCTTTCTCTTTTCCTCCCTGGCCGCGCTGATCCATTACGGCGCAACCTTCGCGGTCACCTTTCAGATCAGCCTTTATCTTCAATATATCAAAGGGATGCCGCCAAGAACGGCAGGGCTGGTCCTCATGGTGCAACCGGTTCTGATGACCATCTTTTCCACGCCGGCGGGCCGGTTGTCCGATCGTCTTGAACCGCGACTGCTCGCCTCGTCCGGCATGGCGCTCACCGCTCTGGGACTGACGGTTTTCGTCCTGCTCGGCCCGGAAACACCCATTTGGCAGGTGGCCGGCAATCTGGCCCTGCTCGGCTTTGGTTTTGCCCTGTTTTCCTCACCCAACATGAGCGCCATCATGGGTTCGGTGGAGCGACAGCAGTACGGCCTGGCGTCCGGGACCGTCGCGACCATGCGGCTTCTGGGCCAGATGGGCAGTATGACCGCGGCCACAATTTTTCTCTCGCTCTTTGTCGGCAGGGAGGCCATCGGGCCGGAGAATTATCCGCGTTTCCTGGCCAGCATGCATGCCTGCTTCCTGTTTTTTGTCCTGCTGTGCACCGTGGGTATAGTCTTCTCCCTGCTGCGCGGTTCACTGCGAAAATAATTTTAAGGACATTGCAATATGTGATTACCACCAAACCTCAGCAAAATTAGAATCGGTCGGATCGGCTATCCCAATTCTTATCTCAAGAATCGATTCCGATACCGACCCCGAGAAAAGAGCGCTTATTCAACGTGAGGTGTGAACGGCAGCCTCGATGTCCAATGCGAAGACTGAAAAAGGAGGAGCAGCAATCGGGGTCGGGGTCGGTATCGAAAAAAACTGAGGATTGGGGGTAATCAGATTGCAATAAAGCAAAATTCTGCCCATCCGCCACTGAGATTACAGAACATTGCAAGATATGCCAGCGCCGGATCGGCCCTTTTTACTGGGCTGCCAATCTACCCTCGTCCGCAAAGAAAAGTCGGGCCACGTCTTGTCGGAATGTGCCACAGTGTGTATATAATAAGTTGGGGGATTCTGGAATCACTATCGATTCAACAGGGATGGCGGGAATGCAAATGATGCAGAATGATGAGGCGGTACAAAGTTTCCGGCAGGGCATGCAATTTCTGCATGCTGACCGCCTGCAGGAAGCCTTGCAGTCATTCAGCCGGGCAATTGCCCTTGATCCGAACTATGCCGCGGCCTATCGCAACCGGGGGGAGATTTTCAACCTGTTGGGTAGGGTGGTGGAAGCGAACAGCGATCTGCAAAAGGCGAAGGCGCTGGAAGGCTCCATGACGGGCAGCTCAGTCAGGAAGGCCGGCCGCAAGGTCAAGAAAGTCGATCTGAAGAGCGTGCACAGCATTTATGACGATCTGCTGGCGTCGGACCCTCGTGCCGGCGAGGCAAGGCTGGAATTCGCCGGCGAGCTGTATGATTATGTGTTTTCCGACGATACCCTGGAAAGCGACAACCTCCTGAGCAGCCTGGTCGACGAGGGCGCACCGTCCTCGCATTTTCCTTCCATTCTCGAATATCTTGACGGCAGGCGGGAAGAGGGGCTGATCACGAAACCCTTCGGGCCGGACCTGGACAGGATTGTCCTGGAAAGCGATGGCCAGGGAGCGAGGACTGTTTCTCTTGAGTTGTTAAGCTGCGTCCGTCTGGCCCGTGTTCCTGAAGGGTTCGGGCCCGGCGATGAGTCCGGCGGCCAGGTCGAGGTCATCGAGACCATTGACGGCAATATCTATCACGAGTCCATCCATCCTGAGCAGACGCTGAAAAATGTCCTCTTCGGCTTTTCCACCAAAAAGGACAGCCGTTTCCGATACACCCTGATCCCGCGGATCAGCATTCGGAAACGCTATCAGCGCAGGCAGCTCGGCCAGATCCTCCTCGATCGGAAGCTCATTGCCTGGGAAGTGCTGGAGCAGGCACTGGCCGAGCACGACGAACTCAAAAAGGTCAAATTCGGCAAGATCATCGCCCAGCATGCCGGGATTCTCTACTCGGCGGTGGAGGCTGAAATTCAACGGGCATACGTGGAAAACCGGCATGGTATGAAGGTGGGCGAGATCCTGCTCAATGCCGGTTTGGTGAGCGAGGCGCAGATCATCGCCGCCCTGCAGCAGCAGGAGCGGCTGCGAACCAAGAAGCTCGGCCAGTTTCTCGTTGAAAAGGGGATCCTGCAGGAACGGGATATTTATATGGCCCTGGCGGAGAAGTTCAGGATGCCTTTTGTTGAACTGCGCCAGCAGAAAGTTACCAGAACGGTCCTTGCCCGGCTTCCCGGCGAGCTGATTCGCAAGCTTCATGTCCTGCCCCTGGACGTCCGGGAAGAAACCCTCGTGGTGGCGACCCTGCTTCCCGAGCCCGGCCCGCTCTGCGAGGTGGTTCACCGGTACGCCGGAACCCGGAACGTTGAGTTCGTCCTGGTCCAGCCCACCCACCTGAAGAATGTGATCCGGGTTCTGTTCCGGCCCCAGGTGGAAGGGAACAGCTAGCAGGGGCGGATGCCGGGAGAAGGTCGACGGCTTCTCGGGCCAGGATCTCCCAACACTCCTTTTTCCGGATTGCCCGCCGTTCTTCTTCGTCAACCGTAGGCACCTATTTGCCGAACAATCCTTTCAAGCCCTTCTGGATCAGCTCTTCGGCGCCGCCTGATTTTTTCTCCGTGCCTTCCGGTTGTTCCCCGCCCAGATGTTTTTCCAGTTCCTTGACCAGGACCCTTTTGGCCTGGGACTTGGCGATTTCCTCCAGAGCGGCGGACTGTTCGATACGGTCGAAGGTGCCCCGGACCCGGTAGGGGATGGGGGTCTCGGCCAGGTCGACCAGGCCGGTTTCCCCGCTGCGGTCAATGGCTTTGGCCAGGTAGATGGTGAGCAGATAATCGATCCGCTCGCTGACCAGGTCCACGGTCCCTTCGCCGTTGACGCGCATCAGTTCGGATTCGGCGAGCAGGTCATTGTTGTGGAATACTCCGTTTTGCAGAACTCCTGAGGCGGAAAGGCTGGCAAAACTGGTGGGCCGGCCCGCTCCTTCCGCCCCGCCCGCGGTCTGTGATTCCGGAGCCGTGCTCGTGGAGCCGGCGACACCCAGCAGAGACCTGGCGGTGCGGATAGTGTCGATGATCCGCAGTTTGGCGATCTCGCCGTCCGCCACCGCCAGCTTCAAGGTGCCGTTGCTGTTGCGGGTCAGTTCGCTTTGGGTCAGGCCCTTGCTGGTCAGGTCGGCGTTGATGTCCGCCCGCCCGGTCATCTCCTCCTTGCCGCTCAGATCGCGGAAGAGCGGGCCGAGCTGAATTCCTTTGACGCTGTTGCGCAGGTTGATGAGGGGCATATCCTGTCTGGCGTCGATTTCGCCGTTGACGGTAACGGCCCCGTCATAGAGGTTTGCGGCCAGAGGGGCAAAGGTGATCATGCCTTCCTTGCCGCTGGCCTTGAGCTGGAGATTGCTCAGGTTGAGCTTGCCGGTTTTGAGCGAAGCGATGCCGAGGTCGGCATTGAAATTGAGGCCGCGCAGCTGAGCAACAGGCAGCAGGGGCTGTTCCGGGCTTTTTTCCATGGGGGCGGCCGGTGCGGCGGGCGCCGGGGGTTGTTCTGCCGGCGCGGCCGGCGGGGTGAGCGCGTAACGGTTCAGGTCGATGGCGTTGAGCTTGAGGGCCAGGTCAAAGAAGGGCTGTTCGCTCAGATTGTCGGCTTTGACCGTACCGGTGAGGCTGGTGTCGTCCAGGGTGACCTGCAGGTCGTTTATCGTCAGGGCCGTCGGTTCATAGGCGAACGCAAGATCCGCGGCCAGATTGCTCAGACTGTTCTGGTCGGCCAGCGGCAGGGTGACGCCCCAGCTTGCGGCCATGGCCCGCGGGGAAAAGGCAGGGATGCGCAGGGTGCCCGTCGCCTTGGGCGCGGCCCAGTCGGTGAGCGCCAGTTTTGCCTCTACCCGCAGGGCATCTTTTTGCAGCACAAGCTTTTTGATGTCGGCCTTTTGCTGCTTCAGGTCCAGGTCCAGGTCCAGATCGGTGGCCAGGGCGATACCCAGTTCCGGGACCGGCAGGGTGCCCCCGCTGATCTGGCCGGTGCCGGAAAAGCCGTGGAGGGAAATCTGTTGCAGGTCCGGGGAAAAGGTGAGGTCGGCCCGGGCCTTGACGCTTGCGGTCAATGGTTGCCGGCCGCTTTCGTCCAGGACAACGGTGAAATCGCTCTGGATCGGGATCGGGTTTTCCGCGCGGATTCGACCGGTCGTGAAGTTGAGGTTGTTCAGTCTGATGTCCTTGCCGGTCTGACGGTCGGCAAAGCTGATGTTGAGGTCCCGGACGTCTATACCCTCAATGTCAATGGCCGCCAGCGGAGTGCCGGTTTTAGTCTCCGGTGGCCGGGTTTCGGCGCCGGGCGCCGGCCTTCCCGCCGTCACCCCCTCGCTCCAGTTTGTGGCGCCGTCAGCGGACCGGATCAGGTTCAGGCTCACCCCCTCCAGGCGGATGGTATTCATCCGCAATTCTTTGCTGCGCAGCAGCGGCCAGAGGGCAAGCCGGATCTCCACCAGTTTGCTGGTCAGCAGTTCGGTATCCGGAAATTTCTGGGTGGAGGCGATCCTGACCTCGCCGAGGCGGAACACTGTTTTCAGGCCCAGCGGCGAAACCTTCAGGGCGATGTCGCCGGGGATTGAAATCTGGCGGCCGGTCTGCTCCTGGACCTTGCGGGCGATGAGGTCCTTGTAGGAATTGGGATCGATCAGCAGCGGCAGGCTGAGGGTGAGCGCAACCAGCAGAACGATGAGGGCCGCCAGCGTACCGAGAATCCATTTTCCTGTCTTGCCCATGAAGACCTCCTGAATGTGCGGGAAAGGGACGAGTGAGTGTATACCGTCTTTTCTTTTTAGCATGAGAGCGCGCCCCAGTACAAACAATTCCTGCCCCGGCATCCCGGCCGGGCCGAATATGTTCTCCAACCGTGCGTTACATCGGTGGCGTCCGGAAAAAACCTTGCCTCAACGGCGCAAGGGCGGTTTATTGTGCGGCGCAGGTAGATGAAGCGCAAGGGACGGACAAGGGTAAACCGATGACCTTGCGGGAAATGACGAGCGTGTCCGGCCGCCGGGGAGTTTTTCCAAGTTGCCGCCGGTCATGCAGCCCATAACGGGCGATTTCGAGGCGTATGATTTTCAGTTCGGTCACGTTTCTGTTCCTGTTTCTGCCGGTCATGCTGGCCCTGGTTCTGTCGGCCGGGGCGAGGTGGCAAAACCATGTCCTCCTGGCCGGCAGCGTTGTTTTTTATACCTGGGGGGAGGGGGCGTATTGCCTGCTCCTCATCGGCTCCATTCTGGTCAATTTTTTTGTCGCCCGCTTGCTGGAAAGGTCATCGGGGACAGGGCGGCAAGGGCTGCTGGCCCTGGGGGTCGTTCTTAACCTTGCGCCGCTTTTTATCTTCAAGTATGCCGGTTTTGTCCTGACCAGTCTGGCCGCCATTCCCTGGCTTCGTCTTCCGGGCGGCTCGGAATTGAGCACCTGGCACCTGCCGGTGGGCATCTCCTTTTTTACTTTCCAGGCCCTGTCCTATCTGGTGGATGTCTTCCGGCGGGTGGTCCCGGCGGAGCGCCGTCTGGTGAACTGCGGCCTGTACATCGCCATGTTTCCCCAATTGCTGGCCGGCCCCATTGTCCGCTACCGCGATCTGGCCGGCCAGCTGGTGAGGCGGCGGGTGAGCCGGGAAGGACTGGCCGCGGGCGCGGAGCGCTTTGTCCTTGGCTTGGGCAAAAAAGTGCTGCTCGCCGACCCCCTGGGCGTGCAGGCGGACCGGTTCTTTGCGCTGCCGGCGGCGGACCTGAGTACGCCGGAGGCCTGGCTCGGGGCCTTCTGCTACACCCTGCAGCTCTATTATGATTTTTCCGGGTATTCGGACATGGCCATCGGCCTTGGCCGGATGTTCGGATTTGTCCTGCCGGAAAACTTCAACTATCCCTATATCTCCCGTTCCATTCGAGAGTTCTGGCGAAGGTGGCACATCTCGCTTTCCACCTGGCTGCGCGATTATCTCTACATTCCGCTGGGCGGCAACCGCGAGGGATCGGCGCGGACTCTGCTCAACCTGCTGCTGGTTTTCCTGCTGTGCGGGCTCTGGCACGGCGCCAACTGGACTTTTGTGCTGTGGGGTGCCTGGCACGGCCTGTTCCTGGTGCTGGAGCGCCTGGTTCCCGACCGGGCGCGGTTCCGGCTGCCGCGGCCGGTCGGCTGGTTGTATGCCTTTCTGGTCGTCCTGCTGGGCTGGGTTCTTTTTCGCAGCCCGGACATCACCACGGCCCTGCGCTATCTTGCAGTCATGGCCGGCGGCGATACCGAAGGCATCGGCCTGATCGCGGCGGAACTGGTT
>QZJD01000060.1 GCA_003604995.1 Desulfobulbus sp. | reverse complement strand
TCCAGGAAAGTCCGGTGCCCACCGGGCAGCCTGTCCGGCCCCGTCCTCTCCGCAGGCCGGTCAGGATGCCGGGTCCGCAGCAGCCTGGCGGGGTAAAGTAAGAGCAATGGTATTCTTGCGGAAAATATCCCGGTCAGGGACGATGAGCAAAAGGGATGACCAGATGCGACTCCCGAAAGAGAATAAGGTATCCATGAAAGACGTTGTACAGCACATCATGACCCGAGGATTCTTTCTTCGTCCGGAACGGTCGGGCGGAAGTATATACCTGGTGATTTTCCTCGCACTGCTGCTGGCTTTGTGTCAGCCGGTTGCGCAGGCGGCGCCGGTCCGTTCCCCTGGTTCCCCTGGTTCCCCGGTTTCGCCGGCTCCCGCCACTCAACCGGCCGCCGCCCAGCCCCAGGCCCCCATGACTCCCGGGGAAAGCTATGTCACCATTGATTTCAACGATGTCGATATCAACCTTTTTATCAAATACATCAGCGAGCTGACCGGAAAAAACTTTATCGTCGACCGGACGGTCAAGGGCAAGGTGACGATCATTTCACCGACCCGGATCAGCGCCGAGGATGCCTATTTCGTCTTTGAGTCGGTTCTCGAGGTACATGGGTTCACCACCGTGGAAAGCGGTTCGGTGACGAAGATCATCCCGTCGGTTCAGGCACGTTCCAAGAGTATTCAGACGATCATGGAAGAGGGGATGCAGTATCCCGACGACCGGGTGGTCACCCAGTTGATCACCCTCACCTATTCCGACCCGGAGGAGGTCAAGCGGCTGATCGCCCCCCTGGTTTCCAAGAGCAGCGTGGTCATTTCCCACAGCGATTCGGGCATGCTCATCCTGACCGATGTCCTGTCGAACATCACCCGGCTGCTGGAGATCATCCGGGCCATTGACGTTCCCTCCGTGGGCGAGGAGATGGTGGTCATCCCTTTGCAGTACGCCTCGGCCGACAGCGTGGCCAAGGCCCTGAGTCAGCTTTTTGTTAAAACCGCAACCCGCCAGGGACAGAAACCCGAAACGGTCAAGATCATCCCCTATGAGCGGACCAACTCCCTCATCGTCATCGCCGACAAGGGAAATATTCAGAAGGTCCGCGATCTGGTGGCGAAGATCGATACCGAGGCCCCGCGCGGCACCGGCAAGATCCAGGTCTATTACCTCCAGCATGCCCGGGCCGATGAGATCGTCAAGGTCCTGACCAACCTGCCCGGCGATACCCCGGCCCAGGGCGGCGGCGGAGGAGGAGCGGCCGCCACCCCGGAGGCGGCCGCCAAGGCTCCCCCGATCTCCAGGGATATCAAGATCACCGCCGACGCGGAAACCAACTCATTGATCATCACCGGTCCGCGCGACGAGTACCTGGTCCTGGAAGAGGTGATCAAGAAACTCGATATTCCGCGGCGGATGGTCTATATCGAGGCCCTGATCATGGAGGTCAGTGTTTCCAAGGCCTTTGAGCTGGGCGTGCAGTGGGGCGGCGGCGGCACCTTCAATGACGAGACCGGTAAATTGTTCACCGGCTTCAGCGGCAGCGCGACCTCGCCCTATGCGCAGCTCCAGGGCAACAATAATCTGGCCTCGGAGTCGCCGCTCATGCCGTCCGGCTTCACCGTCGGGGTCCTGCAGCAGGGGATCAAGATCGGCAATGTTTTCTTCCCGAACCTGGGCGCGGTGATCAACGCCTACAAGGACGACTCGGACGTGGACATCATCGCCACCCCGCAGATCCTGACCACGGACAACAAGGAAGCGGAGATCAAGGTCGGCGAGAACGTGCCCTACATTACCAACAAACAGGCAGGGGCGGGGACGACGGATGCGTTGAACTATCAGCAGTACGAGTACAAGGACGTGGCCACCTCCCTGAAGATCCTGCCGCAGATCAACCAGTCGGACCTGGTTCGTCTGGAGATCGGGGTGGAGGTCGTCAAGCTCAAGACCGCCAGCGAAACACCCACCACCCTGAAGCGGACCGCCAACACCACCGTGGTCCTGCACAACGAGGAGACCATCGTCATCGGCGGCATCATCGGCCAGGACACCTCCACCGGGGAATACAAGGTGCCGCTGCTCGGCGATATCCCCCTGCTGGGCCACCTGTTCAAGACCAACAAAAATTCTGAGGTGAAAACCAACCTGTTCATTTTCATCACCCCGCATATCGTGGAAAACCCGGCGGAGCTGGCCTCCATTTATTATCAGAAGCGCGATGTGATGGAATATGTGAAAAAGGGATCCAGCGCCATCCCGGACTTCAGGTTCACCTATGAGCCGCGACCGGCCCATGCCGCGGCCCTGACTGATATCGGCTTCAAAAAGATGCAGGAGAACGACTATCATCTCGCCCGCCAATATTTCGAGCAGGCACTGAAGATCGACGATCAAAACCCCTCGGCCCTGTTGAATCTCGGGCTGGTCAATGAACAGGAAGGCAACCGCAACGGCGCTGCCGGCTTGTACCAGCAGATCCTGGAGCTGCCGCCTCCACCGGAGGGAACACCGGTCGATGTCCAGCAGCTCGATCTCATGAAAGAGACCGCCGCCGGCCACCTGCGCCGTCTCGGCGTCAAGCCGGAACCGGCGGGAGAACAGGAGCAGACGCCCCCGCCCCCGGCGAACGAGGAGCAGGAGGCGCCGGCGAAATGAAGACCCTGGGGCAGGTGCTCGTCGAATCATACGGCGTGCCGCCGGAGGTAATTGCCCAGGCCCTCGCCCTTCAGGAGGAAAAGGGCGGCCGGCTGGGCGAAATCCTGGTCCAGCAGAAAAATATTTCGCCGAACGATCTACTGAAGGCCCGCAGCACCCAGTGCGGGCTTGAGCTGATGGTCCAGTTGCCCACGGATTCCGATCCCTTTTTCACCAGCCGGATTCCGATTCATTATCTGAAGAAATTCAAGATGATCCCGGTGGCCACCCCGGACGAGTCCTTCATCGCCGTGGCTGAACCGTTTTATTTTCAGCAGCTGGACGATCTGCAGCGGGTCCTTGAATGGCGGGGGATGAAGACCGTCCTCGCCCCTCAGGAGGAGATCTTCAAGGCGATCAATACCGCCTATGACCGCAGCAGTCAGACGCACGCCGATCAGGTGATGCAGGACATGGATGTGGAGGATCCGGAGGCGATCATCTCCGAGATAGAGGAGACCGCCGATCTGCTGGACGATACCAGCGACGCGCCGGTGATCAAGCTGGTCAATCTGATGCTGGCCCAGGCGGTCCGCGACAATGCCAGCGATATCCATATCGAGCCGTACCAGGATATGGTCAAGATCAGGAAAAGGGTGGATGGCATCCTCTACGACATGTACCGGCCGCCCAAGCATGTCCAGGGCAAGCTGGTGTCCCGGGTCAAGATCATGGCCAAGCTGGACATCGCTGAAAAGCGACTGCCCCAGGACGGCCGGATCGAGATCCGCATTGCCGACCGCAACGTGGACATCCGCGTCTCCACTCTTCCCACCTCCTTCGGCGAGCGGGTGGTTATGCGGCTGCTGGACAAGTCCAATGTTCTCCTGTCGCTTCCCGATCTGGGGATGTCGCAGAGGGATCTGGACACCTTTCACAAGCTGATCCGGGCGCCCTACGGGATCATCCTGGTCACCGGTCCCACCGGCAGCGGCAAGACCACCACCCTGTACTCGGCGCTCTCCATCCTCAACTCGCCGGACATCAATATCATCACCATCGAGGATCCGGTGGAATACCAGATCAAGGGGATCAGCCAGGTTCAGGTCAACCCCAAGATCGATCTCACCTTTGCCAACGGCCTGAGGACCATCGTTCGCCAGGACCCGGACGTGATTCTGGTCGGCGAGATCCGGGATCTGGAGACTGCGGAAATCGCTATCCAGTCGGCCCTGACCGGCCATCTGGTTTTTTCCACCCTGCACACCAACGATGCGGCCAGCGCCGTCACCCGCCTCACCGACATGGGCGTCGAGTCCTTTCTGGTCTCCTCCTCGGTGAATGCCATCCTGGCCCAGCGCCTGGTGCGCAAGATCTGTACCCACTGTTCGGAAGAATTTGTGCCGGGCCGGGAATACCTGGCCCAGGTCGGGCTGACCCCCGAGGATCTGGGCGGCCGGTCCCTGTTTCGGAGCAGGGGGTGCCCCGAGTGCCTGAATACCGGCTACCAGGGCCGAATCGGCATCTTTGAGCTGATGGTGATGACCGAGGACCTGAAAAATTTCATTCTCACCACTTCAGATTCCAACCAGATCAGAAGGCGGGCTATGGCGGCCGGCGACATGCTCACTCTGCGCCAGGACGGCCTGCAGAAAGTGATCGCCGGCATGACCACCATCGAAGAGATCTTCCGGGTGTCGTGAGCAGAGCGGGCAGGCACGGGGACCTGCCCCTACCTTTTTTTCGAGCCGGATTGTTCATCAAGGGGCGCGGGCGAGAACCTCGGGCCTTTTCCCAGGTTCTTATTTGATCAGCTGGTTCATCTCAAAGATGGGCAGGAGGATGGAGAGCACGATGAACAGCATGATCACGCCCATGAACAGGATCATGAACGGTTCGATGAGCGAGGTCAGGGCCTTGATCCTGGTTTCCACTTCCTTCTCATAGCTGTCCGCGACCTTGACCAGCATCTTCTCCAGGGTGCCGCTCTGCTCGCCCACTGCAATCATCTGCACCACCATGGGCAGGAACCATCTGCTGCCCCGCAGCACCTTGGACAGGCTCCCCCCTTTTTCCAGTTCCTCCGTCGCCTGGTCGATGGTCTCGGACAGCAGGACATTGTTGAAGATGTTGCGGACGATCCTGAGACCGTTGACCAGGGTCACCCCAGATTGGAGAAGGCTGCCCAGGGTGCGGCCGAAACGGGCCGCCGCCAGTTTGGTGTTCAGATCCCCCAGCAGGGGGGCGGTGAGCTTCAACCGGTCCCAGATCTTGCGGCCCCGAGGGGTGGTGATGACGTAGCGCAGGGCCAGCAGGAGACCGGCCAGCAGCAGGAGAAGCAACCACCAGTAGGTCCCCAGGAAATTGCTCAGGTTCATGAGGATGATCGTGGGCAGGGGCAGGGCCTCCTGGGAGTCGGCAAATACCTTGGTGATCTTCGGGACGATGAGGGTGAGGAGCAGGAAGAGGATCACGATGCCGACCAGGGAAAGGACCAGCGGATAAATGAGGGCCGCGCTGATCCGCGCCTTGGTTTCCTGCTGCGCCTCGCCGAACTCGGCCAACTGGTCCAGGACCACGTCCAGTGAGCCGGAAGCCTCGCCGGCCCTGACCATGTTCACGTAGATTTTCGAGAACAGCCGGGGATGCTCGGACAGGGCGGCGGTAAAGGAATTGCCTTCATTGACCGCATCCTTCAGCTGGGCGATGATTTTTTTCAGGGCCGGATTGGTGGTCTGCTCGATCAGGCCGTTGAGGGCCGGAACGAGGGGAATGCCCGCGCCGAGCAGGGTGGCCAGCTGCCGGGTCGCCACGTGAACCTCCTGCTGGCGGACCCGCTGCAGCAGGGTGAAGCCGATGGCCTTCCGCTCCGACTTGCCCCGGGAGACCGGGGTCGATTCGCGGATGTCCACCGGGAAGGCGCCGGTGTGGCGGATCTTCTGTCGGGCCGCGGCCAGGCTGTCGGCGTCGATGATGCCTTTCAGCTTTTTGCCGCCGCCGTCCAGGGCTGTGTATTCGTAAACGGGCATGGTGTAATATATAGGCTGAAGGCTGTCGGCTGAAGGCTGAAGGCTGAAAGTTGTGGGCCGCTGCGTCCCGGTTCAGAGCCGTAGGTTGGGTTAGGCCGGAGGCCGTAACCCAACATTGCACTCATAGTATGTCCTTCAATATACAATCTCAATCCGGTCTTGGGAAATAAAAACCAGTCACCGGCAGGACAGAGAAAAATGAGGGTCCTGCGCGCAACCGCTTGCAGGGTCTGCTGGGTGTGCTAAGATGGTCCATGATTAAACCAGGGAGGAGAAACACCATGCAGATCACCATCACCTATTGCGCGGCGTGAAACTACAAGCCCCGGGCCTCCGGTCTGGAGGAGGAGCTGCGACGGAAATTCGGCGGCATAGACGTTGCGCTGATTGCCGGCTCCGGCGGCATTTTTGAGGTCGTCGCCGACGGCAGCCTGCTCTTTTCGAAGAAACAAAAGGGCAGGTTTCCCGAGGCCGGCGAGATCGTCAGGCTGCTGAGCGGACACGAGTAGAATCCGACCTTGCCGATGGCTTATTTTTCGTTCTTGTTGTTCCGGCGGAAGGAGGAAAAATTGCGGATGAACTCCCTCCCCTCTTGGGGACAGGATTCGAGATAATCGGTGAAATTGATCATCCGGTCGATGATCGGCTGGGGCGCGGCATGCTCGACCCGGCAGGCCCCCTGTTCAGCGAGTTCCTCTTCGATCCCCAGCACCTCGACAAAAAATTGTTTCAGGGCATCGTGGCGGCGGACGACATCCTCCGCTGCTCTGCGGCCCCGCAGGGTGAGGGTGATCGCCTCATAGGGGGTGTAATTGATGAGTCCCTTCCCGGCCAGGGAGCGCAGGGCCTCGGTGACCGAGGCGCCGCTGACCTTGAGGCGGGCGGCGATATCCTTGCTCCGGGCGCAGTTTTTTTCGGCAACGAGGTTGTAGATGACCTCGATGTAATCCTCGAGGCTTGCGCTGAGTTTATATTTGGATGCAGGGCTCATGGTTAAGGGGTTGACCTTCCGGGCTGCACAACGGTAATATGCACCGCTTCACTGGAGTTCAACATTCATTTTGAGGATACCTGCTGCCTCCGGCGCCGTCAAGGACATTGTCCCCCGGCGGACGCAGCGGCTGAGGCCGGACACGAACAACCACCATGCTGCTCGAACTGCAAATTGAAAACCTGGCGCTGATCGATGCGTTGCGATTGGACTTCGCAAGACAGGGGCATGGCCTGACCGTGCTCACCGGGGAGACCGGTGCCGGCAAGTCGATCATTCTCCAGGCCCTGCATTTGCTTGCCGGCGGCAAGGGCGCTGCTTCGTGGATCCGGAGCGACTGCGAGAGGGCGGTGGTGGAGGCTCTGTTTTCCGTGCCCGGGAATCAGCAGGAAGTGGCCCGCCTGCTCGCGGAACAGGACATCGCCGGAGACGGCGAATGCATCATTCGCCGGATCATGCAGCAGAACGGCCGCAGCAGGTTTTACGTCAATGACCGGTTGGTCACCGCCGCCCTGGTGGGAGAACTGGCGGAAAATCTGGTCAATATTTCTTCCCAGCACGACCATCAGCAGCTGCTGGTGGCCCGGCGCCACCTGGATTTTCTGGACAGTTTCGGCGAACTGTGGGAGGATCGGCAAACCTTTGCCGATCTCTACCGGCGCTGGCGCCAACTTGCCGGCCGTTTGCGCGAACTGCGGCAGGCGGAAGCGGACAAGGACCGCCGCCGGGAAATGCTCACCTTTGCCCTGGCTGAAATCGAGGCCGCCGCCCCGATTCCCGGCGAAGATGAAGAACTGCTGGAAGAGCGGACCCGGCTCAAGTCCTCCGGAGCCCTGTTGGAACTGGTCGGCGGGAGCCTGGAGCTCATGCAGGCGAACATGCTGGAGCACCTGACGGTGATCCGCAAAAACATGGAGCAGGCCGCCTCCCTGGACGCAACCCTGCGGGGGCTCTCCGAGCGGATCGCCTCGGCGTGCTATGAAATCGCCGACCTGGAACTGGGGCTGCGCGATTATCTTGAATCGATCCCCCGCGATCAGAGGCGTCTGGAAGAGATCAATGAACGGCTTGCCCTGCTCAAGGGGTTGCAACGCAAGTACGGGAGCACCCTGGAGGAGGTTGTCGCGCACGGTCGCCGGTGTCGGGAGGAGCTGGCCGGTCTGGACAGCCTGGAGCAGGAGATTGCCGATGTCAGCAGGGCGCTGGCGGCCATGGATAAGGAGGTCCGGGAACGGGCCGGGCTTCTGTCCGGGGCAAGACGGCAGGCGGCCGGCCAGTTGGAGACGGCCATGCGGCAGGAGCTGGCTTCCCTCAGTTTTGCCCAGGCAGTGTTCACGGTGAGCTTTGCCTCTTTGCCGGCGTCGGAAGCCGGCGCCGTCCAGGCCACCGGCCTCGACCAGGTGGAGTTTCTGTTCTCGGCGAATCCGGGCGAACCTCCCAAGCCGCTGGCCAGGATTGCCTCGGGCGGCGAACTTTCCCGCCTGATGCTGGCGATGAAGTGTTTGCTGGCCCGCCGGGATCAGGTGGAAACCGTCATCCTTGACGAAGTGGATGCGGGCATCGGCGGTAAGGCTGCGGAAGCGGTGGCCCGCAAGATCGTCGAACTTTCCTCCCATCATCAGGTCCTCTGCATCACCCATCTGCCGCAGATCGCGGCCTGGGCTGATGCGCATTTCATGGTCAGCAAGGCTGTGGTGGACGGCCGTACCCTCTCCTCCATCACTCCGCTGGCCGAGGAAGAGCGGGTTCTGGAGCTGGCCAGGATGCTGGGCGGCGCCTCCCTGACCCCGCAGACCATCGCCTACGCCCGGGAACTGGTTGCCGGCAAGCCCGGAAAATCAGCAGGATGAGTCAGGTCTCGGCCATCGCCCTTTTTTCCGGGGGCCTTGATTCGATTCTTGCCTGCCGGGTGATCATGGCCCAAGGCATCAGGGTCATTGCCCTCAAATTCGTCACCCCCTTTTTTGACGACCACCTGCTGGACAGGGAAGACGCATATCAGGAGGAGGTCCGGCGCAAGTACGGAATAGAGGTGCGGCTGGTGGATCTGAGCGAAGGGTATGTGCAGCTGGTGGCCAATCCGGCGCACGGCTACGGCAAGCATTTCAATCCCTGCATCGATTGCAAGATCTATATGCTCGGCCGGGCCAGGACCATGCTCCCCGAATATAAGGCGTCATTCCTGATCAGCGGCGAGGTCCTGGGCCAGCGGCCGATGTCCCAGCGGATGGATACCCTGCGGGTCATCGAGCGGGAGAGCGGTTGTGCCGGCATCCTGCTGCGCCCGCTCTGCGCGCGGAGGCTGCCTGAAACCGACCCGGAGCGGACCGGCCTGGTGCGGCGGGAATTGCTTCATGCAATGAGCGGTCGCGGCCGCAAGGAGCAGATTCGGTTGGCGGCGGAATTCGGCATCGGCGAGTACCCGAGTCCGGCCGGCGGCTGTATGCTCACCGATCCCAATCTGGGCGAGCGGATCGCCCGCTATTACCAGGACCGGGCGCTGATGCAGGCCGAAGGACCCCGCGCCGCGGATATCAGGCTGCTGCTGGTGGGCAGGCAGTTCCGGCTGCCCGGCGGCCACTGGTTCGTCCTCGGCCGCAACGAGGCTGAAAATGAGCGGATCGCCGTCCTGGCCGAACCCGGGGACTGGCTGCTGACCATGCGCGACCGGCCCGGTCCCACCGGACTGTTGCGCCGTGGTCTTGCGGATTCTCCGGTCGACTCCGGCGAGGAAAGAAAACTGATGGAACTGGCGGGCGGCCTGGTCGCCCGCTACGGCCGTAAAACAGGAGGCCGCCCGCTCCCGGCCGAGGTGCGGATTGAACGCAACGGCGAACCATGCGGCCTGACCGCGGCCCCTCTGCCGGACGATGTTTTCAGAGAATGGCAGCTCTGATCCGGAGGGCAAAAGACGGAGAATTGCCGGTCTCCCGATACCCTGATTCCCTTTGCCCCTGATACCCTATTCCTTGAGGACACCTTTGCTGCAAACCGTTCGTGACATAGTCCAATCGCTGAAGTTCAGGATCCTGATCGGGCTCTGCTCGGTCTTTGCCCTGGCCATGGGAATGGTCCTTTACGGCCTTTACACTTTTCAGCGGGACCGCCTGCTGGAGTCGGAAGGCCGGCAGGCCGGGGACCTTTCGGCGGTCATCGTGGCGGGACTGCACTCCTCCATGCAGCAGAACGACCCGGAACAGCCCGGGAAGAACATCAGGTCGATTCTCCAGGTCGCCGGTACCAGGCGGGTCAGTATCGTCAATACCGCCGGCCGTATCGTTATGAGCAGCGAGCCCGCCCTGGAAGGACAGACTTTGGACAGGGAGGCGGACCCTGTTTGCCGGGGATGTCATCTGGGACGCCGGCAGCCGGCAGGGACCATTGTTCTGGACCGGGATGATGAACAGATAATCCAGACCGCCACCGTCATCCCCAATGAGCCGGCCTGCCACGGATGCCACGGCGGGGAGAGAAAAAGGATCGGGGTCCTGCTCGTGGAATCCTCCTTTGCCGAGACTGCCGTTCTCCTCGGAAGCATGGCCCGGCGGATAGCTTTGACCGGTCTTTTTGCGATGCTTATCGGCGCCCTGCTCCTCTACGCCATTTTCAGCCGGTTCTTTACCCGGCCTCTTAACGAACTTCAGCGGGGTTTTGACGAGGTGGGCCGCGGCAATTTTTCCTGCTGGGTGGATGTTAAGACGGGCGGGGAAATCGGCGATATGGCCGACTCGTTTAACGTGATGAGCCGGGCCATCGGCAGGTATGTTGAGGAGGTCAGGGAAAAAGCCGACGAGGTCGCCGCCCACTACGCCATCGCCGACACCCTGAGCCAGTCCATTGAACGCAAGGTGCTCAAGGAGTCGGTGGCGGATCTGCTGGTCCGGCTGTTCCATGCCGACTGCGTTACCCTGGCCATGAAGGTGGAGCACTATCCGGCCATGTTTGAGATCGTCCGCAGCCAGCGTCGGGACAGGCGGCATTACCATGAGTATTACAGCCTGGGTGAAGGCCGGCTGAGCCGAACCGCCTTCACCGCGGATGACCTCCGGCAATGGCTGGCCGGGGAATATCCGGCCGTCCATTTTGTCCGGAACGAGACAAAACTGTTTATGACCCTGGCGCATGAAGGCATGGTCATGGGCCTGGTCTGCGTCCTCAAGCCGAGCGGTGAGGCCTTTCGGCCAACGGAAAAGAAACTGGTGCCCGCCCTGGTTCACCATCTCTCCAATGCCTTTGCCAACGCCCAGCTGTATCAGATGGCCATTACCGATGGCTTGACCACCCTCTACGCAAAGCGCCATTTCGAAACAAAGCTCCAGGAAGGGATCACCAGGTTTCATGCCAGCAAAAGAGGCTTCTGCCTGCTGATGCTTGATCTGGATTATTTCAAGACGGTGAATGACGAACACGGTCATCAGGTGGGGGACCAGGTGCTGGTCCGGGTGGCGGATCTGGTCCGGAGGAACCTCCGCCATCATGACATGGCCTTCCGTTACGGCGGCGAGGAGTTTACCGCGCTCCTCCAGGATGATGATCTGGAAAACGCGGTACGTACCGCGGAGCGCATCAGGCTGGCGGTGGAGAAGACGCCGTTGGCCCACGCGGGCGACGAACCTCTGTACCGGACGGTGAGTATCGGCATCGCCTGTTTTCCCCACCATTTTTCCGAGGCCGATGATCTGGTGAACGCGGCGGACCTGGCCCTGTATGAGGCAAAGCGCATGGGTCGCAACAGGGTGGTGATCTACTGTCCGGGCAGCAAGGATTTCTCGACCTGCTATTGAGTTGCCGGGTTTTCTTTTTCGTCGGCCAGTTTGCCGTAGACGTTTTGTTCGGGCGGGGCGCCCCGCCGTTCCAGGGACACCTGGATTTTGCCGGCCAGGCGGCCGTCGCCCCTGTTGAGGGCCACCAGTACCTGCACCGCCTCCCATCCGATTTCGCCACGCTGAGCCATCCAGGTCAGTTCCTCAATGGCGGTGCGATTGTCGTAAGAGATGGGGCGGTAGGGGCGTTGCGCTACCAGGGCGTCATAGATGTCGCAGACCGTGGTGACTTCCACCACCAGGTTGTTCAACCGGATGCCCCGGGAATAGCCGCTGCCGTTCCGCCGTTCATGATGATCCAGGGCGATGGCGGCGGCGAGCCCCTCGTGGTCGCCCAGGTAGTAGCTGAGCAGGATATAGCCGGAAACCGCATGGTGGCGGAGGAGGTCAAGCTCATCGCTGGTCAGCGGGGTCCTTTTGAGAAGGACCGGCAGGGGCACGCTGTACTTGCCCACATCATGAAACGGGCCGAAGTGGGTGAATTTGTCTTCTTCCGGTTTCCGGCGCCGGGGTTCGAGATGGCTCAGGATCAGGGTGGACAGGGCCGAAATCATCAGCATGTGCCGATAGGTATGGAAGTCCTGTTCCCGAAAATGGTCCAGGATCCGCAGAATCGGCAGGGGCAGGGTTATGCGTTCCATGACGTCTAAGACCGTGGCCGCGGCCGCCGGATTCGAGAAAATAGCATCATAGGGGCGGATGGTAAACTGCCGAAGCAGGTCCGCGTGGACGCTGCCGTGCTCGAGCAGGGAGACGGCGGCATGGCGCGCGCCGTTTCTCCGGCTGAATTCCTTCATGAACGCCGGCGAGAGTTCAGTGCCCGCCTCGACGAGGAGGGTGTTGTCCAGGTCAAAGACCGGGTGCCTGATGACGGGATGCATGCGGTTTGTCACGGATGATAAAAGGGTTTCTCGTTATCTGGATCGCCCGTTTCCAGGTAGTGTAGCGTTGAATGACAAGGAAGAAAAGAACTATTTTCTTCTCTTTTTCGAGGAGGTAACGCTTGAGGAATGACCGAAAGATATTCTGCTGAGCCTCTTTCAAAATGACCGATCTGCTCCGATCGGCTAAAAATATCCTGGGCGGCGTCTTCCTTGTGAAATCGTCCTCAACGGAGCGCTGCTCCGCT
>QZJD01000107.1 GCA_003604995.1 Desulfobulbus sp. | reverse complement strand
GCGTCGATTTACCTGGTGGACGCGGTCAAGAAGCAGCTGGTCTCCTGGATCGTCCTCCCGGGCAATTTTCTGCGCAAGATCAGGGTGCCGGTGGATAAGCGGAGCATCGTCGGCTACTGTGCGGCCACCCGGTCGGTGGTCCTGGTTAACAACGCCTATGACCGGGAGGAACTGGAGGGGATCGATCCCGAACTCCGCTTCGACGCATCCTGGGACCGCAAGGCCGGATCCCGCACCAGGCAGGTGCTGGCCGCGCCCATTCTGTTCCAGCGTTCCCTCATGGGGGTCATTCAGCTGATGAACCGGCGGGACGGCCGCGATTTCGTCGAGAACGACAGGCGCCATATCGCCGACCTGGCCGTCACGCTGGGCATCGCTTTCCGCAACCTCCAGCAGTTGTCCCAACGGGTTGCCAGCCGCTACGACACGCTGGTCAAGAATGAGCTGATCACCCACCGGGACCTTGACCGGGCCTTTGTCCTCGCCGACCGGAACCGGGAAGACGTGGAACAGGTCCTGATAAACGAATTTCATATCCGCAAGGAGGACCTGGGCCGCGCCCTGGCCGATTATTACAGGACTGTTTATGTGGATCTGGCCGGGGTAGCCCCGGAGGCGATGGAGGGTTTCAGCGGTCTTAACTTTGACTACCTTCGCAAGAATCGCATCGCCCCCCTGAGCCGTGGGGGCGGCAAGGTAGTGCTGGCCGCCGCCGATCCCCATGACCGGGCAAGTCTTGATGAGATCCAGCAAGTCTTCGGCGCCGACCTGCTGGAGGTGCGGCTGGCCCTGCCTGGGGATATCGATGCCTTTCTTGACCGGTTTTCCTCTCGGGTGCGTGCCGCGGCCACGAAAAAAAAGAAGGAGCTGAAGCCTGTTCCGGACATCAGAGTGAAAAGGGCAGGCGACTCCCGGGTGCCGACCGGAATGAATGTCGAGGGACAGGATAACGCGGCCTTGCTGGCCCGCCGGATCATCGAGGACGCTTGCCTGCGGAATGCCTCGGACATCCATGTCGAGCCCCAAGGTAAGGACCGGGATGCCGTGGTACGCTACCGCATCGACGGCAAGTGCCGGAAGGCGCTGACCCTTCCCGGCGGGCATGTCAGGTCGGTGGTCGACCATCTCAAGGAGCTGGCCGGGCTCGCCGTGGACGAGAGCCGCCGGCCGCAGGCCGGCAGGATCAAGTATCCCGCCCCCGGAGGCAAGGACATCCTGCTGCGCATCGTCACCATTCCCACTGCGGACGGCAACGAGGACCTGGTCCTGCACGTGCTGGCCGACAGCAGACCGCAGGTCCTGCACGAGATCATGCCCGAGCGGATAGTCCGCAGGTACGAAGAGCTGGTCCGTCGCACCAGCGGGATCATTCTGGTGGCCGGACCTGCCGGCTCCGGCAGGACCACTACCCTCCATGCATCCCTGAACCATATCAACACGCCGGAGAAGAAGATCTGGACCGCTGAAGACCCCATGGACATCACCCGGGACGGCCCGCGGCAGGTACCGGTCAACCCCATGGTCGGCCTTACCTTCAGCACGGCTTTGCGTGCCATTCTCCGGGCGGATCCGGATGTCATCATGGTCGGCGAGATGCATGACCGGGAAACCGCGATCATGGTCATGGAGGCCGCCCAGAGCGGCCGCCTGGTGTTCGGCGCCCTGCAGGCCAATTCCGCCGCCGCGGCGGTAGCCCGCCTGATCGACCTGGGCACGGAGCCGCCCGCCCTTGCCGCCGTTCTGCAAGGGATTATCGCCCAGCGCCTGGTCCGGACCCTGTGCCGGGAATGTTGTCAGGCCTACCTCCCGGAGAAAAATGAATTCGAGCATTTGAAAAAGATTTCCGACGGGCATTTGGAAGAGGACGCGGACCTGCCCGTCGCGGAAGGCCTGACCCTGTACCGGCCCGTCGGTTGCGCCGAGTGCAATAACACCGGCTACAGGGGCCTGGTTGCTCTCCATGAGCTGCTGGTCAACGACGGGGAGCTGCGCAGACTGATCAGCGGGCAGGCCCCGGTGGAACGGATCGAGAACGCCGCCAAGGCGGCGGGGATGACCACCCTCCTCCAGGAGGGAATTCGGATGGTCCTGGCCGGCCGCACGGATTTTCCGGAGGTCATGCGCGTCTGCATGGGATGAGGCGCCGGTGAAAAACTCGGACGCATGCTGGGGTGCCCTGAATGTTGTTCCGGATTAAATCAATTGCACAGCAAGGAGGAAAACGATGGAAAAGGTGCATTTTTTGCCGGTCGTGCTGGCTTTGTTGGTCGTTCTGGTGCTGAACAGCGTTGATGCCCGGGCAGTCAGTTCCGTCAACTATCTGGGCAGGACCACCTGGACCGGAACCATCACCGATGATAGCGATAATCCCGCGAACATTGGTGATACCTTTACACTGACCGGCGGGATCAGCAGGGTCGGCGATGAATTTTATCTGTTCCAGGGATACGTTACCCTTCCTGACGACGGCCCCTTTATCATGTCAGGATCAGGGGCACTGATCGGGAGCACGCTCTATCTTACGATAAGCGAGTCGCAAAAGCATACCGACAGCGCCTGGCGGGACAGCGGGGTAATGCATGTTTCCCTGGACAAGGCCACCATGAACGGCAATTTTTTTGATATTGCTCTGAGTTTCAACTCGACGACAAGGATGTTTGATCAGGGGTTCACCGCCGGTACCCTAAGCCGGACCGGCGCAACGGTTCCGCTGAGCACCACCCTTGCTCCGCAGCAATTGTTGCTGCGGGAGGAAGAGGACCGGTAGGTGGGGCTGTTCCCGGAGGGCGGTTGCCGCGTCGGCGGAAGAATATTTTTTCCTCAATTTTCAGGAGAGAAGACATGAAAAAGATGCACGGGCTGGTGACCCGGATTTTTTCTCTGCTGGTTGCCGGATTTTTTTTTGCGGCCGGGGCGGCCCTGGCGGACAAGCCGTCATGGGCCGGCGGCGACAAGGGCAACAAGCATGCGCAGAAAGATAAGCAGAGCGCCGGGCAGGGAAAAGGAGGCGGAAAATCCGCCGGGCTTCACGACAAGGACGTGGATATCCATGTCCATTTCGGCGACCACCACCGGGAGGTGATTCAAGCCTATTACCGGGACCAGTATCGCGCCGGAACCTGCCCGCCGGGCCTGGCCAAGAAAAATAACGGCTGCCTGCCGCCCGGCCAGGCCAAAAAGTGGGTGATAGGCCGGCCGCTGCCGCCGGACATCATTGTCTACGATCTGCCGCCGGTGATCATCACCCAACTCGGCCCGCCGCCACCCGGCCACCGCTATATCCGGGTGGACTCGGATATCCTGCTGCTGGCGGTCGGAACCAGCATGGTGATCGACGCCCTGCAGGGGTTGAGCAGATAGCGGGAGGGAAATTGTCCCGTCCGGCATTTTGCCGTGCGGGGAGATGGCCGGTGTGTTCCGGCAGGCCTTCGTATTGAGAGCATCTTCTCAACTGAATTTTTTTAAAGCAGATTGCCCTCTCGATCTCGCCTCAATCTGATCTGGAAAATTTTCGCCTCCGTATATTTCGTATATTGAAATTTTCGATAAAAACGAACCTGATTGACTTTGCCGGCAAAGGGCGAGTATTATTTTAATAATAATTCATACTAGCAGTTGAGTAGGGTATGGGGCGCCGGAGGTGGCCGGCTGGAACAGATCAGAGTATGAAGTGAGGCGAATGGCCCGCCGGGAGGTGGCGTTTCAGGAGAGGGGAGGGGCGATTCCGCAACCTGTTTTCTGCTTTTTAGGTGGTTTCGTCGCGGCCATGCCGTTCGGCCCCGTGTAACTGTTGTGATAGCGAGGGGATATTCATGAAGTGGCCGCGCAGATTCGTGTTTGTCTTATCGGTTTTTTGTTTGCCCTGTGCGGTGCGGGCCGCCGCTGAACAGAATCCTCCCGCGGAGCCCGGCATGGCCGGGGAGGAACTTCTCTTTCAGGATATCGGTTCGGTTTTTACCGCTTCCAAATTTGAACAGAAGGTTACCAGGGCGCCTTCCAGGATCAGCATCGTTACCGCGGAGGAAATACGGCAGTACGGCTACAGGACAATGGAAGACATCCTCAAGAGCCTGCCGGGATTTTATTCCACCTATGATCGGAACTATGCTTACAGCGGCGTGCGCGGCTTCTCCATTCCGGGTGATTATGATACGAAAATTCTTCTGATGGTGGACGGCCATCGCATCAATGAAAATGTCTACAACAGCATATTTACCGATCACGCCTTTATCCTCGACCTTGATCTTGTCGAACGGATCGAGGTGGTACGCGGGCCTGGGGCCGCCCTGTACGGGAGTAATGCCTTTTTCGGAGTGATCAACGTCATCACCAAGAGCGGACGTGCTCTGCAGGGGCCGGAGGTCTCAGGGAGCGTCGGCAGCTCTGCAACCTATCAGGGGCGGACAAGCTATGGCAACCGGTACGCAAACGGGATGGAAGTCCTCCTCTCCGGTACCTATTACGACAGCAAGGGGGAAGAGCGGCTCTATTTTCCTGAATTCGATGACCCGGCAACCAACAACGGCATTGCCCGGGACATGGATGGCACAAGCAACGGCAACCTTTTGGCCAAGGCCGAGTTCAAGGATTTCGTTCTCACCGGCGCCTGGGTGGAGATGGACAAGCAGGTTCCCACCGCTTCCTACCAGACGATCTTTAATGATGCACGCAATCAAACCACGGACGGCCGGGCCTACCTTGATCTTTCTTATCTCTCTTCATTGAGCGATACCCTCAGGCTCTCCGGCAGAATCGCCTACGACTGGTACGGATATCGGGGCGATTACGTGTATGACTTCGGAGAGGCGGACGGTCCCGTCGTCAACCGGGATCGCTCGGATGGCGAATGGTGGACCGCAGAGGCGTACGTCACCTGGGATTTTTTCGACAACCACCGTCTTGTCGCGGGGGGCGAATATCGCGACACCACGGAGCAGTCCCAGGATAATTATGATATTTACGGCACTTACCTCGATGTGGAGAGTGATATTGATACATGGGGTATTTTTGCGCAGGACAGCTTCTCCATCTCCGAATCCATCGCCTTCAACCTGGGGCTTCGCTACGATTACTCTTCCCAGGCGGATGAGACCATCAATCCCAGAACCGCGGTTATTTTCACCCCTTCTGATGAGACGTCCTTCAAGTTGATGTTCGGCACGGCCTTCCGAGCCCCGAACGCCTATGAGCTGTATTACGATGACGACGGTTTATCCCAGAAATCCAATGAAGATCTTCAGCCGGAAACCATCGCCTCCTATGAATTCATTGCCGAGCACCAGTTCGACAGGCATATTCGTTCGGCCGCATCGGTATTTTACAATGACATCGACGATCTCATCGTCCTGACCACCGATCCGGCCGACCAGCTTCTCGTCTTTGACAACGTCGGCACCGCCAGGGCGCAAGGTTTGGAGCTTGATCTCAACGGTCGCTGGGAAAACGGCTGGAGTGCGGCGATCAGCTATACGTATCAGCATGCTGAAAATTCCGAGGGCGACTGGCTGGTTAATTCCCCCAAGCACATGGCGAAATTGAATGTCATGTTTCCTCTGCTTGCCGAAAACCTCCTGAGCGGAGGGCTGGAAGTCCAGTATCTGAGCGAGCGGCTGACTCTGGGCGGCGAAAGGACGGACAGGTCGCTGGTCACCAACCTGACTCTTCTCAGTCGGGATTTATTTGCCGGCCTGACGCTCTCCGTGTCCGTCTATAATCTTTTTGACGACACCTTTGCCTACCCGGTGTCGGACGCGCACGTTCAGGACAGTATCGCACAGCAGGGCCGGACCTTCCGGCTGAAGTTCGACTTTCTGCTCTAAGACGGACTTCAGCCGAGATGTATTGCTCAGGTATGCCGGCTCCAAGAGGAATCAGGGGGACAGGGCTTATTCTGCTGTTGATGGTACTCTTCTCCCCGCCGGCCAGCGGGGGGGAAAATGCGCCATTGGTTCTGGAGCTGAGCACGCAGGCCTCCGAGCCCTACCGGAAGGTCCTGGAGGCCTTCCGGGCGCAGTTGCGTACGGGTGAGCCGGACGCACAATTTTATTATCACCTGATTGGCGATGACAAGAGCTTGCCGGCGGCACCATTCGCCCTTGAAAAACGCCCCTCGCTGATTTTTGCTCTGGGGACGAGGGCGATAGCAATGGCCCGGGAGACCTTTCCGACAACCCCTCTCGTGGCGACCATGATCCTCAATGGCAAGCAGGAGGGACAGGAGGCGCCGTATGCGGCCATAACCCTGCGCATCCCCCCCGCCATTCATCTGTACTGGCTGGCGAAATTTGTCCCCTCTGCCCGTAGAGTGGGGATCCTTTACGATCCCGAGCAGAGCAGTGATTTGCTTGCGGCATTTCAGCAATCGTCCGAGGGCACCGGGCTGGAAATCGTCCCGGTCAAGGTTAATTCGCCCGGCCAGCTGCAGCGGGGACTCCAGGACATCAGCCGACAGGCCGATGTCCTGCTGGCCATTCCAGACGCCACTGTATATTCCGGGAAAACAGCCAAGGAGGTCCTGCTGTTCTCCTACCGCCATCGTATCCCCTTTGTCGGTCTCTCCTCCACCTGGGTCGAGGCGGGCGCCCTCTACGCCCTGGAAGCGGATTACACGTTTATCGGTCACCAGTGCGCGCAATCCGCGCGGCAGATCCTGACGGGCGACCCTCCGGTTGCGCCATCACTAGCAAACGACAATGTGACCTTTACGATTAACAGCAAAACAGCCCGGCATCTCCGTCTTGACATCGATGCGGAACTGCTGGCGAACGGACTTGAGGTTTTCAGATAACCCCATGGATCAGCAGACAAGAATGTTCGGCCTTGCCGGAAAATTGTATTTTCTGGTCATCTCCCTTGTCCTCCTGACCGCCCTTACAGTGACGGCCTTTGTCGTCCGGCAGACCCATGTCGAGAGTCAACGAAAGCTCAAGGAAAAGGCCGCGCTGACCGTCAGGTTTATTGCCGAGTTGAGCGAGTTTGGCGTATTCAGCAGGGACCATACTCTTTTGAACCAGATCATCGATAAGATCAAAGACCCGGAAGTCGTCTACCTCAGCGTCATGGACGTTGACCGCACAATCCTGACGGAGCGCTATCTGCGGCAGTCCGCCCGGGCCGCGGTCACCCGCATCTGGCCCGCCGATGGTGGAGGGAATGGCAACGGCCAGGGCTCGTTGGTCAGCGAAAGCAGGGAGGCGTATCTCCAGCTCACCGTCCCGATCGTCAGTGTCCATCGAATTGAATTCGATCCGGATATCCTTGAGGGGGCGCAAGACAGGCCCCGGGAAGAGGTAATCGGCTTCGTCCGCCTGATCTATTCGCATGACAAAGCTCGACAGGAGACGGCAGCGGCCGTCAGGATGGTCGTCACCGTTACGGTGGCGATAATATTCGTTTCGCTGCTGCTTACCCTCATCTTTGTCCGGCGCATTCTCGCGCCTGTCCAGGATCTCGTTCTTGGAGCCCAGCGGGTTGCCTCGGGAGATTTTGCCACCTCGCTGCTGGTCAGATCCAATGACGAATTGGGCTTCCTTGCCCGGAATTTCAACCACATGGTCGGCGAACTGAAGACAGCAAGGACCGAGCTGGAACAAAGGGTCGCGGAGCGGACGGCGGAGCTGGTCACTGCCAAGGAACGCGCGGAGGCTGCCAACAGGGCTAAGTCGGAGTTCCTTGCCACCATGAGTCATGAAATCCGAACGCCGCTCAACGGGATCATCGGCATGACCGATATTCTGCTGAAGACAAAATTGAGCGATCAGCAGGAACGGTATGCCGAAACTATTCTCCAGTCAGGCGAAATACTGCTCAGCCTTATCAACAATATTTTGAATTTTTCCAAAATCGAATCCGGCCGGCTTGTTCTTGAAAAAACTTTCATCAATATCCGGAAATTGACCGAGGATACAGTCTTCCTGCTCGCGGAGCAGGGCCATAAAAAGGGACTGGAGATCTGCTGCCGCGTTCCTCCGGACTTCCCGGAGGGCTATGTCGGCGATCCGGTTCGCCTGCGCCAGGTCCTGGTCAACCTGATCGGCAATGCCATCAAGTTTACCGGAAAGGGGGAGGTCGATGTCGCCGTTGATATGATCGACAACACCGAAACCAGCGCTTTGATCCGTTTTACGGTCAGTGATACCGGCATCGGCATCGACCGGGAAAAGCGGCAGGCAATATTTGACGCCTTTGTCCAGGCTGACGGGTCCACCACCCGTCAGTTCGGCGGGACCGGGCTCGGCCTGAGCATCTCCAACCGTTTGATTGAGCTGATGGGCGGCAGGATTCATCTGGAAAGCGAACCAGGGCGGGGCTCGCGATTCTGGTTTGAGATCAGTCTGCCCAGGGAAGCGGATCCTGAGCCCGGCGAGACAATCAATACCGCGCTCTTCAGGGGCAAATCCGTTCTGGTTGTCGTTGATAACAAGACCAGCCGGGAAATATTGATGCAGCAGCTGGCCGCCTGGCAACTGACGACCGGTTTTGCCCAGAACGGCAGCATGGCCATGGAGATGCTCCTTGAGGCGTCCCTCCTGGCGAAGCCGTACGATCTCGTCCTGTTTGACTGGCACCTGCCGGACGGGGATGGTCCGGTGCTGGCCGGGAAAATCAGAAGAAATACGCAAATCGGCTCAACAAAACTGATTATGCTCTGTTCCTCGTCGCTGGATGAGAAAAGTGTTGGGTCCGGCAGGTATGTTGACGGATTTCTGAACAAGCCGATACGGCAGAGAATGCTGTACCAGGCGATCAACAGCGTTTTTCCTTCCGCTCCCGCATGCGAACGCAATCCTGACCTCCGTAAAGCCGAAAATGCCGGGTCGGAAACACTTCCGGCCCGGATTTTACTGGTAGAGGACAATCAGATGAATCAGGAAGTTGCCAGGGCCATGCTGGACCTGCTCGGCCATCATGTCGATGTCGCGGAGAACGGGCAAGCTGCGCTGGTCGCCGTGCGCGAGAAAGGACCCTACAATCTGGTCCTGATGGATTGCCACATGCCGGTTATGGATGGCTTTCAAGCGGCACGTGAGATCAGGCAGTTGGAGCTGCACAAAGGGGACGGAATATATCTTCCCATCATTGCTTTGACCGGAAATGTCCAGTTGGGAATAGAGGAAGAGTGCTTCCAGGCTGGCATGGACGATTATTTGAGCAAGCCCTTTGTCATGGAGCAGCTGAAGAGCAAGCTCGACTTCTGGCTCAAGGGAAAAAAGGGATAGAGGTTTCGGCGCATGGATTTTTCCCCGTAATGGAGCTCCTGGTCCAATGGCATGGCCTGTGCGGATCGGTCAGCGCTCGAGGTGGGCAAAGGGGACTGCGAGCATCCAGCGAAGCCTGAGCCATTTCGCGTCCCGGTAGTTGGCAAGGCCGAGGGCCATCTTGGTGTGGCCGGCGGCCGGCTGGGCGCGGTAGGTGCCGAACAGACGGTCCCACCAGGGGAAGTTGAAGCTGAAGTTGCTGTCAGTCTCGCGGATGATCACCGAGTGGTGGACCCGGTGCATGTCCGGGGTCACGATGGCGAGGCGCAGGAGCCTGTCGGCCTGGAGGGGGAGAGCGATGTTGGCGTGATTGAAAAGGGAGGTCCCGTTGAGGAGCACCTCGAAGAGGATAACCGACCAGGCCGGGGCGCCGATGCTAACGACGATCCCCATCTTAATGGCCATGGAGAGGAGGATTTCGAGAGGATGAAAACGAAAGCCTGAGGTCACGTCGAGATCAAGGTCGGTGTGGTGCATGCGGTGCAGGCGCCAGAGGAGCGGGACCTTATGGAACATCAGGTGCTGGCTGTAAATCGCGAGATCAAGGAACAGCAGCGCCAGAACTCCGCCGAGCAATCCCGGCAGGGGCAGGCCATTGAGCAGGCCCCAGCCCCGATCTGCAGCATGGAGGGCGATCCCGGCCGCGGCGACCGGAAAGACCAGGCGCAGCAGGAAAGTATTAAGCAGGGTCAGGCCCAGGTTGTTCGCCCAGCGGACCCGCTTGGACTGGCTCAGGGCGCGGCGGGGAGAGAGTGTTTCCCAGGCGGCCATGGAGACGAATATCCCCAGAAAGAACGACAGTCGGAGCAGGACCTCGTGGTCGATGATCATGCTGTTCATGACGCTGTATAGCTCGTTCCAGTCCCTCAGGTGAGCAGCGCGATGAGCAGGCGAGTGAGCCGCACCATGTCTTCCAGGTCCACTTGCTCGTCCGTGGAGTGGACATGGGTCATGCCGGTGGCGATGATCGCGGTCTGCATTCCGTAGCCGTTGAAGATATTGGCGTCGCTGCCGCCGCCGGCGATTTTGTATTCCAGCGGCAGGCCGATGGCGGTCGCGGCTTGCTCGATGAGCCGGATGACCGGGTCGTTCCGGTCAAGGCGCATGGCCGGGAAATCCGGGGTGGCGATGAAGGTGAGTTCCGGGTTTCCTTTGGCCTGGCCGCTGGGATCTTGCCATCTGTTCACGGCGCGGGCAAAGGCCTCTTCGATCTCCCGGGTGAGACTGTCCAGGGTGGCCGGGTTGTGGCTGCGGGCTTCGCCGTGGATGGTCACCAGGTCGGGCACGATGTTGGTGGCGGTACCGCCCTGGATGGTGCCGAAGTTGACCGTGCTCTCCTCGTCAATGCGGCCGAGCGGCGCATCAATGATGCCCCGGGCCGCAAGGTGAATGGCGTTGACGCCCCATTCGGGATGGAGACCGGCATGGGCGGCCACACCGCGTACCTTGATCTCCAGGCGGTTGGCGGCCGGCGCGCCGGTAATCACCGTGCCGAAGCCGGTGGAGTCCAGGGCGTAGCCGATGCGGGCGCGGATCAGCGCCGGGTCAAGGCTTTTCGCACCCAGCAGGCCGATCTCCTCGCAGGTGGTGAGAATGACCTCCAGAGGCCGGTGTGGGGTCGCCCTCTCCCGGAGACAGCGGACCGCCTCCACAATCGCCGCGATTCCCGACTTGTCGTCGCTGCCCAGGATGGTGTCGCCGCTGCTGGAAAAGATGTCGCCTACCCGGCGTACCTTGACTCCCCGGCCAGGTTCCACCGTGTCCATGTGGCAGTTGAGAAAGATCGGCTCCAGTGCACCGTTGCCCGCGAAGCGGATGATCAAGTTACCGGTGTTGGAGCCGGTGGCCGGCGCGGAATCGTCCTCAATGATCTCGTCCGCGCCGAGCCTGACAAACATGGTCTGGAGCAGGGCGGCGATCTCCCCTTCCTCGCGGGAGGGGCTGTCGGTTTCGCAGAGCCGGACAAAGTCCGCGGCCAGTCGTTCCCGGTCGATGGTGATTTTCATAACGTGTTATGCAGGCAGAGGCTGGAGGAGCACCACGGCATGGGCGGCGATCCCTTCACCGCGGCCGGTGTATCCCATCTGTTCAGTGGTGGTGGCCTTGATATTGATGGCGGTCTTTTCGACGCCGCAGGTCAGGGCCAGATTGGTGCGCATGGCATTCAGGTGCGGCGCGAGTCTGGGCCGCTGACAGACCACGGTGATATCTGCGTTGCCCAGGCCCAGATTTTTTTGGGCGAGCAGGCCGACAACCTCCGCCAGCAGACGCAGGCTGCTGATCCCTTGGTAGCGCGGGTCGCTGTCCGGGAAATGGCGGCCGATATCCCCTTCGCCCATGGCGCCGAGCAGGGCGTCGATGAAGGCGTGGATCAGGACGTCGGCGTCCGAGTGGCCGTCCAGGCCCAGTTCACAGGGGATATGCTCGCCGCCCAGAATCAGGGGACGGCCCGGTACCAGCCGGTGCGCGTCAAAGCCATGACCGATTTTCATCATCTGTCGCTTGCGGGTCAAACCTTCGGCCAGGGCGAGGTCGTCCGGCCGGGTGATCTTGAAGTTGTGTTCGCTGCCCTCGACGATGACCACCGGGATTCCCGCATGTTCCAGGAGCGACGCTTCGTCGGTGCCCAGAAAGTTGTCCCGGTCTGCCAGGTCGTATGCCCTGCGCAGGAGCTCGACCTTGCATCCCTGCGGTGTCTGTGCCTGCCAAAGGCCGTCGCGATCCACGGTTTTTTGTATCAGATGGTCAGCGTCCGCCTCCTTCAGGGTGTCCCGCACCGGAATCGCGGTGATCGCCGCCCCGGATTGCTCGGTGGCCCGCAGGCATTTCTCGATGATTTTGCTGCTGACCAGGGGGCGGGCCGCGTCGTGGACCAGGACCGTCTTTGTCCCGGGCGGCAGGGCCATGAGACCGGCCCGTACCGATTCCTGGCGGGTGGCGCCGCCGTTAACCAGCAGCAGGCGGGCCTGAGCGTCCGCCGGCAGATGCTCCCGGAGCAGGGTCGCGGCGCCTGCCCGGTGGGCGGCCGGGACGACCACCACCACCGTAGTGAAGAATGCCGTGTCGAGGAAGCGTTGCACGGTCAGCGCCAGGATGGCGGTGCCGCCAAGAGGCAGGAACTGCTTGGGCAGGTCGGCGCCCATGCGCAGACCGCTGCCGCCTCCCGCGATGATCGCTGCGGCCTCGGTCAGATCCTTTCGGGGCACCTGCACCTCCGGGGTTTCGTAACAAAAAAAATGGGGCGGACTGTAAGCCGAATTCTGTTTCTGCCGCAGCAGACCATGATCATTTCTCTAGGATGCCGGTCACCCGGCACCTCGCGCAACCTACCCGGAAACATCGGACGGGCAGCCCTCAAGCGTTTCCCTATTTGGTCTTGCACCCGGTGGGGTTTACCCTGCCTCCCGTGTCGCCACGG
>QZJD01000064.1 GCA_003604995.1 Desulfobulbus sp. | reverse complement strand
CGTCGTTACGAGATCGAGAGAAAAATATTCGGGGCAAGGAAGACGCCGCCCAGGATATTTTTAGCCGATCGCAGTAGATGCTCATTTTGCAAGAGGCTCATTAGTAATCAAATTGTAATACGAGCGAGGGAGCCGCGATGAATCGCATCTACAGCTACATGGATATGGTCGCCAAAGAAGCGGAGGAGTATGCGGCGGAACACACCACGCCCTTGTCGCCGCTCCTGGAGGAGATCGAACAGTTCACCCTGACCGCCACCCCCTATCCCAGCATGCTTACCGGCAGGGTCGAGGGCCGGTTCCTGCAGCTCATGGTCCACTTGGCCGGGGCCCGGAATATCGTCGAGATCGGCACTTTTACCGGCTATTCCGCCCTGGCCATGGCCGAGGCGCTACCCGCGGACGGCAAGATTCTGACCATCGATCATGATCCCGAGCATGCGCAGATCGCCCTGAATTTTTTCGACCGGAGCCCGGACGGGAAGAAAATTACCCTGCATCAGGGCGAGGCGCTGGCGATCCTGCAAGGCCTGCCGGCCGGGCAGGCTGATCTGGTCTTCATCGACGCCGACAAGCGGAATTACGCGGCCTATTATGAAGAGTCCATGCGGATTCTGCGCGACGGCGGCTTGATCCTCGCCGACAACGCCCTGTGGTACGGCCGGATATTTCAGCCGCGGGACGAGGAAAGCCGGGCCATGGCGGAGTTCAATGAAAGGGTGAAGGCGGACGGCCGCGCAGAAAAACTGTTCCTGACCATCCGCGACGGCATCTACCTCATCAGGAAGAAAGGGGCTGCTCCCCCCCTCCCTTGACGGGAGGGGGCTGGGGGGAGGGTGATGGTGCCGGCTAGCGCTTCGTCGTGAAGTCCCGCGCCCCCGTCCATCCCCCCCCACCCTAGCCCACCCGGAGTCTCCCTCTGGTCGTTTACCTCCGCCAGGGAGAGGGGATAGACTTGCCTAGCACACTCGAAGTCTCACTGCGTTCGCTTATCTGAAGTCTCTCTCCGGTCGCTTACCCCCGCGTGGGGGGAGGTGATAGCAATCCCCCCTCCCTTGACGGGAGGGGGCTGGGGGGAGGGTGATGGTGCCGGCTAGCGCTTCGTCGTGAAGTCCCGTGCCCCCGTCCATCCCCCCCCACCCTGACCCTCCCCCGCCAGGGGCGAGGGGAAAGCTGCTCCCCTCCCTTGACGGAGGTAAGCGGAGCGAAGCGGAGGCTCCAGATAAGCGAGCGCAGTGAGACTTCGAGTGGGCTGGGGGGAGGGTGATGATGCCGGCTAACGCTTCGTCGTGAAGTCCAGCGATGAGGGCTGAGCCTTGGATATTGAGGCTTGCCATTCGATCGGCCCGATGCTATCTTCTTCAGGACTGGATATCTGCCAATAACCTTGAATATCAGGAGATAATGATGAGTGAGCAGGACGCATTGGTTGCTGTTTTCGATACCGGCAAGGGAACGATCCGGGTGAGGCTGTTCCCGGACAAGGTGCCTTATACGGTTGCTAACTTTGTCAATCTTGCCAACCGGGGGTTTTATAACGGCCTGAATTTTCACCGGGTCATCAATGAGTTCATGATTCAGGGCGGCTGCCCCCGCGGCAACGGCATGGGCGGCCCCGGTTATAAATTCGCCGACGAGTTTGATCCGGAATTGAAGCACGACCGGCCCGGCATCCTGTCCATGGCCAATGCCGGGCCCAACACCAACGGCAGCCAGTTCTTCATTACCCACGTGCCGACCCCCTGGCTGGACGGGAAGCACGCGGTTTTCGGCGTCGTCGAGTCGGAGAGCGACATGGCGGTGGTCAATGCCATTGTCCAGGGCGATAAGATCAAAAGCGTGGCCATCGAGGGCGATGCCTCTGCCCTGCTGGCGAAATGCGAGGCCCAGATCAACGCCTGGAACAAGGCCCTGCGCTGATCCCCATGCTTGTTCCTGTCTTGCCGGCAATGAACATGAATGACCGGGGTGCGCGCCATGAGCACAAGGGCAATAGTCCGCGGTCCGCGAAGGATTCGGTGAGCGGGTCCAGGTCATGTCCACCCTCCTGACCCTCTTTTTCGTCATGGCCGCCGGCAACGATATGGTGCTGCCGCCCTGTCCCTCCTCGCCGAATTGCGTGTCCAGCCAGGCGGCCGGTCGACATTTTATTGAACCTTTCCCCCTGACCGGGGACGCGGCGCAAGCCTTGGACCGCCTACGGGAGATCCTGGTCCGGCGCTCGGACACGACGGTTGTCGCCGCGGATGAGAGCTCGATCCGGGTGGAATTCAGAACTGCGTTGGGATTCGTGGACGACGCGCTCTTTGTCCTGGACGCGGCGAACCGGGTCATTCAGATCCGCTCCGCGGCCAGGGCCGGATATTGGGATTTAGGCAAGAATCGCCGGCGCATGGAGGAAATCCGCAATACGTATGCCCGAAGAGCAGGGGACTCTGAGCAAGAGGGCGGGGAAGGGGCGCCGCGCACCGGATTGCTGCGTGATGATGCCTGAAGAGCAAATGCAACGCTCAGCAAGGCAGCGCTCTTGAAAGCACCTTCCGCGCTTCGCATGCAGGGCCTGGTCTGCGTGCTCGTCGCCGCCGCCCTGACCAACCTCTATCTGCCCCAGCCGGTCCTGCCGGTGCTGGCCCATGAATTCGGGGTGGCCGAGACCACCGCCTCGCTGACCATTTCCATGGCCATCCTGGGAATCACCCTTGCCAACCTTCCCTTCGGCGCACTGGGCGACCGTTTTCCCATCCGGCCGCTCATTCTCGGCGGGGGCGTGGTGGTGGCCATTTGCGCACTAATCTGCGCCGTCACCACCAGCCTTCCCGTCCTGGTGGCCACCCGCTTCCTGCAGGGATTGTTTTTCCCGGCCCTGACCACCTGCCTGGCGGCGTATCTGGCGCGCAACCTGCCCCCCGAGCGCCTCAATGTCGGGATGGGGGCCTATGTGTCGGCCACGGTGGTCGGCGGGCTGGGCGGTCGCCTGCTGGGCGGCTGGATCCACCCGCCCCTGCACTGGCGTTATGCCTTTGTCAGCGCGGCGGTCCTCCTTCTGCTCGCGCTCCTGGCCGCGCTCATCGCACTGCCCAAGGATCAGGGACCGCCCCGCCGGCAGGCCGCTGACCTGGGATTTGCCGCCCTGCTCGCCAGGGGCGAGACGGTTCGGATCTATGTGGTGGCCTTCAGTGCGTTCTGGGTCTTTTCCGCGTCCTTCAACTATCTGCCCTTTTATCTGGCGCAGACCCCCTTCGAGGCGTCCACCGAACTGATCACCCTGCTCTACCTTACCTATCTCCTGGGGGCGGTGATGGGGCCGGTCGCCGGCCGGATCTCCAACCGGATCGGCAACGGCGCGACCATGGCCTGGGGCGCGCTCCTTTTCGGCCTGGCCCTGGCGAGCACCCTGATCGCCTCGCTCGGGATGATCGCGCTCAGCCTGGCGGGTGTCTGCGCCGGCTTCTTCGCCATCCATGCCGCAGCGGCGGGCGCCCTCAACCGCAAGCTCTCCGGGAGCCGCGGCCGCGCCAATTCGCTCTACGTCCTTTTTTATTATGCCGGTGGGTATTGCGGAATCACGGTGAGCGGCTATATGTACCGGTATGGCGGCTGGCCGGCGGTGGTGGCCCTGGGCCTGGCGGTCCTCCTCCTGCCCCTGTTCACCGGCCTGGCCGAAGGTCGGGCGTCGGTCGGGCATGCACCGATCGGGCACGGGTAGTCGAAGCAAGTTTTGATGTGGAGAACCGGAAAAGGGGGATGTATTCAATGCCCGGCGGACGTTCAGCGGAGGAGAGAAGCAATGTGTGAATTCTGCACCAGGCACGGCGACGGTAAGGTCTGGTTCAAAAACGCGGCGAACTATGCCCGGGACCTGATGGCCGATCTGAACCGGCGCCGCTATATCAGGGAATTTTTTACGAACACCATCGAGGCGGGGATTGTCACCATCGGCCGTCTGGAGACCATCTACCGGAAAAAGAAGACCCTGCCGGAGCGGGTGGTGCGGCAGATGGTCAGCAAGGCCGAGGAGGAACATTTCGGCCAGGTGGTGACCATCGAGGATATCCGGGAGATCGTCGGCCGGGCAGCCACCGTGGTCCGCATCCCCTGCGCCTGCCGCTGGGCGGCCCTGAAAAAGGAGGCGCGCTGCTGCTACAGTGTCAGCTACAGCCCGGAAACCTGGTACCGGGACCTGGACATGAGCTATTTCGGCACGGCCCCGGACATGGGCCTGGAGAGCCTCAGCCCGGCGGCGGCCATTGCCCAGATGGAGGCGCTGGAACAGGAAGGGGCGGTACATACGATTTGGACGATGATCACCCCGTTTATCGGCGCGATCTGCAACTGCCGGCCCGGCGACTGCCTCGGCCTGCGCACCCTGGACCTGGGCGTGGAGACCATGTACCGCGGCGAGCAGACGGCCCAGGTCGATGGCGGGCTTTGCAACGGCTGCGGCTCCTGCGCGGAGGCCTGCCACTTCGGGGCCATCGGCGGCAGGGAGGATGCGGGCGCGTACCGGGCGGAGATCGATCCGGAAAAATGCTTCGGCTGCGGTTTGTGCCGCAACCGCTGTCCCCGGGAAGCGATCAGCATGCGGCCCCGAGCCTGGGGGAAAGGGAGCAGACGGTAAGCAGGTTGAGAGGAGACGGCCATGAACGACTTCGCCATAACGGCCAACATCGTCGATCCGGTGCGGGGCGCGGTCCATCCGGGCACGGTCACCGTCAGCGGGGGAAGGATCAGGGCGGTAGCCGAGACGAAGGGTCCGGCTGCCACCTTTCTGCTCCCCGGTCTGGTGGATGCGCATGTGCACGTGGAGAGTTCCCTGCTGGTGCCCTCGGAATTTGCGCGGCTGGCGGTGCGGCACGGCACGGTAGCGGCGGTCTGCGATCCGCACGAGATCGCCAATGTCCTCGGACCGGCGGGTGTGCGCTTCATGATCGAAAACAGCCGCGCTGTCCCGTTCAAGTTCGCTTTCGGCGCGTCCTCCTGCGTTCCCGCCACCCCCTTTGAAAGCGCCGGCGCCCGGATCGGACCCGACGAAGTACGGGAGATGCTCACCTGGCCGGAGATCGGCTTTCTCGCGGAGATGATGAATTTCCCGGGGGCCATTGCCGGCGATCCGGAGGTCATGGCCAAGATCGCCGCGGCCCATGCCCTGGGCAAGCCGGTCGACGGCCACGCCCCCGGCCTGATCGGACCGGAGCTTGCGCGCTATATCGACCACGGCATCCGGACCGACCACGAATGCCTGTCCCATGCGGAGGCAAGGGAAAAAATCGGCCTGGGCATGAAGATCCTGCTCCGGGAAGGCTCGGCCGCCAAAAACCTGGACATGCTCCTGCCGCTCCTCGACGAGTTTCCCGAGCACTGCATGTTTGCCACCGACGACATCAAGCCGGACGATCTGGCCCGGGACCATATCCGCCTGCTGGTCAGCCGGGCGGCCGGCAGCGGCATCGACTTCATGAAGGTCCTGCGCGCGGCCACCCTGAATCCGGCCCACCATTACGGCCTGAAGATCGGCCTGCTCCAGCCCGGCGACCCGGCCGACTTCATCGAGGTCGACGACCTGGTCAATCTGCGGGTGCTGCGCACGTTTATCAACGGCCAGCTGACGGCGTCGGATGGCGAGACCGTCATCCCTCCGGAAACCGGGGATTCGCCCAACCGCTTCGAGGCCATGGCCATAAGTCCTGCCGATTTGCGGGTTCCGGATCGGGGCCGGCCGGTGCGGCTGATCCAGACCCACGACGGGCAACTGCTCACCGGCGCCGCGCAGGCGCGGTGCCGGGTCGAGGACGGCTGCCTGGTCTCGGACCGGGAGGGGGATATCCTGAAGATCGTGGTCCTCAACCGCTACCAGCGAAAGCCGCCGGCTCTGGGATTTGTGCGGGGATTCGGCCTGCGCCGGGGCGCCATCGCCTCGTCGGTGGCCCACGATTCGCACAATGTGATCGCGGTGGGGGTAGGCGATGCGGACCTGGTCCGGGCGATCAACCTGGTGGTGCGCGAGAAAGGCGGCATGGCCGTTGCGGCTGACGACATTTCAGAGATCCTGCCGCTGCCGGTGGCCGGCCTCATGACCCGGGCTGACGGTCTGGAGACGGCAGCCCGCTATGCCCGTCTCGACCGGCTGGCCAAGTCGCTGGGCAGCGCTCTAACCGCGCCGTTCATGACCCTTTCCTTCATGGCGCTGCCGGTCATTCCGGAACTGAAGCTCACCGACCGCGGCCTGTTCGAGCTGAGCTCCTTCAAGCACGTGGATCTCTACCTGGAGTGAGAGGGGTAGTTGCGGATGCCCAGGGCGTTTCCTGCCGGCGACGTCATAGTGACGGCATAACGAAGGGTCCAGCAATCTATGCCGGGGACAGAATGATTTTCGCGGAAAAACCGCGAAAAAAATTCAGTCCCCTGAGGTTGGTGGAAAAATTCAATCCGTCCTTGGATTATAATAGGCGTCCAAGGCCTTGCGGTAGCGTTCGTTGAGCGCCTTGCTCCGGTCGGCCGGTACCGGGCCGATCTTTTCCCATTCCCGGCGGATTCGCCTGATCTCGTCGCTGATCTCCTTTTTTTCGTGGCGGCGGCCAGCCAGCATGAAGTTGTCCTGCATGGCCTGCTTCAGCTCGTCGGCCAGGGACAGGGCTCTGCTCTTTTCTCCGCCCGCGGCTTTGACCGTGAGGCCGAGGATATTTTCCAGGCGCAGACAGAGACTTTCCTTTTTTTTCTGGTTTTCGAGCTGTTCCGTCCGCAGGTCGGCGAAATACTGACGTCGGCCTGCGAAAAAGGCGTCGGCCAGGGCCTGGAAGCGGTCGTTGAGTTGCCGGTTGACCGGCCGGGGCGCGGGACCGGTCTCAAACCACTCCTTTTGCAACTGCTGAAGCTGCGCGGCGGTTTCCCGGTCGTTGCCCCGGCCGGCCAGTTCCTCGGCCCGGGCCAGAAGCGCTTCCTTGCGGTCCTGATTCGCCCGCCGCTGCTCCTCGTCCTGTTCGATTTCCTGCTGCCGGGCCGTGAAGAATTCGTCGCAGGGCCGGCGGAAGCGCTGCCAGACCGCCTCGCTCCGGTCCGGCGGCGCCGGGCCGATTTCCTTCCACTGCCGCTGCAGGTCGACCAGTTGGGCGGCGATTTCTTTCCGGTCTCCTTCAGGGGCCGCTTCGGCGACCAGCCGTTCCGCCTCCTCGCAGAGACCTTCCTTGCGCCGCAGGTTCTCCTGCTGTTCGGCCGCCAGCCATTGAAAATAAGTGTCGCAGGCGGCCTGGAAACGCTGCCGGACCCCCTCCTCCTGGTCGCGGGGAACCGGCCCGATCTTCTTCCATGCCGACCGGAGCTGCCTGAGCCTGGCGGCATGATCGAGCCGGGGCGCCGCCGCCAGTTGTTCCGCCTCGCGGCACAGCTCTTCCTTGGCAAGGAGGCGACGGCCTCGCTCTTCCGCCAGGCCCAGGTGGTGCTCCTCGCGGCGGGCGAAGAAGCGGTCGCAGGCGGCGCGAAACTGCCGGTACAGCTTGTGCTCTTCGCCCGGGGCGCCGTGGGGCAGGGTTTTCCATTCCTGCTGCAATTCCTTGATCGTCTGGGCGGTTTTCTGCCAGTCGCCGGACTCGGCAAGTTCGGCGGCAAGTCCGCAGATCTCCCGGCGTCGCTCCATTGCCGCTATCCGCTGCTGTTTTCGTTCCTCCAGGTAGGGCCGGGTCCGCTCAAAGTTGCGCTGGCAGGCACCCTGGAAATCGTCCCACAACCGCTGCGATTCCGATTGCGGCACAGGCCCGATGTCCTTCCATTCCGCCTGGGCCGCCTTGACCGCGTCGAACACCTTTGCCAGGTTTTCCTCATGGTCCAAGGCGGCCACCTGTTCGAGAAGCTTCTCCTTGAGGGTGAGATTGGCCCAGAGCTGCCAGTCCTGCTCGTGTTCCAGGGTTTTCAGTTTTTCGGTCAGGGCGCCGGTCAGGGTCTGGAAGCGCTGCGCAAGCTCCAGGCCTTCCGCATCGTCCAGGCGGGGCAGTTCCTGCCAGTCCCGACCGAGTTCCCGCAGGCGCCGTTCCATGTGGCCGGGCTTGCCGGAAGCAGCCAGTTTTTCCAGCTCGGCGCAGATTTTCCGGCGGCGGGCCAGGTTGCGCTCGCGGTCTTCCCGCTCGGCCCGATCCAGTTCCGAGGACGCTTCGGCCAGCATCCTGGCAAAGCTCGATTTGCTGAAAAAATTGAGCGGCAGCAGGGCCAGGCGCTTTTCCGTCTCCGCCAGCCGCATGGCGGCCTTTTTTAACTCGCCGCCGGCGATAAGACTCTGGATTTGGGAGAATTCCCCCTGAATGGCAACGACCTCCCGCCGTTCGCTTTCGATTGCCTTCCGGTTGGCGGTAAAGGCCCGGGAGGCATCGGCAAAGCGCTTCGCAAGGTCCGGACTCGGGGCAAAGTCCGCCTGGTTTGCCTCAATCAGCGCTTCCCAGTCGGCGACCGCCCGGGCCTGGAGCGTTGGCGCGTCGTCGGTCGTGGAGCAGGACAGCCGTTCGACGGCAACGCACAGTTCCTCCAGTCGGGATCGGAACCGGTCATAGCGGGCCGCCTTCTCCTGGCCCATCCTGAGGCGTTCCGAGGCTTCCGCATATCTCGCCTCGACAATCCGGCTGATCCTGTCCAGGGTTGCATAGCCCGGGTGGGCATGGCCGCTGTCCAGGGACTGCCATTCCTGCCTGATGGCCGCCAGTCTAAGGACCGCGGCATCGGGGTCGGGGTTTTCCCCGAGGCGGTTGGCTTCGGTGGCCAGGGCGTCCAGACGTGCGGAAACGATTTCTTTGTCGCCGGCCGGATTTTTTTGCCGTTCAATCTCGGCAATCTTAACCCCGGCCAACCGCCGGGCCGTCTTGCCGGCCGCGTTTATTCTGAGGTCGGCCAGTATCCCTTCGTCACTGATTTTCGCCAGGGCCGCCGCTGCCGGTTGTTTGCCGCAATTCTGCTTGACGACCTCGGCCAGCAGGCGCTGATCGTCGATCCTATCCACGGCGGCCAGCCGGGCCTCCGGCCGGGGGGCCTGCGCCGCAATCCCTGCCAGCACTTCCGGCGAGGCTATTTGGGCAAGCGCATCCTGCCACCCCTCTGGGTTCTGGCAGGCGAGGACCTGTCCGGCGAGGAGCTCTTCCATGCGGGCGGTGATAAGGGGCAACTCCTCGGGCAGGGCGTCCGCGGCCAGCCGGGCGAGCGCGTCCACGTCTGCCAGCCGGGCGACGGCGGCCCGCCGCACTTCCCGGTCAGGGTCTCGGCCAAGCTGTTCAAAAATCGCGGTTTCTCCCGGGTCGATGCCGGCGATCGCCGCCCGGCGCACCGCCGGATCCTTGTGCTGCCATTTCGGTTTTTTCGGTGCAAAGAGTCCCATGGCGCAAGCAGACCTGTTTAGTGAAACAATTGATGGTGCTCCCCAGGAGGAATGTACCTTCCTTTTCGTCAGTTCACAAGCGACAGGAAGGGACGGCATGGTTTTCCGCGGGCAAGTGTTTTTTGCGCGGTGTCGCACGGTCGCGCGGCGGCGGCGGATTCTCCTTTCATTTTGCCGGGCCGCATGGCAAAACAGAAATGGTTTGTGCCGGACTTGCCGAAACCATTCGGAAACAGGAGAACGACGTGCTGAACTTCATCTGGATCGGCTTTTTTCTCGGGGCGGCGGCCACCGCCTTGTATCAGATCGTCGTTCTCGCCAATCCCGGGGTGCTGGGCGAGATCATGGAGGCGACCTTTGCGATGTCCAAGACCGCCTTTGAGATCGCCCTCGGCCTCACCGGGGTTATGACCCTGTGGCTGGGACTGATGCGCATCGGCGAAGCGGGCGGAGCGGTCGCGCTGCTCACCCGCCTGATCAGCCCCTTTTTCACCCGTCTTTTTCCGGAAGTACCCAGGGACCATCCGGCGCAGGGCGCGATGGTCATGAACCTGGCGGCCAACATGCTCGGCCTGGACAATGCCGCCACCCCGCTGGGCCTCAAGGCGATGAACGAGCTGCAGGAGCTGAATCCGCACAAGGACACCGCCACCAACGCCCAGATCATGTTCCTGGTCATCAACACCTCGTCGGTGACCGTGATTCCGGTGACCATCTTCACCTATCTCCACCAGCTGGGCTACGTCAATCCCACCGAGCTCTTCCTGCCCATCCTGCTGGCCACCAGCTGCTCCACCCTGGCCGGCCTGCTCGCCGTTTCCCTGTATCAGCGGCTCAATCTCCTGCAGCCGGTGCTCCTTCTCTATTTCCTGGTTTTTTTCGGAGCGATCGCCCTGCTGCTCGCCTACCTCCAGTCGCTGGACCGGGCGGCGATGCAGTCGTTTTCCATGCTGCTCAGCAACGGGATCATCTTCGGGATCATCATCTTCTTCATTCTCCTGGCCGCCATCAGGAAAGCGAACGTCTACGAGGAGTTCATCAGCGGCGCCCGGGACGGCTTCAAGATCGCCGTCTCGATCATTCCCTATCTGGTGGCCATGCTGGTGGCCATTGGCGTGTTCCGCGCCAGCGGCGCCATGGACCTGCTCCTCGCCTTGATCGACGGCTTCTGCCGGCTGGTCGCCCGGCTCCTTGACTGGCTGGGGATCATCACCTATGACGGCGGACCGCTCGCCTTCATCGATGCCCTGCCCACCGGGCTGATGAAGCCGCTCAGCGGCAGCGGCGCCCGGGGCCTGATGATCGAGACGATCAAGACCCACGGCCCGGAGGCCCTGGTCTCGAAAATGGTAGCGGTCATGCAGGGCAGCACCGAGACCACCTTTTACGTCCTCGCCCTCTATTTCGGCTCGGTGGGCATCCGTAAAAGCAGGCACGCGGTCGCCTGCGGCCTGATCGCCGATTTCACCGGGATCACCGCCGCCATCCTCATCTGCTCGTTCTTCTTCGGCTGAAAACCGGGTTCAGGGGTTTGAGGGCCAGCCGAAATATCCGTCCGGAATGAGGCTGGTGGCGAGCATCACCGAGTTAATGTCCTGATGCCTTGTCCAGGCGGCGTCGCGTTGGCTGTCCGGGCTGAGCCAGTACTGATCGATCTTGTAGGAGAGGGCTTTGTGGCTGAGGATTTCCCGGAGGCGGGGGGCAAAGCTGTCCCGCAGGCCGCGGAGTTCAGGATCGTTTCGGAACAGGAGTTCGAGGCGTTCCGCTGCGTGCAGGCCGATGGCCAGGCCCAGTTCCCGGAAGGCAAGACGATAGGCCGCCGGCAGGTGCAGGCTGTTTCGGCCGGCAAAAAAGGTGAGTCCCCTGGCCCCGGCGGCCAACAGGTCCGCCAGCAGGTCGGCGAGGGGCAGGGAGGGATCGGCGGCCATAAGCCTGGCCGCGAGGAGGGCGTCGCTGAGCAGGCCGCCGAGACCGAGGGGGTCGTCGGTCAGCCAGTCCCGGTCCCGGCACATCCGTTCCAGATCGCTGAGTTCATCGGCAAGGCTTACTTCTCCTGCCCGGTTCCCGCCGGGTCCGCCGATTTGCAGTTCGTACAGGGTCAGCAGGCCGTCCAGGGGGTCGTGGTGCCCCATTCCCGGGACCTGCGGCCGCGAGAGGTCGATGCTCATTTTCCAGTGCAGCAGCGGCGTTCCCGCGGGAGGGTGGGGAAAGGCGAAGCCGGCTTGGGCCGCGCGGGCCAGCTCAAAGGCCCAGCGAAGGTAGCGCTCCTCCCCGGTCCGGCGGGCGATTCGGTTGAGGGCAAGCAGCCACTTGGTCAGATAGTGGTAGTACTGGCCGTCCCGATCCCATTCGCGTTCCTCGTCAAGGGGTTCGTCCGCCCGCCGTTCGGGCAGGGGCTTGCCGATGCGCAGGCCGCCCAGGGTGGGATGCTCCTCGCCCTCCCGGTCGGCGAGACCGCTCAGCCAGCCGTGCCGGCCATCATCGCCGCGGTGGCGGCCGAGCACATGGTGGGTTTGGTCGACCAGGCGGCGGGCGAGCTCGTCGAAGCGGGCATTCCCGGTCAGGCGGCCGAGTTCCAGAAAATTGCAGACCGCAAAGGCGTCGGTCCAGAGATAGCGCCTGGGTGATACACTCTCCCCGACCAGCCCGGTTCTCTCGGCAAAATGGTCCATGATTTCGCCGGCCAGGGCGATCCGTTCGTTCGGCTGCATGACCTGTCTCCTGAAGTTCTTCGGTGCTTCCGGCCGGACGATACCCCGCCGCAGCACCCCTTCCTCAAAAGTGTTTCCGGAAATCCGAAAAAAGGCAAGAGAGAAGAAGATTCTTTTTTTTTCAGGAGCGGCTGTAACCTTTTGCCGTCCGGTCCGTCTTAGAAGGTAAATGCAGTTTTTGTCGGTTTCGCAACGAGTGCGAGACCGGCGCCTGCAACTCTTGCGACCTGGTGAAATCACGGCAACGGATGCCCGGTGGTTCCATGTTTTGTGAGGGTATAGATTGTTCATTCAACCCAAGGAGTCAATACCATGAAATGCAGCACGACAATTATCGCAGGCCTCGTTCTCTCCCTCGTATTCCTGGGCGTCGGCAGTATCACCGCGCAAGCGGCCGGCACCCAGGTGAAGCAGCAGACACGGCAGGAGAGCACCGTGCGCAATCGCGACATGAAGCAGAGCGGTACCGCCACCCAGGCCGGTACTCTGCAAAGGAACCAGCATCGGCAGCTGGTGCAGAAGAGGATCAGTCAGCCTGTTGACTGATCCGCTGCCCTTCCCGCCGCCCCGCTCCTCCCTCTCTCCCTCTCAACCGGGGCGGCGGGAAATGTCCTTGACTGATCCGCGCCCTACCTGGCACAGTGAAGTCGCGGGCAATG
>QZJD01000103.1 GCA_003604995.1 Desulfobulbus sp. | reverse complement strand
GTTCGACGCCTTCACCACATAGGCAAAGGTTCCCACGGCCACTACCACGCACCCGATGGACACATATTTCATGATCTTTGCTGTTTCCATAACCTCCCCCTCGTTTTCCTCCTCCTGAGTCTGATTGACCCCCATGGCGCACCAGATGCCTTCCCGGCCATTTGTCCTGAATATAGCAATACCCGTGCCAGAAATTTAATCCTTTATCATCAATATGTTACGATTAGCTACCGAAGAAATGATACCAAATGGTAACGCTTTTGCCACCCAAATGATACTGAACGGTAACAGCAGACAGGTCCTGCTTAAAAAAGGGGGATACTATCATTGACCAAAGAGATGAAACCGGAAAGGAAGGGAGAGAAGGCGGAAAATCATCAGGACGGAGAGTCCAAAATGTCTCGCAGGATGAGGGCAAAGCTATTCATCATCAACGGCTTGGTTACAAACTGCCTGATCCCGATTTTCATCGCCGACTCCCTATTGATCATTTCGCTGAATCCGGTGCAGAGGACGATCGGCAGGTCGGGACGGATGGCCAGCAGTTCTCTCGACAGAGTGTCTCCGGTCATCTTTGGCATGGTCATGTCCGTGATCGCCAGATCATATCTCCGGGGATTTTGCCGAAACCGGTTCAGGGCTTCTTCAGGCGTACTGAAAGAATCCACCCGGTATCCCAGATTGATGAGCATATCCTTTTCCACCCTGCGTACGGTCTCTTCATCATCGACCAGAAGAATCCGTTCGTTACCGCCGGGTGGGGGGCTGCTCGTGATATCGATCTGTTGTGCGGCCGCCGGCTCTATCACCGGGAGGTAGACACGGAAGGTCGATCCCTTTCCTGGCTCACTGTAAACAGTGATATCACCCCCATGACTCTTGACGATGCCGTGGACCACCGACAGCCCCATGCCGGTCCCTTCCCCCTGGCCCTTGGTGGTGTAATAGGGTTCAAATATTCGAGCCATGGTCTTATCATCCATACCATGACCACTATCGCTGACTTCCAGGAGCAGATAGGGGCCTGGTTTCAGATTGATGTTTCCCTGGGCATCTCTGGGCGACATCTCCAAGGCAGTCACCGAAACCCCGAGCACCCCGCCCTTCTCCCGCATGGCGTGATAGGCGTTGGTGCAAAGATTCATCAAAATTTGATGAATCTGCGTTGGATTGGCCAGAACACAGCCACAGTCCAGATCGATATGTTGCCGGATCTCAATGGTGCTGGGGATGGTCGCCCGCAGCAGCTTCAATGCCTCCTTGACGATGACATGCACCTCCACCGGCGACTGCTTTTCCGTATCCCGCCTGCTGAAGGTCAGAATCTGTTTGACCATATCCCTGGCCCTACCGGCTGCCCGGTGCGCCTCACCAAGATAGCCGGCAACTTCCGGCCGATCCTGGACCTTGAGCAGGGCCAGCTCCAGATAGCCGTAGATAGGGGAGAGGATGTTGTTGAAATCATGGGCGATGCCCGCGGCCAGGGTGCCGGTGGATTCCATCTTTTGCGACTGCTGCAACTGGCTTTCCAGCTTGCGCCGTTCCTGTTCCGCGGCCAACCGCTCCGATACGTCGCGGGCCAGGGCCATGACCACCTGCTGCTCACCCAGGTCCAGCAACCCCACCCTGACCTCCACCGGCAAGGTTGAGCCGTCCCGTCTCCGGTGCACGGAATGGAGGGTGATCGGTTCGTTGGGGCGCAGGTCGGCCCAAAGATTCTCCGGGTACTCACCCCTTCCTGCCTTGATGTCGATATCCGCCAGCGACATGGTCAGCAGTTCCTCTCTGGTATAGCCGAGCTTGTCGCAAACCCGCTGATTCACGTCGATCAACCGCCCCCTGATGTCGTGCAGGAAAAAGCCGTCCACCGCCTGCTCGACAAGTCCTCGGAACCGTTCTTCTCTTTTCTGCAATTCGGAGGTCTGACGGGCGATCTGATCCAGCATGGAATTGAAGGCGTCCACCAGGTGGCCGACCTCGTCACCGCTGGATTTCACGGCCCGGAGCGAATAGTCCTGGTTCACGGATATCACCCGGGAAATGGCATCCAGCTCACTGATGGGCCGGGCAATGATCTCGCGCAGTTTTGCCGCAGCGAGCAAGGCAAGGATCAGGACGGCCGTCACGATCACCGCCAGGGTTGTCAAGGCGATGGAGCGAAAGGTGCGGAGGGAGCGCATGTCATCAAGCAGGACCACGCTGCCGATGACCGAATTGTTCAGAATGATTTCTTCCCGGACCAGCAGATGACCCGGAAACGTCCGCTCCACAGGGGTCGCATTGGCGTTGCCAGCCTTGACCTCGGCCGGGGAAGGGTTTACGCCATAGCTGGCAAAAAGCACTCCCCGCTCGTCAAAAACCTGACCGGCGACGATGGAAGGACGACTGCGCAGTGCACCCAGCACCTGCTCGGCATTTTCAGGAATGGCAAAGCTCAGGGCAGCGGTGCAATTTGCTCCGATGATGCTGGCCAGGCTGTTGATATTCTTTTGGTACTCCTGCCGGTAACTGTTCATGACCAGCACGTAGAACATCAAACATGCCGCGAGCACTGCCACCGAGCTGATACCCAGGAGGGCTAGAGTCAGTTTCGTCCTGATCGTGAAATCACGAAAACGATTCATGACCGGCTCACCTTCGATACGGCTTCGGCGCTCAGTTGACAACCCTTTCCGCGATTTCCAGAAGCTTGGCGTTCATTTTCAGCCCGGCTTCGGCAACCGGTTTGCGGTTGATGGCCCAGCGGATCCTGTTCTCGCGCAGCAAGAGGGTAATCATCACCCCGGCGTCTGCGACCTCACCGGTATCGGTGACGGTGAGCACATTCCGCCCCTCGATACCCGCGAGGATAGCCGGCAAATTTTCCTTTTCCGAAGCGGCGATAAACAGGAGGCAGCAGCGGGACAGGTCCAAGCCCTCATGGTAGGTATCGTGGAAAACCAGGTTTAACTCCTGGTTCTGTTCATGCAGTTTTGCCTGCAAGGCCTGCAGCACTTCCCGCAGCGAAGTTCTGCCGATCACCACGATTTCCCTGGCATGACCGTTGGGAAGAGGACATTTTTCCTGAGGCCAGTTAACGAATTGCAGGAAATTATAGAGATAGATGGCCTTAAGCTCCTGTTCGCTGGGAGCGTTAGTATTCCGGTGAAGGGGCACCGCCTCCAGGGTACGGACCGGACAGACCAGCAGCAGAAGCCAGAAAAAAAGGATACCGGGACGGATCAGCTTCATTTTCAACCGAGCCAGACGGAAAGGAAACCGTGTCGGAAATGCTTTCAGAATGTGCATCGCACCTCCAGCCAGAAGGCCCGGCTCTCCATGGGATAGTCACCCGGGATGAGCCCCGGCGCCGGGCTCGGCTCGAGGACATCCTCGTCGAAGAGGTTGCGGACCGCCATGGCCGCCTCCCAATTGCCGAAGAGATGTTCCCGGCGGAGGGTGAGGTTGACATACTGATAATCGTCAACCTCCGGACGGATGTCGCTGTTTGCACGCTGCCGCTCCGCGGTTAGGAAATACTGCCCATCCAGGGACCAGTCGGGCAGAAAGGTCCAGTGTGCGTTGACGTAGCCGTCCCAGGCCGGCGCCTCGGCGACCGGCTCTCCGCTATCCGCGTCCTCGGAGCGCTGGTAGGCGATACTGGCCTTGAGGAGAAGGTCGTCCAGGACCTGCCAGTCCAGGGCCACCTCCACCCCCCGGCCTTCCAGATCCGTATAGTTCTGTGCCGTCTTGGTCAAGGCCGGCGGGGGGTCAGGCACATATTCAATCAGGTCTTCAATCTCGTAGAGGTAGAAGTTGGCTTGCAGATTGAGTTTTTTGGTGGGCTGATACTGCAGAGCAAGCTCGTAGGTATCGATGGTTTCAGGTCCGATATCCGGATTGCCCAACGACAAAGGGTTATTCTTGAAATACTGCTCGCCAAAGGCAGGCGGCCGAAAGGCGCTGCCGTACATCAATTTGGTGGTCAACACCTCCGTCGTCTCCCAGACCAGGGCTATTCTGGGATTCGTCGTCCCGCCAAAGTCCGAATAATGATCATAGCGAACCCCGGCGGTCAGCTCCCAGTTCTCGGCCAGACTCCATTCATCCTGCACTGAACCGTACCATACTGTCCGATTCTGGTCTTCCAGGTAGATGTACGGGGTGTTTTTCAGACTGACCGGTTCCTGGTAGAGATGATCGGGCGGGACGCCGGGACCAAAATTCTTGTACTGGTCGGTGGCCGCATTGTATGCAACCAAGCCAAGGGCCGACCTGAACCGGTGACCATCCGTCCCGTGGTAAACGGTCGCTGCCTCTGTACCGCCCTGCAGGCCGGTATACTGGGGATTGCCAATGGCGTTGACACCGTAAGAGTTTGGGTAGAAGTCAAAATAATTTTCTCCGTCATTGAACACCGCAAACCCCCGCAGCAGCACATCCAAACCCGTCACAATGTCGGGGTACTCATACTGCACATCCCCTTCGACAAGCGCGGTTTTTATTTCACTGTCCTCGCTCAGGACCTGCAGGCCGCTGTGCCCCATCCCCTGCCGAGCAAAAGAGCTGAACAGATCCGCCGTCCATCTGCCCTTTTCCACGCCCAGAATCGTGCTCACTATTTCCTGATGAGTGTCCAGAGGTCCAGGCGCATGTGAAGGAAGCCCACTCCCCAGCCCATCCCGGACAATAATCCGATCCTTATCACCACTGCTCTTGCGCCAGTCCACGCCGAAGTTCAGATCCCAGCCGTCATACACGCCGCCGTGCCTGCCCCAGAGATTCCTCGTGGCAAAGGAACCGTAGCGGCCGCCGACCTCGCTGCCGGCCGTTTCACTCCCCTTCCCGGTGATGACATTGACCGTCCCGGCAAAGGCATCCGCCCCGTGCACCGCCGAACCGGGGCCGCGCATGATCTCGATACGTGAGATCATCGATACAGGAATCTGCAGTCCGTACGGACGGTGGCCATTTTGCGCAGATACCAGAGGTGCACCATTGATCAGCAGAAGGACATGGGGGTTTAGCCCTGACTGGATCCCCCGGATGGACCAGTTGGACTGAAAGATGTTGGTACCGTTGGGATATACATGCAGGCCGGGCACGGTCGTCAGGACTTCATCCAGGGTTGTGGCTCCCATACGCCTGATCTCCTCGGCAGTGATCACGGAGGCCACCGCCGGGGCCAATTTGATGGGCTTCGGCGTGGCGGTGGCCACGGCCACCTCCAGATTGACCAGTTGAACGATATCCATGGTCAGTAAAGAGTCCAGGTGAGAGGAATCCGGAGGCGCCGCAGTGGCCAGCACAGGATGCACAACCGCAAGCAGAGGCAGAAAAAAAACAAAACAACCTGTCCGTTGCCACTGGCGGCTCAGGACAGACGTACAGAAAGGCACCATGCTGACCTCTTGTTTTCTTTCAGATCCACTTTTAAAGGAAAAATAGGATTTACTATCAGCGTCTATCTTCGCTGCAAGAATAGCATAGCAGGGGACAAAAACCAAGTACCCCGGAAAAAATTGTCGTATCGTAACGATTGTTGGTTTCGTAAAAAATTCAAAATTCAGAGCACCCGCCACTGTGGTTCAGCAACCTGCAAGATATGATGTTAACATATTTACATAACCGAGGCGAAAGCGTAGGTTTTTGCATCATTCGGGCAGATCATAATTCCCCGGCCAGGGGAAGGGGAGTCACCGTCGGGCCAGCAGGGTTTGGAGGAGGAGCAGATTTTTGCGGTCCTCAGCCAGATCATCACCCTTGGGGGTCTCCAGGGTCATGGGCATGCGGGCAAAGCGGGGATCATTGAGCAGCAGGCCGAACCCGGCCCGGCCTATCCGGCCCCGGCCGATGTGCTCGTGGCGGTCGACCCGGGAACCCAAGTCTTTTTTCGAGTCGTTGAGATGAATGAAAAGAAGGCGTTCCAGCCCGATCGTCCGGTCGAAATCGGCCATGGTTCGGGTATACGTTTCCGGGGTCCGGATATCATAGCCGCCGGCAAAGATATGACAGGTGTCCAGACAGACCCCCAGTCGATCGGGCCGCCTCGCGTTGTCGATGATCCAGGCCAGTTCCTCGAACCGGGACCCCAGGGCATTGCCCTGGCCGGCGGTGGTCTCCAGCAGGATTTTGACCGTGGATTCTTTCCCGGCGGCGGCAAGGGCGGCGTCCAGGTTCTTCACTACCCGGACCAGCCCCACCTCGACCCCGTCCCCGCCGTGGCTGCCGGGATGGATCACCAGCCAGGGAATGCCGAGGAGGTCGCAACGCCGGAGTTCCTCGACAACGGCCTGCACGGATTTTTCCGCCTGCGCCCCGTCGCCGCTGCCCAGATTGATCAGGTAGGAGGCGTGGGAGGCTACCGGCATATCCGGGCTTTCGGCCCATTGCCCTCGAAACCGGGAAATCTCCTCAGCCGTCAGGGGCGGAACCTGCCACTGGCGCTGGTTGCGGGTGAAGATCTGCAGGGCCTGACCGCCGACGCTGATGATCCGGACAAAAGCCAGGTGCAGCCCCCCGGCGGTGGATTCATGGGCGCCGAGAAGAGGCATCCTCTACATCTTCCAGTGTTCCTTGAGGAAATCTCGTCCCTCGTGATTGGTCAGGTCGAGCTGAATAGGCGTCACCGAAATACAGCCCTCGTGCACGGCCTGCACGTCGGTGTCCTCGCCGCCGGACCAGTGGACGGTGCCGCCGCCGATCCAGTAGTGCTTGCGTTTCCAGGGATCAAAGGTTTCCTGGATCGCGTTGCGGTAGACCCGCCGCCCCTGGCGGGTAAAACGAATCCCCCTGATCTCCCCGGCCGGCAGCTGGGGAATATTGATATTGAGCAGGGTCTTGTCCGGCAGGCCGAATTGCAGGGCCATGGAGGCCAGCTTCCAGGCAACGCCCGCCGCCACTTCGAAAGAAAAGGGTGCCTCCCCGGCCAGGGAAAAGGCAAGGGAGGGGATGCCGTACATGGTCCCTTCGATGGCCGCCGATACCGTGCCCGAATAGCTGATATCATCACCAAGATTGGCGCCGGGATTGATTCCGGAAACAAGCAGCACCGGTTTTTCGGGCAGGATCTTGTTCATGCCGATGGTCACGCAATCCGTGGGGGTGCCGTCCAGGGTATAGATGTCCTCATCCAGCTTACGCACATGCAGGGGCCGGTTCATGGTCAGGGAGTGGCTGACCGCGCTCTTATCCTGCTCCGGAGCGACGATCACCGCCCGGCCGAGATGGCGGACCGCCTCGTGCAGGGCGCGGATGCCCGGGGCATAGACCCCGTCGTCATTGGTGACTAGAATACAGGGAGGAGGCATACGACGATTACCGCAGCACAATACCGGCCCCGGCCGCCGCATCGGCCGCATGCCGGACGAAAATCTCGGCAAAGGGGTCATGCTCGCCCAGACCGCGCAGGACCGGGACCACCTCAAACCCCTCGCCCGAGAGCAACTCCTGCCAGCCGCGAGGGGGCGGCCCGACCATATCCTTGCGAACATGGTCCCCGGCGGTCACCATCAACGGTTTGAGCAAAATCCGCTTCACACCCCGGACTCGAAGGGAGTGGAGGACATCATGGACCGTGGGCGCTCCATCCACTAGGGCAACGGCGGTCAGCAGGTCGGGATAAAGCCGGCCCATCACCTCGACAAATAGCTGGTAAAGCGGACCGACCGGAAAGCGTTTGCTGCCATGGCCCATGTAGAGCAAAGCCGCCTGCCGCGTCCTGGCCATCTCGGCATCGGCGGCCAGGGCCTCCGCCGCGGCCGTGAGTTCTTCGCCGAGGGCATCACCGGCTCCGGTGGTGCCGAAGGCCGGCCGACCGACCGCCAGCTTCAGGGGGCGGACGCCCTCCTGCAAAAAAGTGCTTGCCGCAAGTGCCCCGACTGCTGCACACAGCTCCTGGTATTCCTCGGCCGGGACCATGTGGACCGGCTGGATGACCATGGAGGCGAAGCCGGCCTCCTGCAGACCGGCGATGGTGGCCATCGGCCCTCGTATACGAAAGAACTCCTCGGGGATCTCCGGCCGCGCGGCGCGGTACTTGTCGTCGGCGGCCCGCTGCCGCCAGATCCCCCGAATTATTTTTGAGGTAAAGGCAAGATGAACCGGGGTGGCCGGATACGTTTCCATTACCCGGACGCGGATATTGAGAAGACCGGGCAGGGCCTCTTCCACCGTGGTCCCGAACATGGCCAGCACAAGCGCACTTTTGGATTCCACCCTGACCTCACCCGGCGAATACTTTCCCGAACAGCAAACGAAAACCAATAATTTCAAGCATAATGACTGCCTCCGGCAAAGTCAAGCAAGCCCGTTGTCGCAGCGGGGTGCAATCCATGACGCAAGGCATGGGGCAAAAAAAATACGGCACCCTCTGCACTTTCGTCCTATAGTGTGCGCACGCCTGTAACGCGCATTGATATCCCCTGCAACGCGCTTCATCTCTTTTGACGTAAATGAAAAAAATGGTACCGCAACATAGACGATTCAAACTGGTCCTGGAATACGACGGCACCCGCTACAGCGGCTGGCAGCAGCAGGCCGACGCCCGGACGATCCAGGGCAGCCTGCTCCGGGCGGCCGCCCGGCTGTATGGAAAGGAGGTGGATATCCAGGGCAACGGCCGCACCGACGGCGGGGTGCATGCCCTGCGCTTTGTCGCCCACCTGGAGGCACGGACGGAAGACCAGCCGGCAACGGTCCGCCGGAAACTGAACGAGCTTCTGCCCATGGACATCAATGTCCTGGAGGCGCAGCGGGCGGGTGAGCGCTTTCATGCCCGGCACAACTGCATCGGCCGGAGCTACCTGTACCAGATAGCCCGCCGTCGCTCCGCCTTCTGCCACCGCTATGCCTGGAAGATCGACGATCCGCTCAAGGTGGAGGCCATGCGCGAGGCGGCGGCCCTGCTGCCGGGCATGCACGATTTCACCTCGTTCACCGACCGACAGGTGGTGAAAAAGAAGTCGCCGCTGGTCATGATCAACAAGGCCGAGATCATGGAAACCGACGATCTGCTTCTCATCCGCCTGGTCGCCTCCCATTTTCTCTGGAAGATGGTGCGGCGGATCACCGGGGTGCTGGTAGCGGTGGGTCGGACGGAACTGACCCCTAGGGAGGTGGCCGGCTTCCTGACCCAACCGGGCAACTTGAGCAGGTTTACCGCCCCGGCGCAGGGCCTGTTCTTTGAAGCGGCCTTCTACAACCAGGAGGAAATGGACCGATTCCTCGCCGCAGACCTTATCCGGCCCGCCTTTTTCTGATGATCCGCAAACCGGCCCGACACCTTGAACTCCTTGCCCCGGCCGGCAGTCTGGAGGCCTTCTTCGCCGCCCTGGACAGCGGCGCCGATGCCGTCTATTGCGGTCTGAAGGAATTTTCCGCCCGGGCCAAGGCCAAGAACTTTACCCTGGCCGAGGCGGAACGCCTCACCGCCCATGCGCACCGGCAGGGCAAAAAACTCTACGTCACCCTGAACACCCTGCTCAAGGAGGCGGAACTGCCTCTGCTCATCGATATCCTGGCGGACCTTGCCGCCATCGGCGTGGACGGGATCATCATCCAGGATCTGGGGGTCTGGCGGCTGGCCCGGACCTGGTTCCCGGAGCTGCCCCTGCACGCCTCCACCCAGATGACCGTCCACAATGCGGCCGGAGTCAGGATGCTCGAACGGATGGGCTTTGTACGGGCGGTACTGGCCCGGGAGCTGGCGCTGGCCGAAATCACCGAGATCAGACAACAGACCGCCATCGAACTGGAGCATTTCGTGCACGGCGCCCTCTGCTTCGCCATCTCGGGCCAGTGCTTCTTTTCCTCGACGATCAGCGGCATGAGCGGCAACCGCGGCCGCTGCGCCCAGCCCTGCCGCCGCCGCCACCTCCACCGGGACCAGGCGGGCTACCACTTTTCCACCAGCGACCTCTGTGGCCTGGACCTGCTGCCGGACCTGATCAGAGCCGGGGTCAGCAGCTTCAAGATCGAAGGGCGGATGAAAAGTGCCGAATATGTGGCCCGGGTGGTGACCGCCTACCGGCTGGTCCTCGACGCCCCGGCCGGAGAGCGCAAAACAGCCCTGCGCGAGGCGGGCGAGCACCTGGCCCTATCCTTCGGCCGGCCCGCGACCCGGGGTTTTCTCGCCGGCTGGGTGCCGACCAACATCGCCAGCCCCTCCCGGCTGGGCGCCCTGGGCAGGCATCTGGGTGAGGTGCTCTCCCTGCGGGGCGGAATGATCGGCTTGACTGTGCAGGACCGCCTGCATGTCGGCGACCGGTTGCGCATCCAACCGCAAAACGACCAGGCGGCTGTCGGCTTCACCGTGCGGGAGATCCTGGTGAACGACAGATCGGTCCGGGCGGCGAAAGCCGGGGATTTCATCCGGGTGCGCAACTCCGGCAAAGGGCCTGTCCACGTCGGCGACGCGGTGTATAAGGTGGGTGGAAAACAGCTCTTTACCCTGAGCGCCGAGGCCTGCCGGAAACGGCTGGCGGAAACCGTCCCTGCCGAGGACCGAAATCCGACAGTCGGGGACCGTGCGGCCAAGGCTCGGGCGACGCTCCTGGCTGCAAGGACGGAGCAGGCCGCCCCGGCATCCTTCTCGCTCACGCTCGGCGGCCGGGGACTCAAAGACTTGGGAGTGCCGCCACGCCAGGAGGCGCAGCGCCTGCAGATCCCCCTCAGCGAGGACAATCTGGCCGAGCTCAAAAAAAATGAACGGCGGCTGGCCGGGTACAAGGAGCGCCTGGTCTGGAAAATCCCGCCGCTGCTCTTCGGGCCGCAATGGACAGACTACCGTCGGGCCGTGCAGATGCTGGCAGGCCAAGGTTTTCGCACCTTCCGGGTGGCCAATCTGGGGCATCTTCCCCTTTTTGAAGGTTTGGCGGACATAACGCTGCTGGGAGACTTCCGCTGTTTTGTCCTGAACAGCCAGGCCGCCCTGGCCTGGCACGAACTCGGCCTTGCCGAGGCTGCCGCCGGCCTGGAGGATGACCGGGAGAACCTCGCAGCCCTTCTCGCCCGGCCCCTGCCCCTGCCCCTCGCCGTCACCGTGTATGCCCCGCTGCCCGTTCTCCTCTCCCGCATTCCGCTGCGGGGCATCCGTTCCGGCACGATCCTCCGTTCAGACAAGGGAGAGGGCTACCGAATTCTCAACCACCTTGGCCTGACCGAGGTAATCGGCGAGGAGGATTTCTCGCTGCTGGGGCATGTCCAAGAATTGCTGACCATGGGCTGCAGTCTCTTTCAGGTTGAGCTCGAACACTGCGGCGCCGACTCGGCCAAGGGCCGGCAGATTCTCGACGCGCTGAAGGAGGACCGTCCGCTGCCCGGCACCACCACCTGGAACTACCGGCGAGGACTTGTTTGAACGAGTCCAGCATAAAAAAAGGGGATAACCGACAATTCCGGTTATCCCCCTGCAAAGCAGTGTAACGCTGCTGTTTACGGCTTGATGATCGGGCAGTCGCACTCCGGATCGGTTATGTCGAGAAGCAGGAACTTGACGTCATAGCCGTTTTTTACCAATTCCCGGTAGGCGAGATCAGCCCGGGCTCCGGTGGAGCAATGGACGTAGATCTTCTTGTCCTTGGGGATTTCATTCAGCCGCTTGGCGATTTCATCCAGTGGAATATTGACGGTATTCTTGAAGATGCCGTATTCGGCAATCTCATCCTTGGTCCGGGCGTCAATAACAAAGGTGTCGGTGGTTTCGCCGAGAACGGCCTTTCTGAAGTCGGCGACAGACACTTCACCCTTACCCAGCTTGCGGACCCACTTGATTTCGGTGGAGAAAATCGGTCCTTTTTCGACCTTTCCGCCTGCTGCAACCCAGCCCTGGAAGTTGCCGTTCACCAGAGAAACGTTCTTAAAGCCTTCCTCCCTGAGGTAGGCAAAGGCCTTCATGACGTCCTGCTCGTTGTCGCTGTAGAGCACGACGGGGGCATTATGCGGAATGTCGTCGATCCTGTCTTCGAGCTGTGCAGAGGTGACCGGAATCGCCCGGGGAATTCTTCCCTGCACGGCCTTGCCTTCTTCCCTCAGGTCAAGCAGGACGATATTGCCCTTTTCCACGAATTCCTTGGAGGCATAGACGGGATATCCCGCCTTCACCCAGGCCGGCTCGCCAGCCAGGAAACCACGCACATTGGTATACCCTAATTTCTTCGCCAGACCGGCGTTTTGCGTGGTCATCCCTCATGTATAGCCCCCACAATAGAAAATAAGGAGTTTATCCTTGTCCTTGGGCAGAATCGCTTCCTTTTTCTCTTCCAGGGCCGGGACCGGGATACTGATCGCACCGGGGAGATGGGCCTGATCGTAGCGGGCTTTCGGCCGGGCGTCCGCCAGGGTGAGGGGCGCGTTCTGGGAGATGAGCTTGTTCAGTTCCTCAACCCCTATTTCGGTCACCCCCTCTGGAAGCGTGGCGAGTTTGGGTTTGATCGTGGTGGCGAATTTATCATCGCCGCGCTGCTCCCAGTTGATGATGGCCGCTTCGCCCGTTTCGGCGAACTCAAGGCCTTTGGTCTTGTCGTCGAAACGGACCATCATGGTCTTGGCGTCGGCGCCCTTGCCGACTTCAATGGAGATGGTCTTGGCCTTGTTCGACTTCCCGACGACGGAGCCGGTATACACGTTTTTGCTTTGCGCCTTGGCCTCGGCGGCGGCCGGTTTTGCGGCTTGGCCCCCCTCCGGCGCTTTCTGCGCACAGCCAAAAGACAGGAGGGCCGCAAAGAGCGCAACGGCCATAACCCTTGACAACCATTTCTTTTTCATACTGTTTTCTCCTCTGGTTAAATTCATTTCCCCTTACGAAAAAAAGCCAACCTCTACCTCTCAAGAACAAATTCGAAATTAGTGAACTATACTCAAAAGATCGAAAAAAATAAAGAAAAGAGGAAAAATTATCATTCATTCCTGTTTGCCGCGCGCCATTTCCACCGCGCTATTTCCCGACACCGCAACAATGCGCGCAACTCACTTCTCGGTCGGCCGGAACCGTTCCCACCTTGTGGCTCACCAACTGACCGTGTTGAGGGCATAAAAAAAACTGATTACCACTGAAGCTCAGCAATCCGGGAGACAGATCGGAGTCTCCGCTTACCTGAATTTTTCCGCCAACCTCAGGGGACTGAATTATTT
>QZJD01000090.1 GCA_003604995.1 Desulfobulbus sp. | reverse complement strand
ACCCTGCGGATTTTGTCGGTTTCATAGTAGGTGCGGTTCATCATACGGGAGGCGATTTCCATGCTGATATCGCCGCGCTGAAGTTCGCTCTCCGAGAGAACCACCGTGTTCCGGTCCCGGTTCAGCTTGTGTCCGTCAAAGGAAAAAATCACTTCATTCACGCCGTACTGCTCGGCGGTTTCGCCGAAAACGGATTCCGCCCCCTTGAGCCCGCCGTGATACAGTGTGCACTCTTCGCTTTTCATGCCGTTCCCCTGTGTTGGTTATAAGGATTACGCCTTGCGTGCCGTGAAAAAAACCCGCCATGGTGCAGGGTACCCTTCTATAGTAAGCGAGGCGTCCTCCTTGTCAATAAAATCTTCATACGATTCAAAAATCATCCATTCCGTCCGGCGCTGCTCGACGCTGCTCATCGGATGGCGGCAGAACATCCGGACATCCCGGTAGCCGGTTCGCTTCAGCCAGTTTTCCAGGCAGGGAGCGGTGGGGATGAACCAGGTGCCCGGCACCTTGGCATAGGTGCTTTCCGGAAACAGGGCCACGGGCCGGTCGCCGGGGATGATCTGGGATTCCAGGAGCAGGGTGCCGCCCGGCCGGAGGGCGGCGAGGACGTCCCGCAGGGTATCCAGGGGAGAAGGGCGGTGATAGATGATTCCCAGCAGAAACACCACGTCAAAGCAGTCGGGAAAGAGCGGCAGGTGTTCGACGCCCAGCAGGTCGTTGTGCAGTTGATCCAGCCCGGCAAAGGAATTGAGGATACGGAAGGTGTAATAATGCTGGATAAAGGGCTCAAAACCAAGGACCAGGTTCGGTTGGTAATGGGCCATCCGGAACATATAGTAGCCGTTGTTGCAGCCGATATCGGCGATTACTTTGCCCGCGAGGTCGGGCAGTTCGGGAAGCAGGCGGTTCCATTTGCGCTCGCTGCGCCATTCCGCGTCGAGATCGATCCCGAAGATATTGAACGGCCCCTTGCGCCAGGGCATGCAGCTGCGGAGTACCTGGCGGACCAGTTCCCGCTCATCCGCATTCAGTTCCTCCTGGGCGCCGATCCGGACCACGTCGCCGGCAAAGTCGTGCCAGGCGGCACGGATATGCCTGACCCTCGCCCATGGTTCCCGAAAGCGGACAAAGCCCTTTTTGGGTTGGTTGAGCCAGCGCTCCTTTTTTGCGCGGATCTCGCCGATTTTCGCGTGTCGGGCATTGGGCAGGAAGTCGAGATAGTCCATCACCTACTTGATCGCAACAAAGGAGGCAAAATTAAACCACTGGAAACAGGTTTCCACGGAGCGGAATCCGGCCCGGGTCAGCAGGTCGCGGTTTTCCTGGATGGAAAAGGGGATCAGGACGTTTTCCAGGGCCTCCCGCTTGGCGGCGATCTCCAGTTCGGAATAGCCCTGCCGTAGTTTGAACTGGTGGTACAGGTCGATGAACAGGCGGTTCAGCATGGGGTCGTGGCTGATCACCTTTTCACTGACCAGAAGCAGCCCCCCTTCCGGCAGGGCGTCAAAGAGGCGGCGGACAAAGGCGGCCCGGGTCAGGGGGCGGATGAACTGCAGCGTGTAATTGCACAGGATCGCACCGGCTTCGGGCAGATCGGCCGTGGTGATATCCTCTTCCCGGAAGCTGACCAGCGCCGATTTGCCGAACATCTCCGCCTTGCGCCGGGCCTTGGCCAGCATGGCCGGGGCATTGTCCAGGCCGACGAAGCGCAGCTGGCGGTCGGGCAAGTGCCGGGCCAGTTCCAGCAGGGCGGTGCCGGTGGAGCAGCCCAGATCATAGAGCGTACTCCCGGACTTGACCTGCCGGCTGAGGAGGGCGGCCATATTGTCGATGACCTGGGCATAGAAGGGGATGGAACGGCTGAGCATGTCGTCGAACACCTCGGCCACCTGGTCATTGAAGGTGAAGTCCGCGCGGACTTCACCGTTTTCGAAGAGTCGATCCTGTTTCATGCTCGCTGTGGTCCTGGGTCGGGCGGGTCAGTGGCGACAGATGTAAAATAGCCTTGCCATCTTGTCAAACTGAAAGTATACATTCTCCCTGAAGAAAAGCGTGAATAGTGTTGCAAGGAGGAGATCATGAATAAGCAGTTTTGGGCCAATCTGGCCCTGTGTATATTTCTGGGTGGAGTGGCTGTTTTTTCCGCGGCAAATTTCAGTTCCGCGCTTACCCCGAAGGGGTTGCTCGCCTTTGACCCCAAACCTTCTGTTGAAGCATCGTCCCTGCTGCCGCAGGTGGCCCTGGCCAAATTCGAGGTCGGGGAAGGGCTGGACCGGATGGTGGAGGCGAATTTTTATGTGAAGAACACCTCTGACAGGGATGTGAAAAACGTCGGGGTGATGTGCGAGTTTTTTGACGAGCGCGGGGGCTATGTGGACCGTGAACGCTGGCTGCTTCCCGAAACCGTCCCTGCCGGCCAGTCTGTACGCATTCCCCGGGCGGACCGCCGTTTCGTCAATACCCGGGCGCGTGCCCTGAACTGCCGGATCGCCGACTTCCAGCTGGTGAAGGAGCCCTTCTTTGCCTTGGAGCGGGTCGCTGTTGCCGGCCATGGCGCAGGCCATGGCGAGATGCAGTCCGGCGGGCACGGCCAGGCCGCCCCGGCCGGGCACTGATCCCGCTCGTTTCTTCCCTTTTCCCATGCGCAACAGAGGTGTCCGTGACGCAACAGGATATCCATTTTGACGAAATCCTGAGCCGCTACCGCTCTGATCCCTTTCATTACGTTGATATCCAGGCGCTCCACGCCGGTCAGGTCAAATTCCTGCTGGAGGAAGGAGCTGCGGTGGAAGGGCCGTCAGGAGAATGGAAGCACATTGCCGGCACCCGTCTGTACCAGATCACCCGGGAACGCAACGCCAAGGTTGTCACCTCCCAGACCAACGGGACGGTTTCCGCGCTGCGCAAGGAACTGGACGGAGAGTTCGTCGAGGCCGGGGAGCCCCTGCTCACCATCCGCCATCCGCTGAAGAAAAAGGAAATTATCGAGTCGATCCTTCAGGAAGTCCTCTTCATCTTCACCGCGCCGGAACGGGCCCGCTATTACTTTTCCATGGATATTCAGTCGCGCATCGAACAGAAGGGCGCCCGCTCGGTCTTTATCCAGCCCGGTGACGAGATTATCACCATGTCGCTGATGAAACGAGATACCCCGGTTTTCTACAGCGGCGAGGCCGGGATTATCCATTCGGTCTATTTCAAGCCGGGAGACAGCGTCAATCAGGGCGCTCCCCTCATCGGCGTCTGCCCCAAAAACAAGCTGCCCCTGATCCAGAAGATCATCACCCGGGTCAAGGCGGAGTGGGAGTAGACGCCCGGGCGTTTGCCTTTCCGCCGATCCCGGCCGGCTGAGTTCCCCCGGATTTCCGGGCGGGAAACCCGTCGTTTTTGTCCCTGATCGCTATGCGTTCCGAATCCATTTTTCTTGAACAGGCCCTCCGGGAATACCGGAACAGCGCTCCGTTCCTCCGCCAGTTTGCTGACTTCCCTGCCGAGCGGGTCGGACCGGTGCTCCGCTACGGCGCGCCCATGGGGTCCAGAATCGAGGCGTACGACCGTCTTCCCCGCTGCCTTGATCGCTTGAAGGAGATGATCTCCGGGCGGGAGGCGGCGCAGGGCCCGCTGGTTAGCGGCACGGTGGTCATGGCCCGGGAGCTGAGTAACGGCTGCGGCCGTTTTGCCCGGGAATGGCATGCCCCCAGGGGCGGCCTGTGGCTTGCCTTGGCCTGGGCTGACACCCTGTTGCCCGAATATGCGCGGTTGCTGCCCATGGCCACGGGTATCGCCTGTTGCCGGGCGCTCAGAAATTTCGGGGTGCCGGCCTCCCTCAAGTGGGTCAATGACCTGCATCTGGACGGGCGCAAGGTGGGGGGCATCCTCTGCGAAACCTTCCAGGGCGGCCCGTCCAGGGACAGCTATCACCTCATCGGAATCGGCATCAACTGCAACAATCTCGTTTTTCCCGAACATCTGCGCGAATCAGCGATAAGCATGCGGTCCGTCCTCGGCGCCGATGTTTCGCTGGACCAGTTCCTCGTCGAACTTCTTGCGCTTCTGTCCTGGCATTACGGCCTGGTCCATCTGCAGGAAGAACAGGATCTGGCCGCGGGCAGGGATACGGGTGATCCGCCTGCCGGCGATCTGGTCGTTGCCGCCTGGCGAAAGCTCAGCGATACGCAAGGCCGCCGGGTCTGCTATGGCTATGATGTCGTTCGGCGGCCCCTCTACTCGGCGATCGCCGAAGGGGTGGATTCCTGGGGGGGGCTGATCCTGCGCCTTGACGACGGGACTGTTCTCACCGAGTACAGCGGGGAAATAGTTTATACGGACGGAGGAAACGCCGGAATCTGATCCGCGGCAAGTCTGCGCATCTGCTGCCAGGCATGGATATCATGCTGCAGCAGGTGCTGGGTGTAGCGATGGAGAAGAGTCAGCGCCTCCAGGGCGTTCTTTCGGGCCAGGCGAAGCCGGCTGAGACTTTTCAGGTCGGCGCGCTGGGCATGCTGGAGGCATCTGAGGGTCTGCATCCGCAGGGGGAGAATCGACCCGCGCTGATCCTGCCGGCAGCCGCCGCAGACCACTACGCCGCGGCCCGCATGCATGGACCATTCCTGCCCGTTCTCAACTGTTCTTCCGCAGAAGCCGCAGCGGTCGAGGCGGGGTTCATAGCCGGCGGCGCCGAGGAGCCGGAGATGAAAGAATGCGGCTACTTCCAACGGCTCGCGGCCATCCGCCAGCTCGTGCATGGTCCAGGCGAGGAGCGCAAAAATCTCCGGATCAGGATCTTGCTCCAGGGTGAAGCGCAGGGTGAGTTCCCCGGCATAGGTGGCCGTCACATAGCGGTCGTAGTGGGTTCGCAGTGAAAGATGGGCATTTTCCAGTTCCGCTTCACTGAGAAAGAGCAGCCCGTCCCCTCTGGCCGGCCGGTAGATGAATTGCAGCAGAGAAAATTCTTCCAGCTTGTTGACAAAGCGTTTCAGGCTGCGCTTGGCACCCTTGGCGATACCCGTGGCGCGGCCAAGGTCAGGGCTGAAGAAGGTAACGATCTTGTCTGCTTCGCCGTGGGCCGTGACCTGAAGGACAATGGCCCGGGTGCGGCAGTAATTCATGGAGTGGGGGGCGGCGGCGGTTCCAGGGGAAAGCGCAGGGTGAAAAACCCGTCCACCGCTGCCGGAAAGGCAACCGGCTGATCATTGACCAGAATCACCGCGCTGTCCGCCTGGTCAAAGGTGAGCTGCATGGATGTGACGGCCGGCCAGAACAGCTTTTCTCCCTTCTTGTACTGAGCACTGACCGGTGGTTCATTGTCGCGTGAGAACGTCAGGCTGCTATCTTTACGAAATTCAATGGTAACGCTGTGCGGACCGGGAGCTGTGCCGGCCGAGGATGTCGTTAGGGCCGGGGCCGGTGCGGGAGAGACTTGTTCCGTGGTCTCGGTGCGCGGCTGCGTTTGCTCTAACGGCGAGGAAGACTGGACGGTCGCCTCGCCTGCCTCCCGCTGAGGAGCAGATGGCGCATCTGCGCCAGGCAAGGCATGCATGACGGTGGATTGGAGGGATTCCGTCTCCCGGAAGAGAAAAGCAAAGGGGTTCCAGGAGGTGTACAGACAGAATCCGGTGAACAGGACCACGATGACCAAAAGCAGGATTCCGGCCATGGTGATTGACGAGATGTGGGCCGGTTCGGCCAGTTTTTTGGGCGAGAGAATCGGTCCATCGTTCGCCGTTCTATTCCTGATTCGTTTGGCCCCTGGCTGCTGCTGATCACGTTCCCGCATGAAGCGGGCAACCACCTGCGCCGGGTCGCCGCCCAGGAAGCGGACATAATTGGTCAGCATTCCCCGGGCGAATGTATCCGCGGGCAGGGCGGCAAAGTCCTGTTCTTCCATGGCCCGGAGATTGACTTCGGATATCCTGGTTTCCTCGCAGACATCTTTCAGGCTCAACCCTTTTTCAGTACGGAGCTTGCGGAGATAGTTCCCGGTATTGTCGAATCCTGCCATACTGTCCTGGCTCTGTTCGTGCATCATGTTGACGGATTTTCCGGGCTTGTTCATGGCGTCCTCTGCGTCAATGCTCCTATTTGACGGAGCCGCTGATCTATAAAATCTTTATGTAGGACAGACTTTTCTTGTTTTTCAGCCACTCAGCGAATCGGCCTTCCATTTCCTGCTGGTACAGGGTGTCGTAGATGTCGTCCTTCACCGATTCATAGGGCACTTTGGTGAGGATCTGTCCTTCCTGGCCGGAGAGGACCTTGAAGAACTGGTAGCCGGCCCCGGTTTCGATGATTTCGGTAAGCTGGCCGGGAGGGGTGCGGGAAATTACCTCGTACATGGCCCCGGGCATTTCCTCTTTGCGCAGGACGCCGATATCTCCTCCATCGGCGGCGGAAGGCAGGTCAGAGTACTCCTGGGCCAAGGCCTTGAAATCCTTGCCGGCCACCGCCATAGCCCGGATCTCCTCCGCCTTTTTTCGGGCGGCCTCCTTACCGGCAGCTCCATCCGTGCCGCTTGCACTGCCGCCGGACAGGCCGATGCCGATCTGGAGCAGATAGTAGCCCCCCTCCTCGACCCGTTCGGTATAGTGGGTATCGTAGTAATCAATGATTTTGTCTTCGGGAATAATGACCTTGGAACGGATTTCCAGATTGACCAGCTTGGAGCTGAGTACCTGCTGTTTCAGGTTTTCCCTGAACTGGGCCTCGGTCATGCCAAGCCGGGCGATCTCCTCCTGAAGTTGTTCGGTGGAGGTTGCGTTCCGTTCCAGAATACGGTCGAGGGCCATCTGCACTTCCTCGTCGGAAACGGAAATGTTGGCCTTTTCTGCCTCCTGGAGCATGATCTTCTTTTCGATCATTTTTTCGATGACCGTTTTGCGGGCCTCCTGCAGGGCATCTTCAAGTTGCGAGGCCGGGACGTTTTCCGCCACGCGCTGCAGCACGGCCTTGCCCTCTTCATTTACCTCGGAAAGGGTTATCACCTCGTCATTGACGATGGCGACCACCCGGTCCACCATGTCCGCCCGGGCGAGAACAGGCAGGGAAAAGAAGAGCGCAAACAGGAAAGCGGATATTTTCATGGCTGGTTCATTACTCGTGCAGGGGATTCGGGATGTGGGGCGGAATTCGTGTTGAAATCGCAATAACCTCAATTCTGACGCCGCCGGGCTTCAGGCATTCATTAAATTTTGTCCAGGAGGATGCCCCGGCTTTTCAGGCTTTACGGAAGCATCGTTTAGGAAAAACGCCAAATAAAATATTAAATGTACACAGGAGGCGGTAAAGTCGCAATCAATTTCCACAGCCCGGACCGCGTCGGTCGCCGGAACCGGGGCAGGACCGGGAGGATATTTCACCCTGCCGGGGATGGCGGAAGCAGTTCGCTGAAATATTCGATGGACGGGTAGCGGCGGGAGAAGCGCGGCGGTTTCCTGCTGCTCGGTCGGGCGACAAAAATCAGAAAGCCCATGCCGTACTGTTCCGCGGACCTGAGAACCTTTTCCGTGTCATCGGCCAGCAGGGTGCGGCCGGGGGCAAAGGAAAGCATCCCTGCCAGTCGCTCCCAGAAGCGGACATCCTCCTTGGCCAGGCCGACCTCTTCGGCGCAGACGATCCGGTGAAAGAGGTGGCCGATAGCCGTCCGGTCCAGCTTGATGGCCAGGGTCTTGGGGTGGGCGTTGGTGACCAGGTGCACCTGTTTGCCCTTCTCGCGGCAGAAGCGGAGAAAGTCAGGCACAAAGGGGTGGATGTCGATGAGGTGGTTGATTCGGATCTTCAGTTCGGGGATGTCCAGGCCCAGTTGCGAGGACCAGTAGTCCAGATCGGTCCAATCCAGGGTGTTCTCCACCCGTTGATAGCGGCCGAGCAGTTCCGCCTTTGCCTCCGCCACGGTGAGATCGTGAGCCAGGCTGTAATGCTCCGGCAGATACTGCTCCCAGAAATAATCGTCAAAGTGCTTGTCCAGCAGGGTGCCGTCCATGTCGAGGAGGACGGTGTCCACCTCGGACCAGTCCAGGTCGGGCGGAATTTTCTCTGGGCTGCGCATGGATAAGTTAGTTACAAGTTACAAGTTAAAAGTTGAAAGTTGAAAATAAAAGTCACTCATCACTCATCACTCATCACTTGTCACTCATCCCCCGTCAGCGCGGCCAGGGTCGTGGCGATGACGGCGAAGAGATCGGCGCCGGCGGGCAGCGGGACGATCAGCCGGCTGTCCGGGGTGAGCCGGATCGCCGGCATGTTTTTCCGCTGCGGCCGGCGGATGAGGTTCAGGATGAACTGCGGGGGAACCGGGGTTTCCTTGCTGAAGAAAAAGATCAGCGAGTCGGCCGCCTGCTCCAGCTTGCAGATCCCAAGATCGCGGAGACGGTGCTTGAGGCCGATGACCGTGAACAGGGTCTCTGCCTCGCGGGGCAGGATGCCGTAACGGTCTTGCAGCTCGGCATGGAGGTCGGCCAGTTCCTCAGAGGATCTGCTGCCGGCGGCGGCGATCCTGCGGTAGAGATGGTAGCGTTGCGCGGTGTCTTCGATATAGTCCTGCGGCAGAAAGGCATTGACCTTCAGCTTGATCTCCGGGTCGATCTCCACGGTTGCCGCCTTCTGATCGCCGGCCGCCCTGCTTTTCAGGTCGGCCACCGTATTCTGCAGCAGTTCGAGGTAGAGGTCGTAGCCCACCGCCGCGATATGGCCGCTCTGGGAAACGCCGAGCAGATTGCCGCCGCCCCTGATCTGCAGGTCGTTCATTGCCAGCTTGAAGCCGCCGCCCAGTTCATTGCAGTCCATCAGGGCCTGCAGCCGCTGCCGGGCATCCGGGGTCAGGCTTTCCAGGGAAGGGACCAGGAGATAGGCGTACGACTGGCGGCTGGAGCGGCCGACCCGGCCGCGCAGCTGGTAGATGTCGGCAAGTCCCAGCTGGTCCGCCCGGTTGATGATGATGGTGTTGGCATTGGGGATGTCCAGGCCCGACTCGACGATGGTGGTGCAGACCAGAACGTCGATCTCATGGTTGATGAACCTGACCATGATTTCTTCAAGGGTGCGGCCGGGCATCTGGCCATGCGCCACCGCGATCCGGCAGCCCGGCACCAGCTGCTCGATGCGCTGAGCGATGCGTCCGATGCTCTGCACGCGGTTATGCACAAAAAAAACCTGGCCGCCGCGCTGGGTCTCCCGGACGATGGCCTCGCGGATCACCAGGTCGTCATGGCGGGCGAGAAAGGTCTTGATCGATCTCCTTTTCTGCGGCGGGGTGGAGATCACCGACAGGTCGCGGATACCCAGCAGGGACATCTGCAAGGTACGGGGGATCGGGGTGGCGGTCAGGGTGAGCACGTCCACCTCGGCCCGGAGCCTCTTGATTTTTTCCTTGTGGGTAACCCCGAAGCGGTGCTCCTCGTCGATGACCAGCAGGCCGAGCTTGTGAAAGGCGATGTCCTTGGACAGCAACCGATGGGTGCCGATGACCAGGTCAACGCGGCCGGCGGCGAGGTCGCGGACGATTGCTTTCTGCTCCGCCGGGGTGCGAAAACGATTCAGGCAGGCGACGGTGACCGGAAAGGAGGCGAAACGGTCGCGGAAGGTGGCCGCGTGCTGCTCGGCCAGAACCGTGGTCGGAACAAGGACCGCCACCTGAAAGCCGTCCTCGATCACCTTGAACGCTGCCCGAGCAGCTACCTCGGTTTTGCCGTAACCGACGTCGCCGCAGACCAGACGGTCCATGGGCTGGTCGCCGCTTAAATCCTCCACGACCTTGTCGATGGCCTTGCGCTGGCCGCTGGTCTCGTCATAGGGAAAGGACTGCTCCAGCTCATGGTACAGTTCGCCGGGCCGGGAAAAGGCATGGCCCCGGCGCAGGGCTCGTTGGGCATAGATCTCCAGCAGATCCTGGGCGACCTTCCACACCGCTTCGCTGACCTTGTTTTTGGTGGTCTGCCACTTGCTCGATCCGAGTTGATCGAGTTTCGGCTCCTGGTCGGTAAGGCCCTGGTAGCGGTTGACCCAGTGCAGCCGGTCCACCGGCACATAGAGCTTGGCTCCGTCCCGGTACTCGATCTGCATGAAGTCGCCTTTCTGGCCGGCGAATTCCATGTTGAGAAGGCCCTGGAACAGGCCGACCCCGTGATCCCGGTGCACAACATGATCGCCGGGGGTCAGTTCCTCCACCGCCAGGGGTTCCAGGTCTTCCGGCCGCTCTTTTTTCCGCCCCTCTCCCCGCAACCGTTTTTCGCCGAACATCTCACTGGCGGAGAGGAAATGGAGCCCCTCTTCAGGCAGGTCAAAGCCTTGTGCAAGGGGGTGCTCCACCAGCAGCAGGGACGGGTCCTCACTCTGAAACTGGAGACGCAGGGGGACATGGATCTGGACCGCGGGCAGCTGGTATTCGGCGAGCATTTCCTGGAGATGGCGGGCCTGCCGGCTCGACCGGCAGGCCATGATTGTCCGCTCGCCGTTTTGCTGCCAGCTCTTGAGCCGGTCCACCAGGGGGGCGAGGCTGCCGCGCTTTTTGCGGCTGAGTTCCAGTTCCTGAGCCAGGAGGGTGTGATCGCCGGTGCTGACCGTGAGCTGCTCACGCCTGCTGTCCGGATCGGGCAGGGAGCAGAGGTGGAGGGGATGCAAGGCCGCGAGCGAGCTGTGCAGTTCCTCTTTGCCGAGAAAGAGTTTTGCCGGCGGCAGGACCGCCAAATCCTTGGCCAGGGCCTCCTGATGATTGGCATTGATCCGGTCCCAGACAAGATCGATCCGCCGAGCGATTTCCGACGGGTCAGAGAGAACAGGGATGGTGTCGACCGGCAGGTAGGCGAACAGGGTCTGGACCGGTTCCGCGGCCTCGTAGATCAGCGGTAGATAAAATTCGATGCCGGTGAAGCGGATCCGGTCGATGAGCCGGGTGAGCAGCTCGTCGCTCGCTTTCTCAGGCCACTGGTGTTCGGTCGCGGTCCGCCGCAGGAAATGCTTCCAGTCGGACTCCTGCTCAGCGGACGGGAAAAGGATGTCAGAGGCCGGGAGGATGACAGCTTCGTTGAGCTCGGTGATGGAGCGCTGGGTGACCGGGTCAAAAATCCGGATGGATTCAATTGTGTCGCCGAAAAAATCCAGACGCAGGGGACCCTGGACGGAAGAAAGAGCGGCCGGCGCATAGATATCGATGATCCCGCCCCGGACCGCCAGGTCTCCCTCGTGCTGCACCATGGCGCACTGCTGGTAACCGGCGGCGGTGAGGGAGGCGGTCAGCTTGTCGCGGTCGGTTTCCTCGCCGGCCATGACCAGCTCGCAATGGCGACCCAGGACGCTGCGAGGGATGATTTTGCGCAGGATCGCTTCCGCCGAAGTCAGGACGATGCACGGGCCCGCGGAGTTTTGCAGGCGGTAAAGCGCGGCCAGCCGTTGGGCCACCGTTGCCGGGTCGGGCGACAGGGGGGTGTAGGGGGGGATTTCAAAGCTCGGATAGCAGAGGACCGGAACATCGCTGAACAGCTGGATATCCCGGGCCAGGGTTTCCAGCTGTTCTTCGGAGGGGACGATGCAGCAGACCGTTTTCTGTTGCTCTCCGGCAAGCCGGGCGAGCAGCAGGGCGGTACTGCTGCCGCGCAGTCCTAAGATGTCCAGCGACGATGGGCTGCCCTGCAGCCGCCTGAGTATCGACTGCATGGTCCTGGTCAGCCGGAAAGGTTAAAAGGCGCCGCCGATGCTGAAATCCCACACCGAGGTGTCTTCGTCATCGTCCGGATCGAGATTGTAGCCCCATTCCAGACGCAGGGGACCCATGGGAGACAGCCAGCGGAAGCCGAGTCCCGCTGCCTTCTTGATCTTGTCGAATTCCCAGTCTTCTTCCACCGCGTAGACGTTGCCGAAGTCGGTGAAGACCACGCCGCGCAGGCCCGCTTCCTCGAACAGGGGAAAGATCACTTCGAAATTAGTGTACCACATTTTGTCGCCGCCGATTCGCTCGTCCGTTACGGGATCCTTGGGGCTGACGTAGGCGGATTCAAAACCGCGGATGGAGTTCAGGCCACCCAGATAAAAATGTTCGTAGACCGGCAGCTTGCCGTCTTCGTTTTCAAAGATCTGGCCGGCCGCGCCCTTGACATGAAAGACCATGGTCCACGGCAGGGGGAAAAACCAGCTGCTTGAGCCTTCAACCTTGGTAAACTCCGCTTCGCCGCCCATGATCCCGCCCGCATACTCGACGCTGGCGACATTCACCGAACCCTTGCTCGGGTTGTAGAAGTGGTTGCGGGTATCCCGGCCGAGGGAAAGATGCAGGGCGCTGGTGATATGGATGTCCTGGGACCTCTTGATGATGATGGAGGCGTTCTCCGCCACATCGGTCAGATCGGTATCCGTGTAGGAATAGCCGTAGTTGATCCGCCATTTCTCGATGAGCTTATGGCCGAAACGGACGCCGCCGCCCATGGTTTCCTTGGTGTAGTCGTCATATTCCTTGTACCAGTTGTACAGGTCGAAGCCGCCCAGAACGCTGGAGTCGAAAATCCGCGGATTGGTGAAGCCCAGGTTGTAGCGGTTCGTGGAGCTGCTGATGTCCGCGGCCAGCGACAGCCGGTTGCCGGTGCCGAAGATGTTATTCTCGGAGATCTCGGCCATGAACAGCAGGTTTTCGGTGGAACTGTAGCCGGCGCCGACACTGAACTGGCCGGTGGATTTTTCCTTGACGTCCACCAGCACGTCCATTTGATCTTCCTGGAGCGCGGGCTGCGGGGTGACGGATACCTCATCGAAATAGCCGAGGCGTTGCAGGTTTTCCGTGGATTCGCGAATTGCCTTGGAGTCGAAGAGTCCGCCTTCCGTGACGCTCAGGTCGCGGCGGATGACATTGTCGCGGGTTCTGGTGTTGCCCTGGATCTCGACCCGGTTGATGTAAACCAGGGGGCCCTGGTCGATTTCCATGACGATGTCCACCCGTTTACTGTCCTTGGCCTTGTCCACCCGGGGCCGAACCTCGGCAAAGGCATACCCCTTTTCGGCATAAAGATCAGTGAGCATGAGATTGTCGGCGCGCAGCACCTGCCGGTTGAGGAATTCCTCTTCCCGGATCTTCAGGCGGCTGATCAGTTCTTCCCTGCTTTCAATGAGGTCGCCGCGCACATCCACGGTCCCAACCCGGAACCGCGGTCCTTCCTCGATGACAAAGGTAATGACCAGCTCATCCTCCTTCTG
>QZJD01000037.1 GCA_003604995.1 Desulfobulbus sp. | reverse complement strand
CGATAATGTCTGTCGCTGCGTGGCCATGGATCAGACCGACGGTCTGGTGCGCGGCATGCCGGTCCGCGACACCGGGTTGCCCATCGAGATCCCTGTTGGAGCTCCCGCCCTTGGCCGGATCATGAACGTGGTCGGTCGACCTGTTGACGGGTTGGGCCCCATTTCTTCTGAGAAGAAAATGCCCATCCATCGTCCTGCTCCTGCCTTTACTGAGCAGGACACCGAGGTCAACGTATTGGAGACCGGCATCAAGGTTATCGACCTGCTGGTTCCCTTCCCCCGCGGCGGCAAGATGGGCCTGTTCGGCGGCGCCGGTTGCGGCAAGACCGTTATCATGATGGAAATGGTCAACAACATTGCCATGCAGCACGGCGGTATCTCCGTGTTCTGTGGTGTTGGTGAGCGGACCCGCGAAGGCAACGATCTCTACAAGGAAATGAAGGAATCAGGCGTTCTGCCCAAGGCTGCCCTGGTGTATGGCCAGATGACCGAGCCGCCGGGCGCCCGTTCCCGCGTCGCCCTCACCGGATTGACCGCGGCCGAGTACTTCCGCGACGAGGAAGGCCAGGACGTGCTCTTCTTCGTTGACAATATCTTCCGTTTCACCCAGGCCGGTTCCGAGGTTTCCGCTCTGCTCGGCCGTATTCCTTCGGCAGTTGGTTATCAGCCTACCCTGGCCACTGACCTCGGCGCCCTGCAGGAACGCATCACTTCAACCACCAAGGGCTCGATCACCGCCGTCCAGTGCGTCTACGTACCGGCGGACGACCTGACCGACCCCGCGCCTGCCACCACCTTCGCCCATCTGGACGGAACCGTTGTTCTTTCCCGCCAGATCGCTGAGCTTGGCATCTACCCGGCGGTGGATCCGCTTGATTCCACCTCCCGCATCCTTGACCCGAACGTTGTCGGACAGGATCATTACCTGACCGCTCGCGGCGTGCAGGTGTCCCTGCAGAAGTACAAAGAACTCCAGGACATCATCGCCATCCTCGGTATGGACGAACTCGCCGAAGAGGATCAGCTGACCGTGCAGAGGGCGCGCAAAGTGCAGCGTTTCCTGTCCCAGCCGTTCCATGTCGCCGAGGTCTTCACCGGTCACCCAGGCAAGTACTGCAAGGTGGCCGATACCGTGCGCGGTTTCAAGGAGATCCTGGAAGGCAAGCATGACGATCTGCCGGAAAGCGCCTTTTACATGGTGGGCAATATCGAAGAAGCCGTGGCGAAAGCGAACGCCGCTAAGGCCAAGGCCTAAGACAAGCTGAAGGAATACCGAAATGGCACAGATTCATCTTGAAGTCGTTACTCCCTCCGGGCCCATCATCAGCGACGAGGTCGATATAGTTACCGCGCCCGGTTACGGCGGTGAATTCGGCGTACTTGCCAATCATGCCCCCTTCCTCAGTACGATCAAGATCGGAACGCTGAGTTTCAAGAAGGACAAGCAGACGAAGCATCTGATGGTCAGCGGCGGTTTTTCCGAGGTCTCCAACAACAAGATTACTTTTCTTGTGGAGAGCGCCGAGTACGGCCAGGATATCGATGTTGATCGGGCGATGCGCGCCAAGGAACGCGCTGAGAAGAGACTTGCTCAGGCGGTCCAGCAAGCAGAAAAAATCAACCGGGCCAGGGCCGAGGCCGCCCTGCAGCGGGCATTGGCCCGTATGCGCACCGCGGAACGCGCCCGACAGTAATAAGAGAAGACTGAAAGGAAAAAGGCCGCCCCATGGGCGGCCTTTTTTTTTCAGTTATTGCCGGTCCGCGGTTAGTATGCGGCTATCTGTCCGAATATCCATTATTATCACTTTCTTGCCTTCCCCGGTGTTGTGAGACAAAATTTTCGCCTCGCACTTGTCAACGACCTGATTCTCTGATAAATTCGCAAAGTTCATGAAGGATGGAAACAAAGGGGCATTCATCGCCCGGCCAGGCAGCAATGACCTCGCTGTCTTTGCAGGATCCGGCGGTTGCTTGATTTCGCCGCGATCTCTGCGCCTGGTTTTGTTTTTTAATTTAAAGTCAAACATCCTTTTAATATTTCACTTATAGTACAAGGAGCAATCATGAAAGCCAGTGAACGCATGGCCATTCCCAGGCAAAAGCCCCAGGAGCTGGATCCGAAGGGCCGGATAAAGCATTTCAAGGAAGTGACCCTGGGATTTGATGAGGAAACCGCGATTCGTGAAGCTAATCGCTGTCTCCAGTGCAAGAAGCCGACCTGCATCACCGGTTGCCCCATCAACAACAATATCCCGGCATTCATTGAGCTGCTGCGCGAGAAGAAATTCGAGGAGGGGTACTGGAAGATCAGGGAGACCAGCACCATGCCCGCGGTCTGCTCACGGGTCTGCCCCCACGAATTTCAATGCGAGGGGCACTGCGTTCGTGGCAAGAAAGGCGATCCGGTGGCCATCGGCATGCTTGAACGGTTCCTGGTGGACTGGATGGTCCTTAACAAGAAAAACATCATGCAACCCTGCAAGGCGTCACGGGGCAAGAAGGTGGCGATCATCGGTTCCGGTCCCGCCGGAATGACCGTTGCCTTTTATCTTGCCCATGAAGGGTACCAGTGCACCATCTTCGAGAGCCTGCCGGTGTTCGGCGGGATGCTGGCTGTGGGGATTCCCCATTACCGGCTGCCCCGCGACATCATCGGCGCGGAAATCTACGCCCTGAAGAGCTGCGGGGTGGAGATCGTCAACGGGGTGACCATCGGCCGGGACAAGACCATCCAGAACCTCCGGGATGAGGGTTTTGAGGCGATTTTTGTCGGCGTCGGCGCCCATGTCAGCAGAAAGCTGGGGATCGAAGGCGAGGAGGGCACCGAGGGCGTCATTCACGGCGTCGATTATCTGCGCCGGATCCTGACCGGCGAGGAAGTGAACATTGGCCGCAACGTGGTGGTGGTCGGCGGCGGCAACGTGGCGATCGACGTGGCCAGAACCGCCCTGCGCACCGGCTCCGACCAGGTCTTTATCCTTTATCGCCGCACCAAGGAGGAAATGCCCGCCTCCAAGGCCGAGATCCATCACCTGGAGGAGGAGGGCGTGCGCATCGAGATGCTGGCCGCACCGGTCAGAATCCATGCGGAAAACGGCAGGCTCACCGGCGTCGAGTGCATCCGCATGGAACTGGGCGAGCCCGACGAGTCCGGCCGGCGGCGGCCGGTGGAAAAGAAGGGTTCCAACTTCATCATCAAGGCGGACTCCATCATCCCGGCGATCAGCCAGAAGGTGGACCATACGGCAGACAAGGGCGTGGAGTTCAAGTTGACCTCCTGGGGCACCTATGAGGTTGACCCCCTGACCCTGCAAACAAATGTGGAATGGGTTTTTGCCGGCGGCGACAATGTTCTTGGCCCGCAGACCGCCGCCAAGGCAGTGTATCAGGGCAAGGTCGCTGCGGAGTCCATCCAGCGCTACCTTGAGGGGCGGAGCCTGACCGTGGACCGGAAGTTTCCCTGTAAATACATCTGAACGATGTGAACCACCAGGCTACAGCCGCGCCGCGGCGGTAGCCTGGTGGTCCGCGTAGCCCGCCACGCCGGCCGCGATATGGCCGGCGACTTCACCCAGATACGTCTCCTGCCGCAAGCGCTCCGCTTCCGTTTTGTTGCTGATGAAGGAAATCTCGGCGAGGATCGCCGGCATTTCCGCGCCGATCAGGACATAGAAGGGCGCCTGCTTCACCCCCAGATCCTTGGTTGCATACCTGCCGCCCAGCCCCATACTCAGTTTTTTCTGGACATATTCGGCGAGAATGGAGGATTCCTGGATCTTGGAGTTCTGCATCAGGTCGGTGAGGATATCTTGTAACTCGCTGATGTTGTGAGAAGAGGTAGCGTTCTCCAAGGCCGCTACCCGCATGGCCTCGTTGTTGGTGGCCAGGTTCAGGAAAAAGGTTTCCACGCCGCTGGTTGAGGGTCGGGGATGGGAATTGACATGGATGGAGATGAACAGATCCGCCTTGTGGGTATTGGCCAGTGCGGTCCGCTCCTCCAGGGGCAGGGTGACATCTTTGGTCCGGGTGAGGATCACCTCGTAATTATAGGTTTCCTGGAGGATTTCCGCTGTCTTTTTCGCCACCAGCAGGGTGATGTCCTTTTCTTTCAGGCCGTGCGCCATGGCTCCGGGATCCTTGCCGCCGTGGCCCGGGTCGATGACGATGCGCCGGACGCCAAGCCCCAGCTGCTGGGCCAGGGAAAGACCGCCGGTCGCCCGGAAATCCGTCCCGCCGGCAGCGGTGGCCGGTTTACGTTTTTTCTGATCTTCGAGAATTACCACCTCGCTCTCCGCGGATGCTGAAGCAACGGCCTCCCTGGTATCGGGTTCCGGCTTGGGCGAAGGCGGAGGCTCTTTCTGCGCGAGGACAGCAGGATCGATGCGTTCCGGCCGGAATTCGGGCAGGGTCTTGGGGGTGGCGATGATGCCCTGTGGGCCGTGGATATCCACGATCACCCGGAAGGGATCGTTCAGGCTGAAGATCTTGTAGGAGGAGATCTCGTCGATGGCAATGGCGACCCGGACGGTGGTCGGGTTGTACTGGCTGGAGTGGATCTGTTGGAGCAGGCCGTCCCTGATGGCGACCGGGGCCGTGTATTGAGGCTCGATGGTGCTCTGGACAAAATCGATATCCAGGCGGCGGGGTTTATTCTCCTGCGCGTCAGCCAGGGCCGAGCTGTAGCGAACCGGACCCGAGGAGCGGATCACGATTCTGGTATATTCGTCGGAAGACCAGTACTTGACCGGCAGCACCTTGACCAGGCCGGCAGCGGCATTCTTGCCCTGCAGAGCGGCGGGCAGGCCGGTTCCGAACTTGGCGTCGAGCTCCCGCAGGCGGCTCACCGCCTCCACATACTTGTCGCCCTCGGGAAACCGATCGACCTGGGTGGTGTAGAGCTTCACCGCGCCGGCGCGATCTCGTTTGTCCTTGAGCAGGATCTCGCCGCTCCAGAAAAGGGCGTCGTCGGCCAGTGTGTTCTCAGGAAAGCCGGTCCAGATTTCCCGGTAGTTGGCCAGGGAGTTGTCCAAATCGGTCTTGTCCTTGAAGTGCATGAACATCCGGTAGTACATCTTGGCCATCATGAACAGGCAGTTCGGTGCCAGTTCTCCCTTGGGATCCTTCTGGTAAATCTCGCGAAAGTCCTTGATTCCCTTCAGCCAGTTTTGCCGTTCGCTCTGGGTTTTTTCATCGCGTACCAGGAGAAAATAGTAGTCCTTGGCCGTCAGGTAGTTCTGGGCGGCGGGGCTGGAGGATGCGCCGCCGGTGAGGAGGTCCTGCGCGGAAAGAGGGGCGGCGGCCATCTGGCACAGCAGCAGGAACAACAGGGACAAGGAGAGAGGGAACGAAAAAAAACGTGTCATGGCGCGTTGTCCGGCCGTGACCCGGTATGGAGATTTTTACTGGTAGCCATGTTGGCTCTATTATCGTGGAAAATGAAAAATTTTCCAGCAAAATCGTTATGAAGAAGGTGGTTTAGGTTGAAGGCTGAAGGCTGTTAGCCTGGGTGTTGACCACATGGGCTTGCCGATTCAGCAGAAAACCGTCTGTCACCAGCCCGTAGACGGGTAAGGCTGCGGCCCATAACCCAACGCGAGCATTGGCCGAACCCGCCACAACGCAGGAGATCGGGCTTGTTGCGACGCCATCAATCCTGATCCAGCAGATTTCTGACCTCATAGAGCAACTGCAACGCCTCCAGCGGGCTCAGGCGGTCCGGTTTGACCTCCCGCAGCAAGTCGCGCAGCGGATCGTCCTTTCTCTGAAAGAGCGGCAGCTGGCTGGGGTGGTGCCGGTCCTCTTTTTTCTTTTGTTTGGACACGGCGATGGCCGGCTCACCGTTTCGGGTGAACTCGCCTTGTTCGATGTTCTTCAGGATTTCGTGGGCGCGGTTGACCACGTGGTCCGGCACCCCGGCCAGGGCCGCCACCTGGATGCCGTAGCTGCGGTTGGTCGCCCCTTTGATCAGGTGGTGGAGGAAGATGATCGTGTCGTTCCACTCCCGCACCGCGATGGAGTAGTTCTGGATCCGCTCGTTGGTGGCGGCCAGGTCGGTCAGCTCGTGGTAGTGGGTGGCGAATAAGGTTTTGACCCCGCGGCCGCCGATGGAGGCCAGCTCCTCGGTCACCGCCCAGGCAATAGCCAGGCCGTCGTAGGTGGAGGTGCCCCGGCCGATCTCGTCCAGGATCACCAGGCTGCGGTCGGTGGCGTTGTTGAGGATGTTGGCGGTTTCGTTCATCTCCACCATGAAGGTGGACTGGCCGCGGCGCAGGTCGTCCATGGCCCCGACCCGGGTGAAGATGCGGTCCACCAGGCAGATTTCGGCCTGCTCCGCCGGAACAAAACTGCCCAGGTGCGCCATGAGCACGATGAGCGCGGTCTGGCGCAGCACCGTTGATTTGCCCGCCATGTTCGGGCCGGTGATGATCAGGAGCTCGTGCCGGTCCTGGTCGAGCACGATGTCGTTGGGCACGAAGCGGCCCGGGTCCATGGCCCGTTCGATCACCGGATGGCGGCCGGCGGTGATCCTGATCTCGTCGCGGTCGGTAACCTCGGGTTTGCGGTAATGATAGCGCGCCGCCGCTTCGGCCAGACAGGCCAGGAAGTCGATGGCCGCCACCCGGGCCGCGGTCCCTAATATCCGTTCGCTCTCCCCGGCGATCCGGGCGCGGATCTCCGAGAACAGGGCATATTCCAGCTCCAGCCGCCGCTCCTGGGCGGTGGCGATTTTGTTTTCCAGCTCCTTCAGCTCAGGGGTGATGAACCGCTCGGCGTTGACCAGGGTCTGCTTGCGGATGAAGTCCGGCGGCAGCTCGGCGGTCTGGGCGCGGGACAGCTCGAAGTAGTAGCCGAAGACCCGGTTATAGCCGACCTTCAGCTTGGCGATGCCGGTGCGGGCCCGTTCTTTTTCCTCCAGGCCGAGGATCATCTGCTTGCCGTCGCGCAGGAGCACAATCAGCTCGTCGAGTTCCGGGTGATAGCCTTCCCGGATCAGGTTGCCATCCCGAAGGGTGACCGGCGCGTCGTCGCGGATCGCCTGCTCGATCAGCTCGTGCAGGTCGGCGAGCAGGTCCAGTTCGTCTCCGGTCGAACGGAGCAGGCCCGGGGGGAGATCGGCCACCAGCCCCTGCAGCTCGGGCAGCCGGGCCAGGGAGACCTTGAGCCCGCTCATGTCCCGGGCGTTCCCGTGCCCGAGGACCAGGCGGCTGCACAGCCGTTCCAGGTCTGCGATGCCGGCAAGGGCCTGACGCAACTGCCGGCGGCGGTCCTGGTCCAGGACCAGGGTTTCGACGCTGTCCAGCCGCTCCCGGATCGCCGCGCGGTCCTGCAGGGGAAAAAGGAGGCGGTTGCGCAGGAGCCGCGCGCCCATGGGGGTGCAGGTCAGGTCCAGGACCGAAAGCAGGGACCCTTCGCGCTTGGAGCCGATGATCGTCTCGGTGAGTTCCAGGTTGCGCCGCGACGACTCGTCGATGATCAGAAAGCCTTCGTGCTCCAGGGGTCGCAGGCGCTGGATGAAAGAGAGGTCGGTCTTCTGGGTTTCCTGGATATAGGCGAGCAGGCCGCCGGCGGCGCGGATCCCCGCGCTCATCGCCTCGCAGCCGAATCCGGCCAGGCTGGCGGTGCGGAAATGATCGTTAAGGGTCAGCCGCGCGGTGTCCGGGGCAAAGATGGCGTCCTGGCGGGTGGTGACGCAGAGGCCGGGCAGCAGGGTGCGCAGAAGCTCCAGGGCCGGGGCCAGCCGTTCACGGTCGCGGTCGCTGATCAGCACTTCCGCGGGCTGGATACGGGTGGTCTCCTCGATGAGCGGGTTGAAGCTCTTTTCCGGCAGCGCTACTTCGCTCACCAGGAAGTCGCCGGTGGAAACGTCGAGAAAGCTCAGACCCGCGAGCATCTTGTTTTTCGTTCCGGCCTGGAGGGCCATGGCGCAGACATAGCGATTGCTGCGGGCGTCCAACAGCTGCTCCTCGGTGGTTACCCCCGGGGTGACCACCCGGATCACCTCGCGTTTCACGATCCCCTTGGCCTGCTTGGGGTCCTCGGTCTGCTCGCAGATGGCCACCCGGAAGCCGGCCTTGACCATCCGGGCCAGATAGCCGGACACCGCGTGAAAAGGCACCCCGCACATGGGCACCTTGTTCTCCTCCTCTTTGCTGCTGCGCGAGGTCAGGGTGATGCCCAGCACCTTGGCGGCGGTGACCGCATCGTCGAAAAACATCTCGTAGAAGTCGCCCATGCGGTAGAACAGGATGGCATCCTGGTTCTGCCCCTTGATCTCCAGGTACTGCTGGAGCATGGGGGTCATCTTCACGTCAGGGTTGTCCATGGGCGGCACCGTGGGGAAGCAACTGCTGGAAGTCCGGCAGCAGCTGGTTGAAAGTTTCCGCCAGGTGCTGGGGGATGGTCCGGACCTCGGCGAGCACGGTCATGAAGTTGTGGTCTCCGGCCCAGCGGGGCACCAGGTGAAAATGGAGATGGTCAACGATGCCGGCGCCGGCGACCGGGCCGATGTTCAGGCCGATGTTGCAGCCGGCCGGCCGGAGGCGTTCTTGCAGGATTCGCCAGGCTTGCTGGAGCATGGCCATGAGCGCCTGGTTTTCCTCCGGGGTCAGGGCAATCAGTTCGCCGACATGGCGCCGGGGCGCGACCAGCAGATGGCCGTTGGCATAGGGAAAACGGTTAAGCAGCACCACCAGGAGTCGGTCCCGGTAGAGGAGCAGATGCTCGGGACTCGCCGACCCCCGGCCGGGCGGCTCAAACAGGCAGCCGTCGGGCCGGGGGGCGGCGCCGGTGACATGCTCCATCCGCCAGGGCGTCCACAGGGTGTTCATGATTGGACCGGGACCTGGTGGATGGTCCCGCGCAGCTCGTCGCCCGCCTCCAGGATGGCGTAGGTGCCGGGCGCGCCGTACGGGCCGGTGGAGCGGAAGGCGCCGGGGTTGAGGAACAGGACCCCGCCTTGGCGGTGGCAGACCGGCCGGTGGGTGTGGCCGTAGATCATGCAGTCGGCCTCCGGAAACAGGCCCCAGAGCCTGAGTTCGATGTCCCGGCCCAGGCCGGCGCCGTGGACCAGGCCGACGGTGAAGCGGCCCAGCTGAAAGGTGGTCTGCCGCGGCAGGGCAAGCGAAACGCTTGCGTCGCACATATTGCCGTAGACCGCATGGATCTCCTTGCCGGCAAAGGCGTCCAGGACGGCGATACCGGTCAGGTCGCCGGCGTGGATGATCACCGCGCAGCCGGCAAAGCACTGCCGGGTCAGGCTGATGAAGGCATCATCGGCGCGATGGAGATGGGTGTCGGAGAGGATTCCAGCCTTGATCGTCATGGGCGCGCGGGCGGTTCGGTACGGGTGCGGGAAATAAATTTACAACTGTATAAAAGATCGCCGGTAATGACAAGAAAAGATAAGGAAGAAGTTGCAAAAAAACCGCTCATCCCGTAACATGGTCCCGCTCAAGATCAACCCTAATTTTTAGAGAAAAAGGATATGTATACAGCATCTGATTTGCGCAAGGGCCTCAAGGTCCAGATCGACGGGGAGCCCTACATCGTCACCGAGTTCGAGTTTTCCAAGCCCGGCAAGGGGCAGGCCCTGTACCGGACCAAAATGCGCAATATGATCACCGGCATCCAGTTCACCAACACCTACCGTTCCAACGACAAGTTCGAAAAGCCTGACCTGGAGGAGCGGACCATGCAGTTCCTCTATTCCCAGGACAACGAGTACCATTTCATGGACACCGCCTCCTACGAGCAGATCTTCCTGAACAAGGAGCAGCTGGGCGACAATATCAATTTCCTGGTGGACAACATGGAGGTGCAGATCCTCTTTTTCGGCAGCAAGCCCATTGACGTCAGCCTGCCCACCTTTGTCAATCTGGAGGTGATCAAGGCCGATCCCTGGGCCAAGGGCGACACCTCTGGCTCGGACTCCAAGCCGGTCACCGTCCAGACCGGCTACGTGGTCTGGGTGCCCCCCTTTGTCGAGGAGGGCGACCGCATCCAGATCGATACCCGTACCGGCGAGTATATCACCCGGGTCAAGGGTTAACGCCGGCCGGGGACGGAATTGCATTCCATCCCCATTTTGAGCAGAACCGTGATTTCACCGCACCGCCTGCAGCAGCGTTCCGACCTGTTGCAGGCGGTGCGTTCTTTTTTCCGGGGCCGGGGCTATATCGAGGTCGATACCCCCATCCGCCTGCCGGTCCTTCTTCCTGAAACCCATATCAAGCCGTTTGCCTCGGAAGAGTGGTTCCTGCACACCTCGCCGGAGCAGTGCATGAAGCGGCTGCTCGCCCAGGGCTGCGACCGGCTCTTCCAGATCTGTCACTGTTTCCGTAAGGAGGAAAAAGGCCGCCTGCACCAGAGCGAGTTCACCCTCCTCGAATGGTACCACGTCGGCTGGAGTTACAGGGAGCTGATGACGGAGTGCGAGGCGTTTGTCCGGGCGCTCGCCGCCTCTGTTCCGGGCCTGCCAGGCCTGGCCGGACCTGACCTTTTGCGGCACGGGGAGCGGTCGGTCTCCCTGGCCGGCCCCTGGGAGCGGTTGACCGTAAAGGAGGCCTTCCGCCGCCATGCCGGAATGGACCCGGCCGAGGCCCTGCGCGAGAACACGTTTGACGAGGTGCTGGTCACGACGATCGAGCCGCATCTCGGCTGGGCGCGGCCGGTCTTTCTCTGCGACTATCCGGCGGAACTGGCTTCCCTGGCCCGGCGCCGCGCCGACGACCCCACGGTTGCCGAGCGCTTCGAGTTGTATATCGCCGGCATTGAGCTGGCCAACGGCTTTTCCGAATTGATCGATCCGGGGGAGCAGCGGCTCCGCTTTGCCGAGGAGTTGCGCCGGTCGCGGCAGGCCGGTAATGTCTACAGCGCCATGCCGGAGCGGTTTCTCACCGAGCTCGCCAACATGGGCGAGACCGCCGGGGTGGCCCTGGGCCTGGACCGGCTGCTGATGCTCCTCATGGGCTGCGCGACCATCAGCGAGGCCGTTACCCTGCCGCACAACTACCTGGAGGAATAGGCGACGATGAGCGATTTTCCCATTGACCGGGCCATTGCCCTGCTGGAACCTGAGGTGGCAACCTATCAGGTACCGGTGGTGGATCTGATCGCCGCCCAGAGCAGGGACCCCTTCCAGGTCCTGGTGGCCACCATCCTTTCCGCCCGCACCAGGGACGAGGTTACCGCGGCCGCCTGCCGAAGGCTGTTCAAGGAGGCGAACACGCCCGAAACACTGGCCCGCCTGCCGGTCGAACGGCTGGAAAAGCTGATCCAGCCGGTGGGCTTTTTCCGCAACAAGGCCCGTTTCCTGGCCGAGCTGCCCGGCGCGTTGAACGAGCGGTTCGGCGGCCGGGTGCCCGACGAGGTGGAGGAGCTGGTCACCCTGCCCGGCGTGGGCCGCAAGACCGCCAACCTGGTGCGGGCGGTGGCCTTCGCCAAGCCGGCCATCTGCGTGGACACCCATGTGCACCGGATCATGAACATCTGGGGGTACGTACAAACTAAAACCCCGCTGGAGACGGAGATGGCCCTGCGGGCAAAGCTGCCCCCGCAATACTGGCTCACGATCAATTCCATCCTGGTGGCCTTCGGCCAGGGCACCTGCAAGCCGGTCCGGCCCCATTGCGACCGCTGCGTGCTGAACGCCTTCTGTCCCAGGCTGGGGGTCGTGCCGCGCAAGCCCCCGAAAGAGACGATGCGCAGCGAACCGCTCCCCGCAACAAGGGAAACCAGGATGAAGCTTGTATCATGGAACGTGAACGGCCTGCGCGCCGCCCTGGGCAAGGGTTTTCTCGATGCCTTTTTCGAACTGGACGCCGACGTCTTCGCCCTCCAGGAGATCAAGGCCCTGCCGGACCAGCTGCCGCCGGAAGTCGTGAATATCGACGGCTACACCTCCTACTGGTACCCGGCCCGGAAAAAGGGGTACGCCGGCACCGCGGTCTACACCCGCCGCAAGCCCGTGCAGGTGCTCTACGGCCTGGAGCATCCGGAGTTCGACCACGAGGGACGGGTCCTGACCCTGGAGTTCGACGACTTCTATCTGGTCAATATCTATTTCCCCAACGCCCAGCCTGAACTGAAGCGCATCGACTTCCGCGTGGAGTTCAACCAGGCGGTCCGCGCCTTCCTGGACCGCCTGGCCGAGAAGAAGTCCGTGGTGGCCTGCGGCGATTTCAACGTGGCGCACAAGCCCATCGACCTGGCCAACCCCAAGGCCAACGAACGCAACCCCGGCTACTCCCCCCGGGAACGGGCCTGGATGGACGAGATCACCGGCGCCGGCTACGTGGACACCTTCCGCAAGTTCAACCAGGAGCCCGGCCAATACACCTGGTGGAGCTACCGCTTCAGCGCCCGCGCCAAGAACGTCGGCTGGCGCATCGACTACTTTCTGGTGGACCCGGCCAGCGAATCCCGGGTCAAGGGAGCCGCCAACCATGACGACATCCTCGGGTCCGACCACTGCCCGGTGAGTCTGGAGTTCGTGTAGGGGCCAAGGCCGGCAATATCATCCCACCGCACGGCAATTACCAGGAGCTGCTTCGCCCCGCCGCAAAGCCCGGTTGTCACTTGCCTGGCAGGTAATCGCTACACCCTGTCCGTCAGATCGTCCCGTAGATACAAGGTGGGATGTGAGCGGCAGCGCAACGCAAACCGGCTGAACCCTCCTTCCGAACCGCAGAGCTATTCAACTGGAATGTCAGGAATGGTTATTATCCTGTAACTCCGAAAGTTTCAGCTCATTGTCCTTGACTAAACTCTGAAAATGGTGAATCAAACAAGAATGAGCCCTGCATGCTTGCGGGGCATAATGTCTGATCATTTCAAAAAGGGCGAGACCGCATGCACATCCTGCCGCCAAGAGCAATACTACCCCTGCCGGCCGCCTGGAACACGATCCGGTTCCGGAATCCCGCCGCGCCCGCAAAAAGGCAAACACTGAACAGCCGCTCCAGGCATTGCAACAGGTTGCAAAACGCATCGGCGTCGGTTCTGCTCTGCCATTTGGACCCACAACCATGGAAAAGAACCGGGAATTTCGCGGGAACGCTCATGTCCACGGAGTTATCCGGAAAACTGGATAATATGCAGGAAAAGCATGGTATCCAGTTAGAAAACGCCCATCCGGCGGCATAGATATTGGCCATGGACAAATTTTCAGGAATGTTATCCGGAAAACTGCTCAATAACTTGTTATGGAAATAGAATAATAACGGATAATGGAGGGTTCAAAATGCAAAACGATAGAAATGTTTATATTGTAAGCTTTATATTATTTGCTTTTCTGGTG